>CAZNYN010000015.1:0-40355 GCA_964577295.1 uncultured Synergistaceae bacterium | reverse complement strand
TCTTCGTCAACTACTTTTTTTGCTTTTTTTATGCTTTTTCCTTTAGGACACACGGATTAGTGTATGATTAGACTTTAAATTACCTATAATATTACAGGATTATCCTTTTATTTTTTCGCCGGTTTTACAACTGTAAATTGCTAACTAAACTTTCTTTACCTTGCAAGATACATACGCTGAATTGCAAAAAGCCTTAGCTTTTTTAATGTGAAAATCTTAGCAAATCCACAAATCTATTGAGAGCAGAGCAGGAAGCACTGTGCCGCAAATGTGATAAGGTTCAAATGACAGAGTGGACTTTTTTAAAAAAGTAAACACACATGCGTGTTCTTATGCACTTTGTGTACTTTAATAGCATTAAAATGAATATTACTTGAATTTTTCTTTGTTTTAGCCATTATAATACTTACATTTATTACACAAATTACATGTTATATAGTAAAATAACCATAGAAATTACGCAAACAAAGGAGATGTTCTTGTGAAGGAAGGAAGAAAAAATAGCGGCAGGATTTGCACAGGGCTTTTAGTTGCAGCTATGCTTGCCGTAATAGGAGCGGGGATGAGCTTTTGGTACACAGGAGCTCATGCGGGTGATGCGCCGATAATCTACGTTACCGAAAGCGGAAGCGGAACTAAGGACGGCACAAGCTGGGAAAACGCAATGGCAGGAGTCTCGCTCGACGCCGCTGCTGTACAGGCAAAGGCCTCTTTTGATGTCAATCATGCGGCTGCACCTGTGGTTTGGGTGGCAAAGGGCACATACACAAGGACAAAGACAATCTCCCTCGATAAGGGAGTACGCATGTACGGAGGATTCAACGGCACGGAAAAAACACTCGCCGAACGTCCCGCAATAACACCTGACGCAGAATTCACAGGTGCGGACACAATCATCTCAAGAGACGCAAGCCTTGTCTCAACAGACAAGTTTCCTCTTATAACAGGCGGCAGCACTGCCGTGTCAACAGACACAATACTTGACGGCTTCACAGTCACAGGCGGAATTGCAGATATCGGCGGCGGGATGTATAACAACGGCGGTGCCCCAAGTGTCGTAAGCTGCACCTTTATAGGCAACACTGCATCAGGCAGAGGCGGCGGCGGGATGTATAACGACGGCGGTGACCCAAGTGTCGTAAGCTGCACCTTTATAGGCAACACTGCATCACAAGGCAGCGGCGGCGGCGGGATGTATAACAACGGCGGTGACCCAAGCGTCGTAAGCTGCGCCTTTATAGGCAACACTGCACCAAAAGGCAGCGGCGGCGGGATGTATAACGAAAACGTCAGCTCAAGTGTCATAAACTGCACCTTTTCAGCAAATACTGTCCCTTACAGCGGCGGCGGGATGTTCAATGGCCTTGGCAGCCCGACCATAACAGGCTGTGTCTTCTCCGCAAACCATGCGGGCGGGTCAGGAGGCGGAATGGCCAACGATCGTAACTCTTCCAAGGTTACAAACTGCACATTTTCAGCAAACACTGCTAAAAACGGAGGCGGAGGAGTTAGCAATCAGGCTGCTCACGACAAAAATGCGGAGCCTGTTTTCATAAACTGCACATTTGCCAAAAACACAGCCGCGTACGGCGGAGGAATGTATAATGTTTCGGACACCCCCCGCTATGTCTACACAAATATCTATAACTCCGTGTTTTACGGCAACAGTACATCTAATGGCGCTGAAATAGGAAGCGACGGAAAGGCCAACACTCTTGTCACCGTCACCGACTGCGTAGTAAAGGACGGCTATCCGAGCGGTACAAATATTACATCCGAAGACCCCAAACTTAGCCCGCTTGATAAAAAACTAAGACCCACGACAATTTCAGCGGACGTATATGTCTATGCGATATCAGGCGACAGTTCGGCGCTGCGATTCGGAGCACCTGTCGGAACAAAGGTATCAGGCGACATGGTCGTGCCGTCAGACGACCAGACCGGTCTTCTGCGCAATCCAGGTGTCAGCGCTGACGTCGGTTCATACAGCTATAACATTGAAAAACTCAAGATACCTGTTGTGTCGATAGACCCGGTATCGGCATCAATTACGGTCGGAACATCCAAACCCATCTCGCTCAAACCCGAGACAGCAATGCCGGACGCAGTATTTAACGGAACCCTATGGACAAGCAGCAACGAAGATATCGCATCCGTCAAAGAAAGCGGAAAGGGTGTCCTTGTCAAAGCCCTGAAAGAGGGCAAGGCAATAATAACAGCCACAATCGGGAATATAGGGGCAAGAAGCGAAACTCTCAAAGAGGTCTCGCTAAGCGCAGACATAACTGTGAAACCGGCTCCAACCCAGACAGGCGGCAGCTCCGGCGGCTGCAGCGCAGGATTTGCCGCATTGGCGCTTCTTGCCGTAATTCCCGTTGTTCTGAAAAAGAAGAAATAATATACAGATAAATTAAAAGAAACAAACGCAAGAAACAAACGCAAAGCCTCCGCCATCAAAGGCGGAGGCTTTTGCAATATGGGCAAACAGACTCGTCTCCCCGCAAATCTTCGCCCTTATCGTCTTCCTGCAAATCTTTGTAGTGCGGGGGCAAGTGTCGCTGGTCTAGAATCTTCATGACATTAGAACCAAAGCCACTAAAACCCGCACTGCCCCATAGCGGGTAGACGGGGAAGGGGCAAAGCCAGAGACTAAACCCTCGTTTATCGCCGAGGATAATTCAGCTTTAATTGTTGTGCTGTTCTTAAATTCTTCTCCTACATGGGGGCAAAAAACTATTATGCTAATATGTAATTAGAAAATCAATATTTATCATTACATATCCTGTTCCTTTGTTTTTCAATGGTTTTCAGCCATTCTCTGCTGACTGCCTGATTTCTTTAAAGCTTGTAACAGCATAGGGTTGTGCCTTATTTTTTTCTGTTATGGGTGTACCGAATTTGTTAATTGCCAGTGCAGTTGATTTTGTTTTGCACGGGCGCGGTCCTTCCGCCGGTACAGTTCACATATCATTATTTGTGTGATACCGGCATTCCATAAGAATTGTGTGTGTTAATTTTACCCATTTCCTGCAGCTTTAGTGAGTTTTATCAAGTGGCGGTTTGACTACTGTAACTGTTTTTGGATAACATTTTATATGTGCCTGAGGATAACATATTGTTATCATAAACACAATAGACAAAGTGTTACGCAACGGCAAGCTCCGCCAAGGGTAACGTGTGCGGCGAAGATGTTCGGTTGCTGAGATTAATCAATCAATCTGTTGGTATGTCAGTTTCCTCTGAACATAAAGAAGACAGCACCTATCATGCAGAAGGAAGCCCATAGATAATTGAGACTTAGCTTTTCTTTCATTACAAAGTATGAAAAGGCGGCGAAGATTGTCATTGTTATGACTTCCTGAATTACTTTGAGCTGAGAGAGTGTGTATACCTCATGTCCGAGCCTGTTTGCGGGAACTTGAAAGCAGTATTCGAAAAAAGCCACGCTCCAGCTTAAGAGTATTGCGAGAAAGAGGGGTTTTGTTCCAAGGTGCTTTAAGTGTCCGTACCATGCGTATGTCATGAAGATGTTTGATATGAAGAGAAGGATTATGGGAGCAGCGTAACGATACATGAAAAGACCAAACCTTTCTTAATATAAAATTGCTTATGCAACTTTACTACTATATAGCAGCATCTCTGCTTTGTCATTATCCTAAAATTGTATGAGGCGGATATGTTCTATTCTGAGAAAAAAATCAGTATCTGATGAATAATCTTCTGCGTCGTTTTCCCTACCGTGAAAATACCTGCGGATAATAGAATTATCATATTGTTTTACCTGTCCGCAAGGAGGGATTCGTATGTTTAATGCAAAGTATAGTGCTCAAGTTTCACTGCGCAGGCACCTTCATAACGAAAATATCATGGTTGTTCCGTGTCTTTTCACAATGCTTTCGGAAAGAAGCATGACGGAGATATCTAACTTGTACAAACATATACTGGGAACAGTGAGCAGAGAGATTTTTGCCAAGATGCAGGAGGACGAGATAAAAAATTTCTTTACTGACGAAGGTATAGCTGTGGGTGTATGGCATGACAATAAACTTATATCGATAAGGACCGTAAAAACGGGAAAGTGTTGGGTGGATAAGTCCATATCAGAGCTGGGATATTTCCCCACAAGGGAGAAGAATATGGCATTTACCGGTTTTTGCATCGTTGACCCCGAATTCAGAGGCAATAACCTTCAGTTCCTGACTCAGTACTATGCGGAAAGTATTCTTACAAAGACTCACGACACGATTGTCACGACAGTTTCACCTCACAATATGTACAGTCTTACAAATGTGATTGCCAGCGGATACAATATTGTCGGAATAAAGGACGCATACGGCGGATATCTGCGCTATGTTCTGGAAAAGGAGTTCTCTCCAAATTATGCTATCAGAACAGACAAGAAGGTCTCTATAGGATACAAGGATTTGAAAGGACAGAAGAAGGCTATAGAGGCGGGCATGATAGGCTATAAGATAACGATACATCCGAGAAGCAGCTCCGTGCTCTTTGCCGAGACGGAGGAATGTATTTAGTTTTGTATGGTGCAGGAGCGTGCGGTAATTTCCGCCCGCTCTTATTTTGATGTGTGACTTTTCAGCGCAGAGAGTGTGTTTTCTATTCCTTTGGCAAAGCAGTATTCCTGACTTCTGCCATCCTCCCATGAGGGCATTGTGCAGGCTCCGTACCATTTGCTTTTCGGAAAAAGAGCCAATCCTCCGGAGGCAAGGACTCTGTGTACCCCAAATTCCACAGCCGTTATATCGTCCTCCGCGCATTTGAAATAGGAGCGCGCTGAGGCAAGAGCCTCGGCAAAGAGCACCGTACCTCGGCAGTGTCTGCGCCAAAAGGTTTTCTGAAGTTCTGATGTCTCAAGCTTGCTGCCTGTTACGGTTGAGAATACTTTATACGCAAGCTCTCCCGTTATGTCGGGAGCTGCATTTTCTATAAAACGAAGTATTGTATCGGCAGCCGGAGAATGAGCGGCAAACGGAACTTTAAGTCTTTTGTGTCTTATTGACGATAGGTCAAGTATCTTTTCGACTTTGCGGACTTCGGCTGTTCTGCCGCTTATAACCGATGTTTTAGGGCCATTTAGCGCCGCTATTGATACATGCTCGGAATACGGGGCTATAATTTCTCCGAGCCTCTCTTCGTCCTCTCTGACAGCCGCCATTGCTCCTGAGTCCTCGATATTGTCCATCAGAGACGCACGCTCATATACAAAGTTAAGAGCTTTTGTGTAATTTATGGCTTCTGCCGTGCAGAGTGCTGATATTTCGCCAAGAGAGTGCCCAACAATGCAGTCCGGAATAAACCCACGAGATATAAATTCTTTCGCAAGTCCCACGGAAAAGACAAAGGACGAAATGTGTTCTTCTTTTGTGTTTTCCGGTTTGCCTTTCTTAAGAAGTTTCTTCACGGAAATTTTTTTATCATAAAAATATTCTTCGGCTTCCGCAACATGACAGGCAAAGACAGGCAGCTTTTCACACATAAAGTCCAGAGGAACGGGGCCGCAGGTACCTTGTCCCGGCATTGCAAAAATAATCATTGATATCACTCCGATTTTCGGCTGAGAAACAGGCAGAGCCGACCATAGTCTTCGCATAAAGATTATAGCAGAGGCAAAGTCAATGTCATAAAGCCGCTGTTTTATATTTTTTAATATCTTTAGAACTTTATATTTTCTTTCTTGTAAGTATTTTTATCTATGTGCTATAATCAATATAATTGAATTTGATGTCTCTCTGTTCGGGAAGTCGGTTAAAATCCGACACGGCCCCGCCACTGTAGCTCTGACGATTCCGATGTATGCCACTGACTTTTGTCGGGAAGGCTCGGATGAGGATGAAGAGAAGTCAGGATACCGTACAAAGAGCTTGAAGGGGGTATGTTTGCGTGGGCGAACTCCTTTACAGCTGACATAGCGCTTATGCTGTAAACGGATAAGACACGGCAAATTTTGCCGGAGTCTTATTTTTTTTGGCGCGGAGCCTTAGGGCTTCTGTGGATGCGCACAATATGTGCGAAACGGAAAGGAAGATATTTTGATTATGTCGAAGGTTATAACCATACTGCTTCTTACCGCGGCTCTTGTCTTTACTGCCTCGGTATGCAGTGCAGCTCCTGCGAAGCAGGATAAGAAGGGCATACTTATAGCTTCTTTCGGAACCTCTATGCCCGAGGCTAAAAAGGCTATAGACAATCTTGTGGATTCAACAAAGAAGGCTTTTCCCGATGTCGAAGTAAGACTTGCATACACTTCAAACATAATCCGCAAAAAGATTGCCAAAGAGCAGAACCTTCTCATCCCCACACCGATGGAAGCTCTTGCCGAAATGAATGACGACGGCTTTACACATGTCTATGTAATGCCTATGCACATCATTCCCGGGGAGGAGTACGATGACATTAAGAGCCTTACAGAAGCGGCTGCGTCCATAAAGGGCAAGTACAGCTTCAGGGAAATAAAGCTCGGAAGACCTTTTATCGCGGATGTTCCCGCATCTGACAGAATGGCTTCCATTCTTATGAAGCGCTTTGAAAAGCAGCTCGCAGATAAAAAGACATCAATAGTCCTTATGGGACACGGCACGCCGCACCACATTGCAAACGCGCTCTACAGCCAGCTTCAGCTCTCTCTTGAGAAAAAGGCGCCGGGACGCTTTTTTGTAGGAACCGTTGAGGCCGCTCCTATGATAGAAGATGTCATAATATCTCTTAAAAAGCAGCATGCACAAAAGATACTGCTCTCCCCTCTTATGATAGTTGCGGGAGATCACGCCAATAACGATTTAGCAGACAAGGACGACCCCGAATCCTGGTACAGCATGTTGAAGAAGGCAGGTTTTACGAATATATCCTCGTATCTGGTGGGGCTCGGAGAAGACCCGCAGATGGCAGCAGTTTTTGTTAACGAAATTAAAGATATGATGAAATAACACAGGCAGAGCAAATGAGCAGTCCGGCAGCTGATATCACCACACACAGAATACGGCTCCGCCAAAAGCGCACGCGCCTTGGACTGCTTTTGCTTGCCTTTTTGCTGGTTACGGCAGTAATTAGAATCACGCAGGGAGAGTGGAACATTCCGCTCTCCCATGTTTTTGAAATTCTTTTCTCTTATGCCTCAAGTCCCGACCTTAATTCTCCCGAAGCAATAGTTGTGCGCTCCGTGAGGCTTCCGAGGTTTTTTGCCGCTGTAGGAGCGGGCGGAATGCTTGCAATGGCCGGAGTTGTACTCCAAGGTCTGCTTTCAAACCCATTGGCTGAACCTTACACACTAGGCATAGCGGCAGGGGCGGCATTCGGAGGCGCTTTAGGTTTTTTCTTTAACTCCGCTATGGTTACGCCTTTCGCCTTTATAGGAGCTCTCGGAGCTCTGTGGATGGTGAGTGCGATTGCATGGCGCGGAGACGGCGGCAGCGGCACATATCTCGTGCTTGCGGGAATTATTACAAACGCCGTGCTCTCTGCGGGAGTGACCTTCTTAAAAGCCATTGCGGACGACAGGCTTGCCGCTATTGTTCTCTGGCTTATGGGAAGCCTTTCGGGAGCGTCGGCAAGGACATCTGTCACTGTATGGGTCGGAGCTCTTGCTCTTTTGATTCCCGCACTGATTTACGGACGCGAGCTTGATGCCGTATCTCTGGGAGAGGAACAGGGAGAGCGTCTGGGAGTAAATGAAAAAAAGCTCCGAATTATCCTTCTCTCCTTTGCATCTTTCGGCACGGCTCTTACGGTCAGCAGTTTCGGCATTATCGGTTTTGTCGGACTCGTCATTCCTCATCTTATCAGAGCTGCGATAGGGCCGTCTCACAGAGCCTTAATCATCTTCAGCTTTCTTGCCGGAGGCACTCTTTTGGCAATAGCAGACGGAGTTGCCCAAGCAATGGGAGAACTTCCCGTAGGGGTGCTTACCGCCATAATAGGCGGGCCATTCTTCTGTTGGATTCTGGCAGGCAGAAAGGGCGGAGCAAGATGACACCGCTCTTTACTTTCAGCAATTTAAAATGTTGTTATGGCAAAAAAACTGTTTTAAAAAATATTTCTTCTTCTATATATGAGGGAACTTTAACCTCTCTGATAGGCCCGAACGGAAGCGGAAAAAGCACTATGCTCCGCACTCTCGCCGGACTTCAAAAGTATGACGGTGTGCTTAAGCTCAAAGGCAGAGACTTAAAAACTCTCCCGCGGCGCGACTTTGGACGCACTGTCGGAATAGTGCCCCAGCAAATGAACTTAAAAACTCCGTTTTCGGTTTACGAAGTCATTGCACTGGGACGTCTTCCATATCGGAGCTTTTTTGCTCCGTCAAACACGGACGATGATATCATTGCGGACGCGGCGGAAAGAGCCGATGTGGCTCACCTTCTATGCCGCAGAGTGACGGAGCTTTCCGGAGGAGAAAAGCAGAGGGTTCTTTTTGCTATGGTTCTGGCACAGAATCCCGATGTGTATCTTCTCGATGAGCCGACATCTGCCCTTGACCCAAGCAGCTCCATACGCATATTCTCAATTTTGAAGGAGCTGACGGAAGAGGGAAAGAGCGTCATAGTCGCGGCTCACGACATTAATATGTCTATTCCTTTTTCAAACAGATATATATCCCTGCGCGGAGGAGAGATAATAGCCGAGGGAGAGGCATCGTCCCTTGACGAAAACATTCTGAACGAGCTTTATGAAACTTCATTTGTACAGTACACATCTGACGGAGGCGATACGGCATGGCATCCAAAAAGGTGCTGATTTTTGCGGCTGTTATTTTTACATTTATTATATTCTGCGGAACGTCGGATGCTGCCTCATATAAAAGGATTGTCTCACTATACCCGGGACATACTGACAATATAATAGCTCTCGGAGGAGGCGGGCGCCTTGCGGCAATATCAAAAAATGACGCGCCCGAAGTGCTGCCGAACCTTCCGAGGCTTACTATGAAGACGGGAGCGGAAAAAATTCTTGCTCTTCGTCCCGACCTTGTGATAATAAGAACTCTCGTGGAGCAGCAAAACCCTGAACTGAAAAAGGTTTTAACTCGCTCGGGAGTCAGAGTGGAAGTGATAGATCCTCCGTCGTGGAACGGCTTTGACGAGTATCTGATGAAGCTGGCTCCTTTGGTCGGATCTTCACCTCAGAAAGCTCAGAAGAAGCTGAACAATCTCAGGAGCGTTATAATAGCGAAAACAGCAAATGCAAAGAAGAAAAACGGAAATAAAACTCCGAGCGTTTTTATCGAAGCTACGGAAAAAGAGATTCACACATGCGCACCCGACTCTTGGGCGGCTCACTTAATAGAGCTTGCGGGAGGAGAGAATGCGGCAAAATCAGCCGTTCCGTCAAGAAAGGGCAGCTCCATAGCTCCCTGGGGTGCGGAAAAGGCTTTAAAGCTTGCGGCATCGGGGCTTAACATTTATCTTATACAGAACGGAGTAATGAATGCGTCAGACAGAGAGACTTTTATGAAACGTCCGTGGAGCGCAGCTTTCAAAAATGTAAAAGTTTCGGTTGTACGGGAATCTTATCTCAGCCGCCCCTCACTTCTCGGACTTGAGCAAGGCGGAAAGATGCTTATAAAAATATTTTACGAGGAGTGAAGCTTTTGAAATTTATAGTAGCGGGAGTGGGACCGGGAGATCCCGACCTCATAACGGTAAAAGCATTAAAAACTATAGAGAAAGCCGACGTTATTCTGACACCGCACTCAAAAGACGGCAAGGCAAGCATAGCGGAGCAGATTGTCAGATCTCATCTTAAAGACATTAAAACGATGCCGATTGTCTTCCCCATGGTTTCGGACGGAGAGAAGAGAGACGAGATACTCCGCTCTCAGCTTTCTGAGACAAAAGAGCTGTGGAAGGAAGCAGAGACTGTCGTACTGCCTGTAATAGGTGACTCCGCCCTCTATGCGACCGGCTCATATCTGTACGATGTCTGGAAGGAATTTGTCCCCGAACTGGAACTGGGGCTCATTCCGGGAATATCGGCTCATTCTTTGGCAGCTTCACGCGCATCAGTTTTCCTTGCTATGGGCGAAGATATCCTCTCAATCATCCCTGGCACGGACAGCCCGCAGCACATTAAAGATGCTCTGGCAAAAGCCGATTCTGCCGCGCTTTACAAGCCATGCGCGCTGAAAGAAGGGCTGCGCGAAGCGGTAACGGAGTCCGGGCCATGGAAGAAGATGGTCAGAATAGACAGAGCCGGTCTTGAAGACGAGAAAATTTACGAAGGCGAGAGCGCTCTTGAACCTGCTCAGGAGTATCTTTCAATACTTCTTCTTTGGAGATAGCTCTTTTTTATGGATTGGACGAGTCTCCTCAAAGGAGAAATTGAACTTACAATAAGCATAGCGGCGGGCTTTATGCTCGGCACTCTGATATTGCGGACGGGCCTTGCCGATAAGCTTATGAAGCACCTTATGCCTTATCTGAAAAAAGCGGGAATAGGTTCTGTATTGGGAATGGCTCTCACAGTAAGCTTAGGTTCGGCAAAAGCTGGAGCTGCTTTGATAGCAGCAGCTTACGACGACGGCAGGATAAGCGAGAGAACGGCAAAATGGGGCACTCTTATGCTATCCTTCCCCGCCTACCTGCACAGATGGCCTTCGACTATGGTTATGGCGGCAAGCATGGCAGGGCTCTCTGGGGCAATATTTGCCGCAGTTATTCTTCTGAGGACGGCTCTGCGCTTTGTACTGCTGATATTTATATACAGACGCGGAGAGCACAATGATTTGACCGAAGAGAGCGAAAGAAGCGAAACTTCCGCAAGAGGGGTAAAATTCGCTTCAAAGATTCTCAAAACTCTGCCTCTGGCATGGTTTTTCTACGCTGTGGCTTTTGCCTTGGTTCCGTGGGCCGAGGATGCCATGAAAGATTGGCTGCTGGGAGGAAAATTTCTGCCTCTTGCAGGGCTTGCAGTTGCGGCGGCATCAATCGCTCACGTCTCCGCGGCTCTGGCTCTCGCGGGCGGAAGCCTTGCGGCGGGAGATTTGAATGTATCTCAGGCTGTTTTTGCTCTGCTGCTCGGAAACAGTTTCGGAATTGTATCACGCATGGTTCGCGCAAACGCCGGCTACTACTTCGGATTATTTCCCGGAAGGCTTGCAAAGTCCATGCTTATTTGGAATTTAGGGACTACGGCGCCTCTGTCGATTTTAACAATTTTG
The DNA here is from genome assembly GCA_964577295.1 of uncultured Synergistaceae bacterium. GTDB lineage: Bacteria > Synergistota > Synergistia > Synergistales > Synergistaceae > CAZNYN01. Next base: position 29,185 of record CAZNYN010000015.1, on the reverse strand, counting down.
CTCGCGGCAATTCCGCTATTTTTTTAAGAAAAATAAATTATGCAAGGCGGTGTTTTTATGAGACCTGAAGAGATAGAACGGGAAAGTATGAGAATAATAGGCGAAGAGATGGGTGCCTACAGCGGGGAACAGGAGAACCTTCCCGTCATTAAAAGAGTCATACATACCACTGCTGACTTTGATTTTAAAGACAAGATGGTATTTTCGGAGAAGGCTGTGCAAAAAGCAAGAGAGGCACTCTCATCGGGAGTGACTGTCGTCACAGACACTCAAATGGCTGCCGCGGGGATTAATAAAATTGCGGCAAAGCGTTTTGGCATAGATGTTGTATGCAGAATGTCGGATCCGGAAATAAGGGAAGAGGCGGCAAAACGGCAGGTAACACGAGCTGTCGTCAGTATGGAAGAGGCTGTCAGACAGACTCCGAACGCCATATTTGCCATAGGCAACGCACCTACCGCTCTTATGAGGCTCTGCGAGCTTATCGAAGAGGGGAAGGCTTCGCCCTCTCTCGTCATAGGTGTTCCCGTTGGATTTGTAAATGTTGTCGAGTCAAAAGAAATTCTGACCCGCACCGATGTTCCCTTTATAGCCGCAATGGGGCGAAAGGGCGGCTCCACAGTGGCATCCGCCATAGTAAACGCCCTTATGTACGGAATTGCCTAACACAAGCGGACTCAGAGAGGGAGTATCCACAGGCTCATGCGCCGCGGCTGCTGCGAAAGCTTCCGCGATATGGGCTGTGAGCGGAACTATGCCTAAATTTGTGACTATCACAACTCCGTCCGGCAGGGAGCTCTCTTTGGAGACGGTACGAATCGGCGAGGGAGTCTGCGGCGTGGTTAAAGACGCTGGAGACGACCCTGATGCGACAAACGGCCTCACAGTAACGGCACAGGTTGAAATCCTTCCGCAAAGTTCGGAAATAATTTTTGCGGCGGGAGAAGGAGTCGGCACTGTTACTCTTCCCGGGCTTAAAGTTCCCGTCGGGGAGCCTGCCATAAACCCAGTGCCGAGACTTATGATAGAGGATGCTGTAAGGAGCGTCCTGAAGGACGGAGGGGCGAAAGTGACAATATCCGTTCCCGGAGGGGAAAAGACGGCTCTGCACACATTCAACCCGCGCCTCGGAGTAACCGGCGGCATATCTATATTGGGAACGAGCGGCATAGTCCGCCCCATGAACGAGCAGTCTATCTTTGACTCTCTGACTTTGGAGCTTTCGACGCACAAGGCTCAGGGAAGAAAGATTCTGGCCGTCACATTCGGCAACACTGGCGAAGAATCTTTGAGAAAAGCATGGGACATAAAAGGCAGATGCGTCGTTCAGACTGGCAACTACATAGGCTACGTGCTTGACGAAGCTGTAAGATTTGAGTTTGAAAGAATACTGCTCTGCGGTCATCCCGGCAAACTTCTTAAAGTCGCTGCGGGAACTTTTAACACCCACAACAGAACGGGCGACGGAAGAAAAGAGGCTCTCTGCACTCACGCGGCTCTGGAAGGATTTGACCGTTCGCTTATAAAAAGAATATATGAAAGTCCGACAACGGAAGCTGCGATGGAGATTATAGACGAAGCCGGACTTCGGAATATATGGAACGTACTGGCTCAGGTTACGGCAAAACGCTGTACGGATAGAGCTTTCGGAGACATTAAGGTTGAAGCGTCATACATAGACAACAGCGGAGCTGTATTAGGCTCAAGCGCAGAAGCTCCGAAATTTGCGGAGGAATTGAGAAATGAGCAATAAACTCTTTGTTGTGGGAGCGGGTCCCGGAAATCCGTCATATATGACAGAAGCTGCGAAGGATGTACTGCGCAGCTCTGACTGTGTTGTGGCCGCCGAACGCCACCTTCCTCTGGTATCGTGGCACAGCAATGTTACACTTCTCAAAAATTTTGAGGAGACTATGAAGAAAGCTGAGAGAGAACTCGAAAAAGGCTCTGTCTCATTTCTCGTATCGGGAGACCCAGGGATATACAGCCTTCTCCCCCTGCTCAAGACAAAATTTCCTTCGCACAAAATAGATGTTCTGCCGGGCATAAGCTCACTGCAATGCCTCTGCGCATCCGCATCCGAGACATGGAACACCTCAGCTATACTCTCTGGACACGGAAAAGAGATAAGAGAGTCTGTGATACTTAAAACTGCGGACAGTAACAGAAGCACTCTATTCTTCTGCGGCAATGACAAAAATCCGTCATGGCTCTGTTCTCTGCTTGCAGAAAAGCTCCCTCACGTCAAAGTGACAGTCGGGGAAAATCTAAGTTACGAAAATGAGAGAATCACATGCGGATCTCCTGCCGATTTGAAGGATAAAAATTTTGACTCCCTCTCAATCGCTCTTATTATTAACGAGAATCCTTATGTAAGAGAGGAAGGGCGTCCGAGGGACTGCGATTTTATCAGAACGGACGTGCCGATGACACGAGAAGAAGTTCGCTCCGTAATAATTGACAAGCTGCGCCTCAAAAAAGATTCCGTGATTTGGGACATAGGCTCCGGCACGGGCTCTGTCTCCATAGCCGCCGCTCTTGAGTGTCCCATGGGAGAAGTTCATTCCGTCGAATGTCTGCACGAGGCATCGGAGCTTGAGAAGCTCAATATAGATAAATTTCACATCTTCAATATAAAAGTGCACGAAGGAAACGCGGCGGAAGTTATAAAGAATCTGCCTCTCCCCTCTCACGTATTTATCGGAGGAAGCGGCAGAGAGCTTTGCGATATATTAAGTCACATTTCGTCATTACAAGGCGGCATAAGAATTGCAGTCTCGGGAGTGACGCTAAAGACTATAGCAAACGCATCGGAGCTCCTCTCCGGAGGGGACTATTCCGACTTTGACTGTATTCAGCTCAATGTCAGCAGAGCTAAAAAAATAGGTTCAAGCACAATAATGGCGGCTCAGAATCCCATAATGATAATGTCCGCCGTCACAAAGGATAAAGGTGATAACTGATGATACATTTCGTAGGAGCCGGGCCGGGAGCACCCGACCTCATAACATTAAGAGGAGCGGGACACCTCCGCACCGCCGGCATGGTCATATATGCCGGCTCCCTTGTCAATCCGGAGCTCTTAAAAATGACGCCTGACGGCTGTGAGATTTACAACAGCGCCAATATGACACTTGAAGAAGTCATAGAGAAGATGCGGAGCGCAAACGAGAGAAATCTCTCAGCAGTGCGCCTGCATACGGGAGACCCGTCCATATACGGGGCTATCAGAGAGCAGATGGACAGGCTCAAAGAGCTTGGCATAGAGTATGACATCACGCCCGGAGTAAGCTCCTTCTGCGCCGCCGCGGCAGCCGCAGAAGCAGAATATACACTGCCTGGAGTAAGCCAGACTGTGATAATAACGAGGATGGAGGGGCGCACTCCCGTGCCTGTTAAGGAGAACCTGCGTTCTCTTGCCTCTCACGGAGCTTCTATAGTGCTCTTCCTCTCAAGCGGGCTTATCAGCGAGTCATGCGCGGCTTTGATAGAGGGAGGCTATTCCTCAAAGACAAAGACAGCTATGGTTTACAAAGCGTCGTGGCCCGAACAGAGAATCCTGCGCGGAACTCTCGAAACTCTGCCGTCTCAGGCAAAAGAGGCCGGCATAAAGAACACAGCTCTGATTCTGGTGGGAGACTTCTTGGGCGATGAGTATGAACTCTCAAAGCTCTATGACAAAACTTTTACTCACGCTTTCCGCAAAGGCACGGAATGATAGAAGTTCTCGCTTTTTCGCGTGCAGGTGCGAAGCTGGCATCTCTTATAGCATCCGCTTTGGAGGGCAGAGCGTGGGCGCCGGAAAAATTTGCTTTTAGCGAAGTCCTTGCGATAGAACCTTCTCTTGCAGATTGGACGGAAGCTCACTTCGCCTCGGAAGCTCTGGTATTTGTATCTGCCTGCGGAATAGCGGTACGGACAATAGCTCCTTTTATAAAGAGCAAGACGGAAGACCCTGCTGTTGTGGTTCTCGACGAGGCGGGGAAAAATGTAATATCCCTGCTCTCTGGACACATAGGAGGAGCAAACGAATTGGCGCGCCGCATCGCGGGGATAACGGGAGGAAATGCAGTGGTGACAACTGCAACCGACGTGAGAAATCTCACCGCAGTGGACGAGTGGGCGGTAAAGAACAACTGCTCTATAGAGAACATAAAAGCGGCAAAGGATGTATCTTCCGAGATTCTTGACGGACATAGAGTGGGAGTGGCTGTGACGGAGCTTCTGCAGCCTGCTCCGTGGCCCGTCACTCTGTGGCTAAGGCCTAAAAACCTTGTTCTCGGAATCGGATGCAAAAAAAATACGGATTTTGAGCTGCTCAAAGAATCCGCCTCCGACTTTTTGAAAAACGCGGGAGTCTCACCTCTCTCCCTTTCAGCTTTGGCATCAATAGATTTGAAAAAGGACGAAAAAGCTATTAAGGAGCTGGCGGAGGAGTACGGAGTTCCCTTTGTCACATACAAAGCCGAGGAACTTGCAGAGCTGGAAGGCAATTTTTCCTCTTCCGAAAAAGTAAAAAGTGTCGCAGGAGTTGACAATGTCTGTGAGAGAGCCGCTGTTCTCAAAGCAGAAGGGCCTCTGCTCCGCAGCAAAACATTATATAAGGGTATAACTTTCGCCTTGGCAAAAAACGGGAGGACTCTTCCATGAATATACAGATAGCGGGACTTGATTATCAGAAAACCCCGATAGATGTGCGTGAAAAATTCTCGTTCACTTCATCCGCAGTCTCGGATTTTCTCGAACGAATCAAGGAAGAAACGGATGAGTGCGTACTCATCTCCACATGCAACAGAACCGAACTATGCGTGATATCGGATACAGAACCCTCTGAATTTCTCCGGAGGACGAAGGGCGAGGCCCCTTTCTTCACTCTCAGCGGAGACGACGCAGTGAATCATGTCTATGAACTCGCGGCGGGGCTCTGCTCGCAGGTTCCTCTGGAAGATCAGATATTGGGACAGATGAAGACGGCACTTTCTCTCTCCAGAGAGACAAAGTGCTGCGGCCCAGTATTGAGCCAGTTGTTCCAGAGCGCCGTGACCGCCGGAAAAGAGATACGCACAGAAGTGAAAAAAAGCCCCGACAAACATGCCACCTCTGCTGCTCAAGTAGCATGCGAAAGGGCAAAAGCGGAGTTGGGAACACTTCAAGGCGCAAAAACTCTCATTATAGGAAGCGGAGAGATTGGAATGCTCTGTGCGCAGCTCTTTTCCGACGAAGGCTCGGACGTTACAATGACAATACGCAGAAAGAGAGAGGACGGGCTGCTGCCTCCGCCATGCGTGAAAGTGATTCCATACGATTCCAGATACGATGCGGCGAAGGACTGCTCTGTAATAATAGGAGCTACGTCAAGCCCTCACTTTGTACTGACAGAAGAACATTTTGCACGCCCTTCGAAAAAAACAGTCATATTGGATTTGGCTGTTCCGCGCGATATAGACCCCAATATTAAAAATTTTGACGGAGTATCCCTCTTTGACATGGACAGACTCGGACAGAGCGCAATAAGTTCCGAGCTCTCCAAAATAACGGAGAAGATATTAAAAAGGCACAGAAGCAGATTCAAAGAGTGGCAGAATGTGAGGGAGTGTATGCCTATGATTGAGGACGTATGCTCTTTTGCGGAGCGTGAGATGCTCTCGGAGCTATCACCTTCCGATATAAGCGAGAGAATAAAAATAAAGGAAGCTGCACGAAATATGGTCGGAAAGCTTCTTTTCACTATGAAAGAAAAGGTTGACAGCGATATGGCTAAGAATTGCTACACTGCACTGGCAAAGGCGGCGAGAGGATGATATATGTCGTAGGTCTCGGTCCCGGCAAAAAGGACCAAATGACGGAGCGCGCAAAGGAAGCTCTTGAAAAGTGTGACGTGATAATAGGCTACAAAGCCTATGTAGACCTCATCAGAGAAGATTTTGAAGGAAGAAAAGAGCTTATCACCTCTCCTATGAAGGGCGAGGCGGCAAGGTGCTATGACGCTCTCGCACGTTCCGAGGCGGGGCAGACAGTCGGCCTTGTATCGAGCGGAGACCCGGGAGTTTACGGAATGGCCGGCATTATGCTCGAAACTGCGAACGGCAGGACTGATGTCGAGATTGTCCCCGGCATGACGGCAGCCTGCACTGCCGCTGCGATATTGGGAGCTCCTCTCATGCACGACTTCGCGGTTATAAGCTTGAGCGACCTGCTGACACCTTGGGAGCTCATCGAAAAACGGCTTTTGGCTGCGGGAAGCGCAGACTTTATTGTCTGCATTTACAACCCGTCAAGCAAAGGACGTCCTGAGCATCTGCGCAGGGCATGTGCCCTTCTTCTGAAAAACAAGAGCGCTGACACTCCCGCAGGGTGGGTGCGCAATGCGGGAAGAGACGGAGAGTCATACGGAGTGACAACTCTGGACAAGCTCGCCGACGAAAAGATAGACATGTTCTGCACCGTGATAGTGGGCAACAGTTCTACCCGCCTTATAGACGGGCGCATTGTGACGCCCAGAGGCTACAGGATATAGACATGACGGGAAAGCTGCTCTTATTCGGAGGCACAACAGAGGCAAGAAAGCTGCTGGAGCACGGTCTGCCCGCAATATACTCTGTCGTAACCGATTACGGAGCTCAACTGGCGGACGGAGATTGCGGAGCCGAAGCAGTAACGGGACGCATGGACAGGGACGCCATAGTAAAATTTATAAAGGAGAGGGGCGTCACATGCGCTATAGACGCCACTCATCCTTATGCCGTAGAAGCTACGGCAAATATAAAGAGCGCATGTGAGATTACAGGAACGCCCCTTATGAGAGTGCTGCGCGAAAGCACTCCTCTGTCGGGAGACATTGTAAAAGTTTCCTCCTGTGCGGAGGCGGCGGAGCTGCTTAACACCATGGAGTGCAATGCTCTGCTCACAGTCGGAAGCAAAGAGCTTGCCTCATTTACTTCGGTAAATAATTATAAAGAGAGACTTTTTCCCCGTGTCCTGCCTTCGTCTTCCGTAATAGCATCCTGCGAGGCCTTGGGTTTCGATGCGGGACACATTATAGCGATGCAGGGGCCTTTTTCCGAAAGTATGAACATAGATATGATAGATATGACCAAAGCCGAAGTCATAGTCACAAAGGACGGAGGCACTGCGGGAGGAACTGCGGAGAAATTTACAGCAGCCGCAAAGAGAGGAATAAAGGTCATTCTGGTGACACGGCACGAAGAGAGAGGGCACAGCACGGAAGAAGCCCTGCTATGGGCGAGGCGTGAGCTGGGACTTTCAAGGCCTCCCCTCTTTCCTCTGCTGACAGACATAGAAAATAAAAAAGCCGTCATAGCCGGCGGAGGCAAGATTGCGCTTAGGCGCGCCATGACTTTGCAAAAATGCGGCGCTCACGTAAAAATTATCAGTCCGTCTTTTTGCGGCGAGATAAAAGATTTGGGCTTTGAGCTAGTTGAAAAAAAATATGAAAGCTCAGATTTGGACGGAGCGTTCCTGGCTGTTGCCGCGACAAATGACAGAAATGCGAATAAAAAGCTGGCAGAGGACGCGAAGAGAGCCGGAATAGCTGTGAGCGTTGCCGATGCCGCAGGAGAATCGACTTTCTTCTTTCCCTCTCTCGTAACGGAGGAAGAAGTATCGGTATCAATATCCGCCGCTGGACTCTCACCAAAGCTTGTGCGCCTCCTTGCCGACAGAGTGCGGGAAGTTTTGCCTCTCTGGGTCTCTTCGGAACGGGAAAAAATAACTGACAGTACAAAGGAGCTCCAATCACAATGAAGAGGATAATACGCTTCGGCAGCAGGAAAAGCCTTCTGGCCGTAGCACAGACAAATACAGTGATAGAAGCAGTGAGAAGAGCTCACCCCGAGTTTGAGACAGAGCTTGTGACAATGGAGACCACAGGCGACATCAATATGAAGCCTTTTTCCGAGGCATCAGACAAATTCGGCATAAAGGGACTTTTTACAAAGGAACTTGAGGAGGCTCTGCTTGACGGACGTATTGACATAGCAGTCCACAGCCTGAAAGATATGCCAATGTACAAAAATGAGGCTCTGCCGACAGTGGCTTTCTCAAAGAGAGAAGATCCGAGAGACGCAGTCGTCCTTCCTATCGGGGCAGATAAGATATCGGGACATATCGCCGGCTGTTCCTCCGCAAGGCGCAGGCTTCAGCTTCGTGAATTATTCCCCGATATCACAGTGGAACCGGTAAGAGGCAACGTGATAACAAGGCTCCGAAAGCTAGACGAAGGTCAGTTCTCTATGCTCGTCCTGGCGGCGGCGGGGCTTAACAGAATAGGAATGGAAAACAGAATATTCCGCTGCTTCTCCTGTGACGAGATGATACCTGCTCCCGGTCAGGGAATTTTAGCCTGTCAGGGACGGGCTGACGAAGATTATTCATATCTAAAAGCCATAGAGGACGACAATGTTACATCCTGCGCAAAGGCGGAGAGAGCCTTTTCCGCAGCTTTGGGCGGAGGCTGTACGGCACCGGTGGGAGCTTACGCCGAGATATGCCAAGATACCATATTTCTCAGGGGCTTCTACGCTGATGAGGCAAAAGCGATATTTGCAAAAGGGAGCATCTCAGGCAAAGCAAAAGATGCGGCACAGATAGGAGCGGAGCTGGCGGACAGACTCAGAAACGGAGGGACTCACTATGAAAATAGGTAGGGTATGGCTTGTCGGAGCAGGGCCCGGCAATCCCGGACTTCTTACACTGCGAGGCAAAGAAGTTCTCGATGATGCCGACTGCGTTGTCTTTGACAGGCTTGTCGGAGACGGAGTGCTCTCATACATTCCGCCTTCGGCTGAAATGATCGACGTGGGCAAAGAGGGCGGAAATCACCCTGTTCCTCAGAGCGAGATAGAAAATATCATCGTGCGCGAGGCTCTGCTCGGCAAAAAAGTGGTCAGGCTCAAAGGCGGAGATTCATTCGTATTTGGGAGAGGCGGAGAGGAGATAGAATCTCTCATAGCAAACAACATCCCTTACGAAGTCGTGCCGGGCATAACCTCAGCCATTGCCGCCCCCTCAGCGGCGGGCATACCTGTCACTCACAGAGGCCTTGCCGCATCTCTTCACATAATAACGGCTCACACTAAGGACGGCGGGATTGCGGCAACGGATTACGAAGCTCTGGCTAAACTGGGAGGCACTTTGCTCTTCCTCATGGGAGCGTCCTCCGTCCGCGAAATATGCCGCGCTCTAATTGCAAACGGGATGTCGCCTGACACTCCCGCCGCAGCAGTGGAAAACGGAACAACGGCATCTCAGAGAAGAATAACAGCTCCTCTTTCGGAATTTGAAAAGAAGTGCGAAGAAGAAAAGCTGCACTCCCCCGCAATAATTATGGTTGGAGAGTGCGCGTCTCTGGGAGAAAAATTTGATTTCAAAAAATATCTTCCCCTTTCCGGATATAAAATTGTTGTGACTCGTCCCCGTTCAAGAGCGGGCAGACTTTCAAAGATGCTGCGAGCCGAGGGAGCGGAAGTCGTAGAGATTCCCTGCATCTCGACCTCTTTAATAGATCAGGAGCTTCCGAATCTTGACGGCTACGGGTGGATAGGCTTCACAAGCGCAGCAGGAGTCGAAAGTTTTTTTGAGCTTCTTGCGAAGAATAAAAGAGACGTAAGAACCATAGGAAACGCAAAAATAGCGGCGATAGGCTCGGCAACAGCGGAGGCTCTGAGTTCAAGAGGACTGATAGCGGACTTCGTGCCTGATATCTACGACGGCGAAAATATGGCCTTAGGACTCGCACAGCTTGCAGGCAGAGAAAAAATTCTGATGCTGCGGGCGGAGGACGGCTCTCCCGAACTTACTGAGCAGCTTAAATCGCGCGGGTGCGACTTTACGGAAATATCCCTATATCGCACCGAGTATGAAAAACCGCGATTCGTTCCGAAAGAGATAAACTGCATAGTCTTTACCAGCGCATCCACGGTGAGAGGCTTTGTCGGAGCATTTGAAGGCTTTAAGACGGCGAAAGTCTGCTGTATCGGCAGACAGACTGCAGCCGCAGCAAGAGAAGCGGGATTTGAAAATATAAAAACAGCCGAGAAAGCGGAGCTGGAATATCTTATAAAGAGTGTGGAGGAAGATTAATATGTTGATAAGACCGAGAAGACTGAGAAGCAGCGAGGCAATAAGAAATATGACGGCTGAGACGCGCATGTCTCCTTCAATGCTCGTCTATCCTATATTTATAAGAGAGGGCAGCAATATCATAGAAGATATTCCCGCAATGCCGGGGCAGAAGAGATACAGCCCCGACACATTCCCCCGCATATTGGAAGAGACAGCCAAGGCCGGTGTCAAGTCCGTTCTTCTTTTCGGAATCCCCGAACATAAGGACGAGTGCGGAAGCGAAGCCTACAACGAAAACGGCGTCATACAGCAGGCGCTGCGCATAGGAAAGAAAAATTTCCCTGAACTGACATTCATAGGGGACGTCTGCATGTGCGAGTACACATCACACGGTCACTGCGGAGTATTAAAGGGCGACACTGTGGACAACGACCCAACTTTGGAGCTTTTGGCTAAGACGGCTCTCTCTCAGGCTCAGGCTGGAGCGGACATTGTAGCACCCTCCGACATGATGGACGGCAGAGTCGGAGCTATAAGAGAAGCTCTTGATAACGCCGGCATGGAGGATAAAATCATCTTCTCCTACGCCGTTAAATACGCATCAGCCTTTTACGGCCCATTCCGCGAAGCGGCAGGTTCAGCGCCATCTTTCGGCGACCGCAAGAGCTACCAGATGGACCCGCGCAACGTCCGCGAAGCGATAAAGGAAGCGGAGCTGGATATAGAGGAAGGCGCGGACATGATTATGGTAAAGCCCGGCATGCCCTACCTCGATGTATTAAGCGCGGTTAAGGAGATAAGCCCGGTGCCTGTGGGCGCGTACTGCGTGAGCGGAGAGTACTCGATGATAAAGGCCGCGGCTCAGAACGGATGGATAGACGAAAAAAGAGTCGTTTCGGAAACGGCGATATGCCTTGCGAGAGCGGGAGCGGACATAATAGTGACATACTCTTCGCTCGAACTTGCAAAGTGGATGAAGGAGGGAACTCTGTAATGAGCAGATCTTCAGAATTATTCGCGCGCGCGGAAAAAGTTATTCCCGGGGGAGTAAACAGCCCGGTAAGAGCATTTCGCAGCGTGGGCAGAACTCCGATATTTATAGAAAAAGCCGAAGGCAGCTCCGTATGGGATGCTGACGGCAAAAGATATACGGACTACATAGGCTCGTGGGGGCCGATGTTCCTCGGACACTCCCACCCTGCTGTAGTAGAAGCGGTTCAGAAGGCGGCATCTCTCGGCACAAGCTACGGACTGCCTACCGAACCGGAAGTCGAAATGGCGGAGCTTGTAACATCCCTTGTTCCGTCTGTTGACATGGTTCGCATGGTATCGTCGGGCACGGAGGCTGTGTTAAGCGCAGTCAGAGCGGCCAGAGGCTTCACAGGCAGAGAGATGATAGTGAAATTTGAAGGCTGCTACCACGGCCACTCCGACAGCATGCTGGTAAAAGCAGGCTCCGGACTTGCGACTGCGGGACAGCCCGACAGCGCGGGAGTCACAAAAGACACTGCCTCTCTCACATTGACATGCCGCTACAACGACCTGGAATCCCTTAAAGAAATCTTTAAAAATTTCGGAGACAAAATAGCGGCGGTAATACTCGAGCCGGTAGCGGCAAATATGGGAGTTGTCCCTCCGAAAGAGGGCTTCCTGAGCGGTGTCCGCGCAATAACGGAAAAGCACGGAGCTCTGCTTATATTTGATGAAGTGATAACAGGATTCAGGCTCTCCGTAAACTGCGCCTCGTCCTACTTCGGCATCACACCGGACCTCTCGACCTTCGGCAAGATAATAGGAGGAGGACTCCCAGTGGGAGCTTACGGAGGCAGGCGCGACGTAATGTCCTGCATTGCACCGTTGGGCCCTGTCTATCAGGCAGGCACTCTTTCCGGCAACCCCATAGCCATGGCGGCTGGACTGACAGCTCTTAAAATATTAAAAGAGAGCCCCGAAATTTACGCAAGGACAGAAAAACTGCGCACCAAACTGAGCGACGGACTATCACTCATATTTAAAGAAGCGGGCATAGCGGCTCAGGCACAGGGAATAGGCTCACTCGGAACTCTATTCTTCACAGACGGAAAAGTTGAAAGCTACGACGATGCCAAGAGAAGCGACACTGCACGCTACGCGAGATACTTCAACGGACTTCTCGACAGAGGCATACTTGTCGCTCCGTCACAGTTTGAAGCTCTCTTCATATCCGCGTCTCACACGGAAGATGATATAGAATATTTCCTCAAGTCCGTAAAAGAAATCGCAGGAGAAAAAGATTTTTAATTTCCGAGGTGAGGGCATGAAAGAGGGCAAAGTTCAGATTTATACAGGCAATGGCAAGGGCAAGACTACGGCGGCATTGGGCCTCTGTTTCCGCGCCTTGGGCCATGACATGTCCGTATTTGTCTTTCAGTTTCAAAAGGGACAGACGTGCGGTGAACATATTGAGGCGGAAAGAATAGGTCTGCCTATAATAAAGTGCGGCTGCGGACGCGGAAGCGATCCCTGCCAATCTCCTTGCCCTCTCGTCACAAAGATAAAAGAGATTCTGGCGGACGAAGAGCCAGGTATCTTGGTGCTGGATGAAATTATGGCAGCAATCAGACGCGGGTGCGTCTCGACGGAAGAAGCGCTTGAGATAACAGAGCTGCGCCCTCACGGTACGGAGATAATCATGACGGGACGGGACGCTCCCAACGAACTTATAGAGGCGGCCGACCTTGTCACATCTATGGAACCTATCAAACACTATTTTAAAGACGGGCTTAAAGCGCGAGAGGGAATTGAATATTAGAGCAATATAGGAGTGGTTCCCATGAGAGGAATAATGGTACAAGGGACAAGCAGCGACAGCGGCAAGAGCTTTATCGTCACAGCGCTATGCCGGATATTTTCCGATATGGGATACAAAGTCTGCCCCTTCAAATCACAGAATATGTCGAACAATTCGTGCGTGACATCTGACGGACTTGAGATGGGACGTGCTCAGGGAGTTCAGGCGGAGGCCGCGAGGCTTGCGCCGGAGGTCTTTATGAACCCAATACTGCTGAAGCCGCGCAAGGACACGTCTTCCGAGATAGTCCTTATGGGAAAAGTCTTTGACGCTCCGTGCGACAAAAATTATTACAGAAACTTTACCATGACAGAAGGGCTGAAAGCTCTGAGAGCCGCACTTTCACACATAGAAGAGCACTTTGACCTCATAGTCTCCGAAGGGGCGGGCAGTCCGGCAGAGGTGAACTTAAACGCGGCTGAAATAGTCAATATGAGAGTCGCACGCGAGGCTGATATTCCTGTCCTGCTCGTTGCTGACGTAGACAGGGGCGGAGCGATTGCATCCGTCGTAGGCACATTGGAGCTTCTCGGAGAGGACAGAAATAGAGTCAAAGGGATAATCTTCAACAAATTCCGCGGAGACATATCCCTCTTTGAGGACGCAGTGAAATTCACGGAAGAAAAGACAGGAGTCAAAGTCGTCGGAGTAATGCCTTGGCTCAATGATGTGGTAATAGAGGGCGAGGATGTTATGAGCATCAACTGGATGCGCGGCGCTTCGGAAGGAAGAGGAAAGCTCAGAATAGGTGTTGTAAAATTTCCGCGAGTCTCGAACCACACGGACATGGAGGCCTTCCGCTTTGAGCCGGACGTATCGCTCTGCGAGGTGACAGAAGCCACCGACTTCACCTTACTGGACGCGGTTATCCTGCCCGGCACAAAGAGCACAGTGCTTGACATGAAGCACCTTTGGGATTCAGGACTTGCCGACAAGATAAAGAATTTCAGCCAAGAAGGAGGAACTGTCTTCGGTCTTTGCGGCGGCTATCAGATGATGGGACGCAAAATCTATGACGGCGAGTTTCGCGACAATGATAGACTGGCTGAAATAGACGGACTGGGACTTCTGCCTGTAAACACATCCTTCGCCGACGAAAAAGTGACAAAGAAGCGCATAGGCAGGATTATACACAGCTCCTTCGCAAAAGATATCAATGTCGAAGGCTACGAGATACACTTCGGAGAGACAACTTTCACAGAGGAAAAAGACTCCTTCTCCCCTCTCTTTGAATTGGACGGGAAAATTGACGGAGCAGCGGACTCGGAGCTCAAGTCCGCCGGAACATATCTGCACAACGCTTTTCACAACGATATTTTCAGAAATGAGTGCCTGAACAGGCTGCGCAGGGCCAAAGGACTTGAGACAAGAGAGCCATTTGACACGACAAAAGCAAAAGAAGAAGCATACGATATTCTCGCAGGGGAAGCTCTCAAAAATCTTGATATGAGATATATAACAGAAGATATTATGGGACTCGTAAAAAAATGACGAAATCCACGGTAAGCATCAACCCTCCCAGAATCCTAATAGCGGCATCCTCCAGCGGTTCGGGCAAGACGACAATCACCTGCGGACTCCTTGCCGCATTTAAGAAGCGCGGAATCGCGGTGCAGTCCTATAAGATAGGGCCTGACTACATAGACCCGGGATACCACACTGCGGCAGCGGGGCGGACGTCTCACAACCTCGACACATGGCTGACCGGCGAAGAGACTATGAAAAAAATCTTTGCCGAGAGCGCGTCAAAGGCGGAAATATCCGTGATAGAGGGAGTAATGGGACTTTACGACGGAGGCAGAGGAGGCATAAGCAGCACGGCTCAAATAGCGAAACTGCTTCACGCCCCCGTTCTGCTCGTTATAGACGCTAAATCCATGGGAGAGAGCGCGGCGGCAATAGCGGCAGGCTTTCGAGACTATGATAAAGAGGTTAATCTGTGCGGAGTTATACTGAACAGGATTGGCTCCGAAAATCATAAAAACATTATCTGCGAGGCCATGGCGAAAATAGGAATTCCTGTCGTTGGGACGATATTCCGCAGCGAAAGCTTCAAAATACCGGAACGCCATCTGGGACTTCTGCCTGCCGAAGAGAACTCCGACAAAGAACTTTTTGCCGAAATTGAAAAAGAGATCGAGAAAAATATTGACCTTGATAAAATAACAGAACTTGCTGCAGGGGCTGAACCTTTTGAAATATCTCCCTTCGGAGAAGAAAAGAGCGAAGCTAAAGTAAGGATAGCTGCAGCCAAGGATGAAGCCTTCTCATTCTACTACCCGGAAAGTCTGAGGGAGCTTGAAAGAGCAGGAGCCGAGATAGTATTTTTCAGCCCTCTTCACGATAAGGAGCTTCCCCATGCCGACGGGCTTATCTTCGGCGGAGGATTTCCCGAAATGTTCGCGGAAGAGCTCTCCTCCAACACTTCAATGAAAAGGGCAATATCGGACGCGGCACTCAAAAACATGCCAATATATGCGGAATGCGGAGGGTTTATGTACCTGACGCAGAGCATAACCGATTTTGACGGAATAAAACATGAGATGGTCGGTATAGTTCCCGCATTATGCCAAATGAACGGCAAGCTCAGAACTGTCGGCTATGTTGAGGCGGAGGCCCTTGACGACAACGTCATCTGCAAAAAAGGAACTCTCATAAGAGGACATGAATTTCACTTTTCCTCATCTGTTCCGGACGATAAAGACACATTTCCTCACTCCTTCCTCTTCAAAAAAACGCGAACGGGAGAAGAGTACAAGGCAGGTTACGCAAAAGACTCCATACTTGCCTCCTATCTGCACATGCACCTGGCAGGAAATCCGCAGCTCGCGCGGAATTTTGTCTTAAACTGTGAAAAATACTCAAAATCGGGGAGGAGCTAAAAGCTCTTTCCCGATTTTCCGCAAACCTCTCTCCAAAATTTTTACAATTTGACCTCGGCGCTGTGATACCATATACTTCTTGCAAGCGGTACAATAATATTTTTAATCCTCCCGGAAGGTGGAATAATATTGCGAATCGTCATAGTTGGAGCGGGAGAAGTTGGCTCCAGCGTTGCTAAGAATTTATCGGATGACGGACACGACATTGTCATAGTTGAAGAAGATGACAACAGAGCGGCCAGGGTGGAAAACGACCTTGATGTTATCATGGTCAAAGGAAACGCGGCAAGACCAAGTATACTCGCTAAAGCAGGCATAACAGCCGACAATGATGATACCTCCATGCTCATAGCCTGCACCAACAAGGATGAAGTCAACATTATGGCGTGCTGGATTGCAAAGAGAATGGGCGTTCCTCATGTCATAGCCAGAGCAGTCGGACTTGAATTTACAGACAACGAAAGATGGGCCAATGATTTAGGCATAGATATGCTCATATCTCCCGAACGCTCCGTAGCGAAAGAGATAGAAGAGCTCCTTGAAGTCAGAGGAGCCATGCACGCTACAGAGATAGCGGGAGGAAAGGCCGGAATTTACGTCTTTAGGATGGCTAACGACTCTCCCGTAAGAGGACTTCCCCTCTTTGAAGTCCGTAAACAGAATCCCGACCTTATAACTCTTATTGTCTGCATCAAGCGCGGAGAGAGAAGTTTTGTCCCGAAGGCCAACGATGTGCTTGAAACAGGCGACATCTGCTACACAATGTGCTACAGAAACCAGGTACATGATATGGAAGCGATATTCCAGCCCTCACTGCGCAAAAAGCTCAAAAGGGTTTTTATCATAGGAGGCGGCAAGATAGGCTTCCAGACTGCACGCAGGCTGATATCAAGATCACCTGGCATAGATGTCCGCATTTTTGAAGAAGATAAAGTAAAGAGCGAAAGAATAGCAGCCGAAATTCCTCAGGCCCTTGTAATATGCGGGGACGGATCGGACGCGGCTCTTCTCTCTTCGGAAGGCATAGAGCTTGCGGACGGCTTTGTTGCGGCAACAGACCAGGATGAAAAAAATCTTATGCTCGCCGTGCTCGGAAAGACCATGGGAGCATCCAAGAGCATCTCTGTCGTAAAACGCTCAAATTACCTCGGTATGACAAGCCACATCCCGGTTGACGCAATTGTAAACAGAAACCAGACTCTTGCCGACGTCATAATAAAAAGTGTCAGATACCCCGGTTCTTCAAAAGTATTAACAGTGCTTGAGGAGATAAGCGCGGAAGCACTCGAAATAACACTGTCTGCCGACTCATCAGCAGCCGGGCAGAAGCTTGCAGACCTAAAGATGCCGGCAGGCTCCGTAATAGGGCTGCTTGAGAGAAATAAGGAGCTTTTCATACCTACGGGAACCACAGTCTTGGGAGCGGGAGATAAAATTGCCATCTTTGCTTCGACAGAGGCAATGCCCGCTGTTATGCGCATACTCGGCGAGCATCACCAATGAGATTTAAAATAGTTTTCCGATTTCTGGCGCTTATATCCGTTGTCATATCATGCAGCATGCTCTTTCCCCTCTTTTGGGCTCTGAAGGACGGAACAGGCGATTCTAACTCCTTTGTCCTGTCGATAGGAGTGGGATTCGTTATGTCCGGCCTGCTCTTCTATGCAGGTAAGGGAGCAAAACCTCAGGATATGGGAACCAGAGAGGCATTTGCCGCAGTTACTCTGGCATGGGTATTCGCGTCGCTGCAGGGAAGTCTGCCTTATCTTTTCGGAGGATATATAACATCCTTTACCGATGCTTACTTTGAAGCAATGTCTGGCTTCACTACAACGGGAGCGACAATTATCAAGGACATAGCGGCAAATCCGCGCGGCATTCTCATGTGGAGAGCTCAGACTCAATGGCTGGGAGGAATGGGAATAGTTGTTCTCACCATAGCTCTGCTTCCGATGCTCGGAGTCACAATGACAAACCTTTTCAAAGCCGAATCCCCCGGGCCCGTGCTTGAGAAAATAAGCCCCCGAATACAGGATATGGCGACAATGCTCTGGCAGGTATATATGGGGCTCACTGTCCTGGGAGTGCTGCTTTTGATGTGCGGAGGCATGAACCTTTACGAATCTATATCCCACACCTTCACAGCAGTGTCCACGGGAGGCTTCTCTCCAAAAAACGGCAGTGTCGGGGAGTATAATTCCGCATGGTTTGACTGGGTTTTGACTCTCGTTATGTTCCTCTCGGGAGCAAACTTCAACCTGCACTTCCTGTTCATAATGAAAAAAAATCTCACACCATACAAAGACCCGGAATTTAAATTTTACGCAAAGGTAACTCTGCTCGCATCTTTTGCCATTGCGGCGTTTATATATTTTAACGGCATATACTCAACTGTCGCCGACGCACTGCGCTTTGCCGCTTTTCAGGTGGTAAGCCTTATGACGACAACCGGATTTGTCACGGCAGACTACTCTCTGTGGCCTCCCTTCACACAGCTTCTGCTTGTTCTGCTGATGATACTGGGAGGATGCGCCGGTTCCACATCTGGAGCCGTTAAGTGCGTAAGAATTCAAGTTTTGCTGAAGCAGATATCGGCGGAGCTTAAGCGCTGTATTCATCCCCACGCCACTGTTCCTGTAAGAATAGGCAGCCATTCCGTCAATGCAAAGATGGTGCATTCCGCCACCACCTTTGTCGCCCTTTACATGCTTATATTTTTTGCCGCATCGGTGGGAGTGGCGGCTACGGGAGATGACATACTGACCTCAATTACGGCAGTAGCGGCAACTCTTGGAAATGTCGGCCCCGGGCTCGGAAATGTCGGGCCTGTAAATAATTTCGCAGGAGAGCACTTCGCGGCTAAGTGGATCTATACCTTCTGCATGCTGGCAGGACGCCTCGAACTCTATACTGTTCTCGTGCTCTTTACAAAAGACGCATGGAAGAGATAAAAAGCACACACACTCTTCATTGATTAACAGATATCCGAATGCCCCTTTAGGGGCATTTTTTTTGCTGAAAAATTTTTTGTCGCCTCTTTTATATATCAAAAAAACTTATAAACATATCCACTTTTTTCATAAAACTTGTACCTGCCAATGTTTAAGCGCAATAAGATAATTTTTCACAAATACGTTGTCCACATATATCCACAAAGATAAGCACACAATATACAGTGTTTGCGAACAACTATATGATATATATAGTGTCTATACCCTTTACAGAATCGGGAATATTGGATAATATATGTCTGCATGGCGATAGGAAAAACAATTTTTGCCATGAATTTTTTTGCCCTTATAAGGAGGAGCGCTTTATATGATACTCAAACCTTCATTTAATAAATCTGCTCAAGATATTCTGAAAGACCGTTACTTCTGGAAAGATGAGAACGGACTCCCGGCAGAGAATGCGGAGCAGATGCTTCTTCGCATAGCCAACTGCATAGCATCGGCAGAGGCGACAACTCCGCTTCAGTACAAATGGGCTGACGAATATTACGAGGTTATGGCAAAACTGCTCTTCCTTCCTAACAGCCCTACAATAATGAACGCCGGGCGTCCTGCGCCTCACGGTCAGCTTGCGGCGTGCTTTGTCATAGGAATAGAAGATTCAATGGAGAGTATCTGCGAAGCGATACGCAAACAGATGCTCATACACAAGAGCGGCGGCGGAACCGGTTTCAACTTCTCAAATCTGCGCAGCGCAGGCTCAAAGGTTAAGAGCACAAACGGGCGCGCATCGGGCCCCATCTCTTTCATGGGTCTCTTTGACAAGGCAACGGAGACAGTGCAGCAGGGCGGCATGAGACGCGGAGCCAATATGGGCATCCTGAACATAGACCACCCGGATATACGCGAATTTATACACTGCAAGGACAAAGACGGCACGATAGCCAACTTTAATATTTCAGTCGGTATCTTTGACGATTTTATGAAGAGAGCCGAAGCCGCTCCAAACGGAGAAGAGGCTAAGCTGCTCCTTGATATAGCCGACTGCGCATGGCGCACGGGCGACCCTGGGATAATATTCCTGGATGCGATAAACAGGGGCAACACAACACCGAATCTCGGAGAGCTGATGAGCACAAATCCGTGCGGAGAGTCCCCTCTTTATCCGAACGAAGCTTGCAATTTAGGCTCTATAAATCTGGCAAGGATGGTTAAAGACGGCAAATTCGACTTTAAGCTTTTAAAAGAAGTCGCCGCCACAGCCACGCGCTTCCTCGACAGCGTAATAGACGTCAACCACTACCCTCTGCCCGAGATAGCGGAAGCAGTTACACATACGCGCAAGATAGGGCTCGGAATTATGGGATGGGCCGACCTGCTCTTCCAGCTTCTTATCCCTTATGACAGCCCCGAAGCTCTCGAACTTGCGGAAAACATTATGAAGACAGTAAGGGATACCGCCGTTGAGACCTCCGTCGAACTCGGCAAAGAAAAGGGCATTCCAAAAGACCTTGAGCACCTGGGACGCCGCAACGCTACTTTGACCTGCATAGCTCCTACGGGAACAATCGCGCTTCTTGCCGACTGCTCTTCCGGTATAGAGCCGCTCTTCGCTTTGGAGCACACACGCGTGCGCACTCAGTTTGACGGTTCAAAGGTCGTTATGAAGCAGGCGAACCGCTACTATGCCGAAGCTCTGAAAAATGAGCTCCCCAGCAGCATCGTTCGTTCTGTATTCGTTACATCGCACGATGTCGCGCCTCTCGCCCACGTCCGCGCTCAGGGAGCTTTCCAGAAATATACTGACCTGGCCGTTTCCAAGACAATAAACCTGCCTCACGAATGCACGGTTAAGGATGTTCTTGATTCCTACAAACTCGCATGGAAGCAGGGCTGCAAAGGAATCACAATCTACCGCGACGGGTCAAAATCTGTTCAGGTGCTCTACCGCAAGGAAGACGAAAAAGCAGCTGCTCCCGCGGAAGGAAACAGCGCGGAAAAATCCGACTCATCCTGCGAACCTGTGACTGTTCCCGCCAAAGGCGTACAGAAGCCTCTGAAGCTTCTGCTCAAGCGCAAGGATCACTAAATTTCACCGATAAAAAATGCCGCTTCGGATATTTCCGAAGCGGCATTTTTTTATAAAATCATATTTACGCTTTTACGATTTTCAGTGTTCCCTCTGAAAAATCCGAGACAAGAACTCCCGTGTCGATCAGTGGCGTTAAAATCGCGGAGACCGAGGCGTGAGCGAGAACATATTGCCCCATATTCATCTCAAGAGCGCGATTCTGAGCAAGACGGCCAACTATCTCATCTCTGCTCAATGGCTCTTTGCATATCTCGGTAATCTCTTTTGACAAATTGATGAGACACTCTCTGTTCGCACTCACAAGAGGCAGAATGTCGCTGCATATTTCCCCGTGCGAAGGAACAAAATGATCCGCCTTGAAATTTTCAAGCAGGGTGAATGTCTCCATAGCCGTCTCAAAATCCGAAAGGAAGGGAATCCCGTACTTTTTCAGTATGACGGGAGATATAACCGAGTCGGCGCAGAAAAGCACCGAGTCATCAGTCATAATTCCTATCTGTCCGTGCGCATGACCGGGCAGAGCAACAGCTTTAAGCCCCCATCCTTCAAGCTCATCGCCATCGGAAAGCAGCTTCGTAACTGCCGATGTTTCGGCACGGAAAAATTTATTGCATATCGCCTTTGGCGCCGCGGCAGACCAAAGATGCTCGGGCTCTCCCTCGGGCATGTTTATGAAGGGAGCTTCCTTTGGCGATGCTGCTATTCCGCAGTTTGTCCTCTTTTGTATAAATGCGTTGCCTCCTATGTGGTCGGCGTGAAAGTGAGTGTTGATTATCCATTTAATCGCAAACCCGTGCGACTCGGCAAGTTTCAGGAGCTTGCGCCCGAAGGAGGAGTCGTTGCCGCTGTCTATGAGCACGGCTTCTCCGTCCCTCTCATAAAGCCCGATATTGACAGGCCCTTCCGCTGCCCAAGTGTGTCCTTTTATATTGCGAAGCTCCAATGTAATCCCTCCGATACTGTTGTATGTGCCCCCAAATATTATTCTGTCCTCAATGCACACGGAATAATTTTACACTGCAAAACAAATATACCACATACAAGGAACAATTCCCCGCAAAAAATACAGACTGAAAAACGCCCAAAAGCCGCAGTGCACGCCCTGGCTCAATTTAGTCATTTACAACTTACTTATTTATAAATAAGTAAGTTATAAATAAGTAAATATGATGTAATTTCCTAAACAGGGGGGAGGGTACTCAAACAAAGCAAAGGTATTCGGCATATCGGGGGGATCCCTCTCTACGCATCCTATGTCAGCGAACACAGTGACTTTAAATCAGGGCTAATATCCGCCATGCTCCGCAGAGACGGGCCTCTTTACGAAGAGCCTGCAAATCTGAAATCTATGCCTTTTTTCCCGTCACACTTGCCAAAAGAGCATCGCGCGAACAGATACCTCTTGCTGCACTTGAGGATATGTACCTTTAGTATTTTATATTGAAGCACGGGACAGGGTGAAATTCTGCCCTGCCCCGTATTGTTTGTGTCATGCCGCTTGTTTTTTGCTGCGATCAGTCCTACAGATGATCCTCCGGCAATTCGTCCGTATCGTCAATTCGGACTTCTCCGCTTCTGAGCAGAGATATAAAGATGTTCGCTATCTGGGGATCAAATTGTTTCCCTATTCCGTTCTCGAGCTCGGATATGACATATTCGACGGTTCGTTTTGCCCTGTACGGTCTTGTGGATCCCATTGCGTCCACTGCGTCGGCAACTCCTATGATACGAGCCGTAAGGGGGATGTCTTCGCCGGAGAGACCGTTGTTATACCCTTTGCCGTCATACCTTTCATGGTGGTATGCCGCTCCGTCTTTGATATCGTCTATTACCGTAACAACTTTGAGTATTCTGCCGCCTATGGCGGGATGTTCCTTCATGACGGAGTACTCTTCGTCCGTCAGAGGGCCGGGCTTGTTTAAAATTTCATCAGGCACTCCTATTTTTCCTATATCATGGAGCAGTGCTGTATAGTAGAGATTGTCGATTTTGTCTTTGCTCATTCCCAGTTTTTCCGCAATTTTTACCGAATATTTTGCGACTCTGCTCGAGTGGCCCTTTGTGTACGTGTCTTTCGCGTCGATTGTGTTGGATATGGCTTTAATAGCCTGAGCCGTAATAGCCCTGAGCTCTCTCTGCCTTTGGATAAGTTTTTCATTTCTCTTCTGGTAGTAGAGTTTTGTGGCATAAAATATCGCAAAGGAGGAGAATACAAGCACGACAAATATGAAGAAGGGTTCTTCATATATACGCCTCTCTTTTTTCATTTCCAGCCTCATCGGGGTGGGATTAGACACACCGTCGCTGTTGACTCCCGTAAAGATAAATGCGTAGTTTCCGCCGCTCATGTTTGTATAGCTTATGCTGCCGAGTTTCCGCGCGGAAACGGAGGTTTTGTTTTTGTCAAAGCCTTCAAGGTAATATTCGACTTTGTTGAACTGAGGGTTGGTGAAGCTCAGTACAGCAAGCTCGAGCGTCAGTCTCTGAGCGTCTTTGGGAATTGTAAGCTCCTTAGGGCAGAGATATACGGTACCGTCTATTTCGGCTTTGTTAATTGCTATTTTTGGCTTTTTATCGTTGATAAACATTTTGTACAGATTTATCTGCCATGTCCCGTTTGAGCAGCAAAGGTACAGGTCACCGTTTTTATCAAAGCAGTTCCATGAATTTGCCGTTATCGTGGAGGGAAGTCCTTCCCTTTTCATGTAGGATTTTATCTCCTGTTTTTCACCTTTCAGCAGTTTGGAAGGATCTGCGATGTGAATTCCCGTGTCTGCCAGCACTACGAGATTGCCGAATTTATCTTTTTTCAGATCAAAAATCCCGCTGTTTACCGGAGCTTCGAATTTTATATTGCGGAACGTTTTCATGTCATAAAAGTTGAGGTTGTTTCCCGTACTTACCCACATACCGTTACTTTCTTTGTCGTAGAGCATTCTCAGTATGATGCCCGAACTCAAACCGTCTTTATTTGTATAGCATGTCAGTTTATTATTATGGTATTTGTATATTCCTCCGCCGTCCGTACCAATGTACAGAGCTCCGTCCGCATCTTCGCACAGGCTGAGAACGGTGGTATTTTTCAAGCCGTCGGAGGCGGTGATTGTTTTGACTATCTTTCCTTCTCTTATTATGGCGATGCCTGCATTTGTACCTACGGCAATGTCCCTGTTCGCGCATTCAAAGGTGAGACGGACTTTTCTGTCCGGAAGTCCGTCTTTATCCGAATATATCTTTATTGTGCCGTCCTCGCCCAAACATATAACTCCGTAGCTTTTATATGTGCTAAGCCATATATTTCCCTCTGAGTCGGCCATAAGACAGCGAACCCTTACGCCTTTCAGCATCTTTGTGAGCGCTGTTGCCTGCTTATTCCACGATTTATCCATTATAGAAAGCCCGTCATCAGCGGCGACATAGAACGTCCCTTTGTGCATCAGAGTGCTGTTCACCACTGTGTTGTCGAGAAGCGATGCAAAGTTGATATCCATGAATTTGTTTTTGGCGATTTGAAGCACACCTTGTCTGGAAGATGCGAACCAGTAGCCATATTCATAATCTTGGCACATTCTCTCGACGGAGCTGTCTAAAAGAGAACCTTCAGCCTTTGTAAAGACGTATCTTTTGTCAAAGAACCCTATGCCGTTGTCTCCGCATACCCAGAAAAGCCCGTCTTTGTCCTCGTACATTGAGTTAACGCTGTCTATGCCGGGCGTAGCGTAATATTTTATTTCAACACCGCCTGCTGTTACCGTTAATGAGGCTACTCCTCCGTCTGCCATGCCTGCGAATATTGTGCCGTCTTTCCTTTTTAATATGCTTATAGCATTGCGGCCTATGAGCTCTCCCTCTCTGTATGACGCGACGAGCCTGTTGTTTTTTATTACAAAAAGTGCCCCGTTTCTCGTAACGCCCCAAACTCTGTCATTGCTGTCGCATGCAAGTCCCAGTATGAATGATGTATTAAAGTAACCGATATCTATCTGTTCTATTACATTGTCCCGAAGTTTACCCAAACCGCTTCCGGAACCCACATATATATTGCCTTTGCTGTCCTCTGTTATAGACCTTATGGAATTGAAGGCCTCCGTCGCAGCGCTTTTGACTTTTACGAATTTGCCTCCGTCACGATAGAAGAGTCCGCTCTCGTTTGTCCCTATCCAGAAAATGCCTTTGCTGTCCTCAAACAGAACTGTCGCGCTCTTGCCCGTGAAACCGGAAGTCCTGTCTTCGGCAAAACGGACAAAACCGCTGCCGTCATACCGGATGAGTCCGCTGTAGCTTGCTATCCATATGTAGCCGTCCTCGGTCTGTATAACAGAGCTGCCGTCATTTGCTTCCATTCCGTTATCGACATTATAAACAGTCTGTGTATAATGAGAAAGAAATTCTCTTCCTGCGTACGCAGCCTGAGAGATGAGGAGTGTCAGAAACAAAGAGAGAATTATTTTCATTACTTTTCTTTTCATCGGCATGACCTCTTTTGCAATTTCCGGTTAGTTTAAAATATATTTATTAATACCCGACAATATATTATAACATTAAGCGGAAAAATATACCGCAGATTACAAATTAACTTATGAGGAGCTTCGCAAATGGATTTCAGTCGACTGAAGAGGACAGTATTTATTCTTGTCTCAATAGCCGTATGCCTCTGCACAAACGATGCGGAAGCAATAAAAATATCTGTCACAGCACCATCTTTGCGGGAACAGGTCTTTGAGTCGGGGCGTGACTTCTATGTCATCGGCACACTGGACAGAGAGGGAATCAGCGCCGCAAATCTGCCTGTGGACATCAAAGTCGAGATTGTAGAAACAGGCCTTGCGCGGGATGGCATAATCAAACCGCTGCGCACCGTAAGAAGCAGAGTGGACAAAGCAAGCGGCATAACGCCGGAGAGGGATATTTTTTTCAGATACGAGGGCAAAGCTCCATGGGTCAATATACCTCTAGATATCCTTGTAAAATCTCCCCCTCCCGACCTTATTTACCGCCACGGAGATCCCGATTCCGTATATGATCCGAGGCTCAAAGCGGCTGTAACGGAAAATACTTTCGCGGCACTTATACAGGGAGGCTGTACAAAAGATTTTGACACGGACTATTCAAAAATATACTCCGGTGATTTGCAGTGGAAGGTTTACAGGATTATAGTCTCCGCCCTGTCGGGAGAGACAGTGCTTGACAGCAGCTATATCGATGTGGTATTCGGCTCTTCTAAGGATAAAGTGCTTGCCCGATTCTCTCCCAAAGAGCATTTCGACTCTGTGAAAAAATTCGCCGACGAACGCGGCTATAGAGTGTACCTGGAATCTTTCCCCGGCTATTGGAACTTCGGCCTTGACGGACAGACTTATGAAATACCATCCAGATGGCGCGCTAACGACTCTCTCGAATATACTGCGGGACATGTACACGCAGTAATGTATAATATTCCCGAAGAAAGAAGCGCGTCTCAGACTCTGGAGCTTGGGAAGATAGCATTTGACGGG
Source organism: uncultured Synergistaceae bacterium (assembly GCA_964577295.1). GTDB lineage: Bacteria > Synergistota > Synergistia > Synergistales > Synergistaceae > CAZNYN01. The sequence goes on along the minus strand of CAZNYN010000015.1, from coordinate 2,852 downwards.
TGGCTTGATTCTGACGAGATAACATATTACTTCTATGACATAGGAGAGCCGTCTCTGAATTATACTGCTTATGACGGAACGAGAAAACTTATCGGGGTTATAACTCCTTTTGAGAGAGATGACAAACTGCGGTTTACCAGAGCCGAGTTTAACGCGCCAAAGGACTATCTCCCAGATGTTGCGTGCAGAATCGACAAAAATGTCTATGACTCGATAACGGTGAGAGAGGGAGAAGCTCTCACTCTTTACGGTGCGGTAACTCCGATACAGCCGCTTCTTTCGGAGGTTACGCAAAACGATGACGGCACTTATAAAATAGGCAACAGAATCGCTTACATAAGTTATACTTTTGAAGATATGATATCGGGAGTTCTCTTCCGCGATAAGAAGAATGTGCTTATGACAAGGATGTATGATTCGCGCGGAGAGAGACGAAGTTCAAGCTCTATATATGAGTTCCGCCACACTTTTACTTTTCCCCAATCTATGAAAGGCAGGATTGTTACGGTGCGGGCATCGGGCTTTGATATGCACGGAGAAGAGGTTGACGGCACAGAGGATTTTTTCTATCTGTGGGTTAAATAGGATAAAATAACGACAAGCTGCAAAATGCGCCGTCGAGCGCGACAGTAACAGAAAGGACGTACCGCCATTACTACTTTAAATAAGGACAGAACAGATTCCGCACCGACACTGAACATGGGAGAGGAAAAAGTATCAAAGCTTCTGCTCTCTTTCGCCCTACCGGCAGTTCTCGGAATGGTAGCGGGAGCTATTTACAATATTGTTGACAGAATCTTTGTCGGACAGTTCGTAGGTTCGGCAGGTCTTGCCGCTATAAGCACTGCGTTCCCCACTATGATTCTTATGTTCGCATTCTCGCTCCTCATAGGAGTGGGGGGGTCATCGCGCGTCGCCATTCTGCGCGGCGCAAAGAAACAGCGTCCCGCGGAGCAAGCTCTTGCCACGACACTAATGCTTCTCATGCTTGTGGGCATTATAGGCATGATCCTGAGCCTATTCGCGGCAGAACCTCTGCTGCGCGTATCAGGTGCGAGCGATGCCATTCTGCCTATAGCATCTGTATATCTTAAGGTAATTCTTCTCGGAGGGCCTCTGGCTCTTGTGGGACACGGCATAAACTCGCTGATAAGAGCTTGCGGAAGTCCAAAATATGCCATGGCGACTCAGATTGTCGGAGCCGTAGGCAATGTCATATTGGACGCTTTTTTTATAGTCGGAATGAATATGGGAGTAACGGGAGCGGCGCTTGGCACTGTCATAGCTCAAGGGATGGCCACCATCCTGGGGGTCTCTTTCTTCTTCCTTAAAGAAAGTCCGCTTCGCATCAGGCTGCACTTTATATTAAGACCACGCTTTAAAGTCATAAAGAAAATTTGCGCCGTTGGCAGCGCGCCGTTTTTTGTCGAAATATCGTTTGTCTTATTCATGACCCTTATGAACCAGACAATTTATAAATACGGCGGAGACGACGGCCTTTCCGCTATGGGAATATTTTTCAGCCTCGACTCGATGTTCTTCATGCCCGCAATGGCCATAGGAGAGGCAATGCAGCCCATAGTCGGCTACAACTACGGAGCGGGCAAGCCGCAGCGGGTCATAGAGACCATTAAAAAGGCTCTGACACTTGTCACCGGCTTCTACATCGTAAGCGCGGTCCTGGCGGAAATATTCGCGGAAAATCTCATACGGCTCTTCACAAGCGACCCTGCTCTGATTGCTATAGGAGTCCCCGGAATGAGAATAGGATATTTGGGAATTGTATTCTTTGGTATGACGATAATAACAAACTCCGCACTTCAAGGGCTTGGCAAGGCAAAGGAATCATTGATTCTGTCTCTGATAAGACACATAGCATTTATGTTCCTGCCGATGATAATACTTCCGCGTATATTCGGTATGCTCGGAGTATGGCTTTCGTTTCCCTTGGGAGACGCGCTCGGATGCGTACTTGCCTATCTTTTCTTAAGAAGGCTCATAAAGTGGCTCAAAACTCCGGATGCTGTGTTTATAAAATAGGAAGAAGAAGGGTCTTGCAAAAATGAAAATTACGGATATCTCTCTGCGCCGCCCCGTAACTGTACTTATCATAACGATAGCTCTTGTGGTCTTCGGCATATATTCTTACCTTAATATGGGAGTAGAACGCATGCCAAATGTCGAATTCCCAATAGTAGTGGTGAGAACGACTATGGAAGGGGCAAGCCCCGCGATAATAGACAATGACGTGACCGACATTCTCGAATCACGCATAAACACAATAGAAGGCATCAAAAGCCTCAGCTCCAGCAGCTATGAGGGACGATCCGTAATAGTGGTGGAATTTGAACTTGGCAGAGATATAGACAACGCAGCAGCAGACGTGCGAGGCAAAGTGAGCATGGCATCAGGCTCTCTGCCGGACGACTGCAAGGACCCCCAAGTTGATAAATATGACCCGTCAGACAGACCAATAATGAACATCGCTGTCAGAAACGACGGACGCACAGACCTTAAAACTCTCGCAAGGTACGTTGACAAGACAGTTACAGAGCGCATTCAGACTGTAAAAGGAGTAGGAGATGTTCAGCTTGCCGGATTTCGTGACAGGGAGATACGAGTATGGCTCAATACCGACAGCCTCGAATCATACGGGATAACTACAAAGGAAATTAAAAACGCCATTTATAACAAACACGTTGAGCTTCCGGCAGGCAGAGTGGAGACAGGAAGCAAAGAATACGGCATAAGATTAAACGGCGAATATGAATCTGTAGCAGAGCTCGGATATCTCCCGGTAGCGTCGCGAAACGGAGCTGTAATACGCCTCCGCGATGTGGCGCGCATAGAGG
>CAZNYN010000014.1:0-42540 GCA_964577295.1 uncultured Synergistaceae bacterium | reverse complement strand
TCATCTGTGCAATCGCACCTTCCTGACTTTTATTTCTCTTGCGCAATTTTTGCAATGACAGCTATTGACAAATAAAAAAATCTTAGGTATATTTAGAAGATACAGCTTTAATATTGCTAAACGCTATGATGGAGTTAAGCCCCTATTTGTGGATGTTACAGAGAGCTGGCAGAAGGTGAGAGTCGGCACTGAAGCGGTGGGAAGCTGTCTCACTCCGGAGCGGAGCGCCTGAAAGCTTTTTGCGATTAAGGGGCTACGGACACGCCGTAAAGTGTTAATCGAGAGGCCGCATCTGTATGCGGCAATCAGGGTGGTACCGCGAATATTTTCGTCCCTGAGACATTTATATGTCTCAGGGACTTTTTTTGTCCCGGAAGAGACGTAGGATAAGGAGTGTGCAGAAACATGAGGAAGGTAAAATTGACGGACATCACATTGAGAGAGACGTCGGTAGGACAGGAGAGCTCTCTCAGCTTTAAGGAGATTATCGAGGCGGCTAAGATTCTTGATAAGCTTAACCTTGATACTATCGCACTTGCCCCTATCGAGAATGTGAAGACAGACTCTCTTCTGGTGAGAACTATTGCCTCGGCGGTAAGGACTTCGGCACTTTCCATTCCTGTGGGCTATACGGAGGATTCGGTGGACACTGCGTGGGAAGCTGTTTCAAACGCCGTGAAGCCGAGGCTCTATGTGGAAGCCCCGATATCTGTCGTTCAGATGGAATTTGAATGCAACAAGAAGCCCGAATCTGTGCTCGAAATGATAGATTCCCTCGTAAGAAGAAGCAGAAGTTACTGTGATGATGTTGAGTTCGCCGCAAAGGACGCGACGAGAAGCGAGGAGGATTTCCTCATCAAGGCTATATGCACGGCAATAGACGCAGGAGCAGGCACTGTTACGATATGCGACTCGGCAGGCACGATGCTTCCCGATGAGTTTAAGCATTTTATAGAAAATCTTTACGAAAAAGCCCCATCTCTTCGCGGCGTTAACCTTTCCGTTATCTGCTCGGACGAGATGTCAATGGCAGCCGCCTGCGCCGTGACTGCCGTAATGTCAGGAGCTTCCGAAATAAACGTGACTGTAGGAGGAGGCTCAACTCCGACTCTCGAATCGGCGGTAAATATTATAAAAAATCTCGGAGACGGAATCGGCATATCCTGCGGCATAAAGACGACGGTGCTTCACCGCTCTATAGGCCAGATGAACTGGATAACGCGCACGGAGCGCAGCAAGACTTCGGCCTTTGACACGGGTTTTGCCGTTCACCATAACGACAGCGTGATGCTCGATGCCAACGATGACATAGGCGCGGTAAACAAGGCTGTAATGCGCCTCGGCTATGACCTCTCCGAAGAGGATCAGGCGAAAGTTTACGAGACTTTTGTCAATGTGGCGGCGAAGAAGTCTGTCGGCAGGAAGGAGCTTGAGGCTATTATAGCGAGCGTGGCTCTTCAGGTTCCCCCTTCATATACAATCGTGAGCTTTGTAATAAACAGCGGAAATATTATAAACGCCACAGCCAATATACATGTCCGCAAGGACGGTGCTGATCTCTTCGGCCTTGCTGTGGGAGACGGCCCTATAGACGCGGCTTTTATGGCAATAGAGCAGATTACGGGACGCCACTACGAGCTTGACGATTTCCAGATTCAGGCAGTTACGGAGGGGCGCGAGGCAATGGGCTCTACATTGGTGAAGCTCCGCTCCAACGGCAAGCTCTATTCCGGCAACGGAATTTCGACAGACATCATAGGTTCGAGCATCAGAGCTTATGTCAACGCTTTAAATAAAATCGTATATGAGGAGAGTCACAGCTGATGAAACTTTCTTTTTCGACATTTGGCTGGAGCGGCTATACGTGGCAGGATTTCTGCGGCATTGCAAAAGACGGCGGCTTCGGCGGCATAGAGATATATAACATAAATGAGCCTAAATTTTCCGGCAGGAGCGGAATTTTTGACCCTGCCATGGCACGCGCCGCTCACCGCGCCTTAGTTGAGCAGAACCTCACCATTCCCTGCATAGATACCTCCTGCAACATAGGCAGTCCCGATATACTGGAAGAGTGCTGTGCAGAAATAGAGAGCTACATAGCGAACGCAGCCAGCCTGCACATTCCCTATGTGAGAATAGGAGCAAAACAGTCCTTCTGCAGTGAGGAAGAGTCTCACAAAGCCGCGGAAGCCTGCATAGAGAGAGTTCTGCCTAAAGCGTCCGCAGCAGGAGTAACTCTCGTCATAGAGACTATCGGAATATACAGCGACACGGACAAGCTCTGCCGTCTTTTGGAGACGTTCGTCTCCGACAATTTGGCGGCTCTTTGGGACATGCAGCACACTGTGAGAAGCGCGGGAGAATCCCCGGAAAAAACCGTCAAAAATCTCGGCGGGCACATAAAGCATGTTCACCTCAAGGACTCGGAAATTATCGGCGGAGTCTGCGAGTACCGCCTGACGGGAGAGGGAACTCTTCCCATAGGAGATATGATGAGAGCTCTCTATTCCATAAACTATGACGGGTACATCTCTCTTGAATGGGAGCCGTCCTGGATGGAGGATGTGGAGAGCATAGAGCTTATATGCCTGCACTTTGCCAACTACATGAGCCGTTTCGGAAACCCTGCCCGCCAGACCAGAGCGAAGAGGCTTCACGACAACAAGCGCGGCACGGGACAGTTTATATGGCAGAAGGACAAGCTCATAGAGAAAACTTTCTCTCAGGTGCTGGACAAGGTTGTGGACGAGTTCCCCGACCAGTGTGCCTTTAAATTCACCACTTTGAATTACACAAGGAGCTACTCCGAGTTCCGCGATGATGTAGACGAGTTTGCCAGAGTCCTTATCTCGCTCGGAGTGAAAGCGCGTCACCATGTGGCGGTATGGGCGACAAACCTGCCTCAGTGGTATATTGCTTTCTGGGCTGCGACAAAGATAGGAGCTGTCCTTGTAACAGTCAACACAGCCTACAAAATTCACGAGGCGGAGTATCTTTTAAAGCAGTCCGACACTCACACTCTCATTATGATAGAGGGTTTCCGCGATTCAAATTACAAAGCGATAATGAACCAGCTCTGCCCGGAGCTCAAGACATCCGCCGCTGGCAAGCCTCTGGCGTGCAGCCGCCTGCCCTTCCTCCGCAATATAATCACGGTAAACTTCCGCATGAAGGGTTGTCTTACATGGGAAGACGCTCTTTCGAGAGCAGATATGGTACCAGTAGAGGAAGTTCACAGAATGGCATCGGCTGTTGATATCCATGATGTCTGCAACATGCAGTACACCTCCGGCACAACGGGATTCCCCAAGGGGGTAATGCTCACTCACTACAACGTGGTGAACAACGGCAAGTGCATAGGAGACAGAATGGACCTTTCCACGGCAGACAGAATGATGATACAGGTGCCAATGTTCCACTGTTTCGGAATGGTTCTTGCTATGACTGCCTCAATGACTCACGGAACATCTCTCATGCCTCTGCCCTATTTCTCGACAAAGGCTTCTCTTGCCTGCATCAATCAGGAGAGGATAACATGCTTCCACGGAGTGCCCACAATGTTTATCGCAATGATGGAGCACAAGGACTTTGCCAATACCGATTTTTCATATATGAGAACGGGAATAATGGCTGGAAGTCCCTGCCCGATATCTAAGATGCAGGATGTCGTAAATAAAATGAACATGACAGAAATCGTCATAGTATACGGACAGACAGAGGCCTCACCGGGATGTACAATGAGCAGTACGGACGACTCGCTTGAAGTAAGAGTTGCCACAGTGGGACACGCTCTGCCGGAAATAGAGTGCAAGATAGTGAACCCCGAGACCGGCGAGGATATGCCGGACAACGAGACAGGCGAATTTGTGGCGCGCGGCTACAATATAATGAAAGGGTATTACAAAATGCCCGAAGCGACAGCCGCGGCGATAGACAAAGAAGGATGGCTCCACACTGGAGACTTGGCATGCCGCACTCCCGAAGGCAATTACAGGATAACGGGACGTCTTAAAGATATGATAATAAGGGGCGGAGAGAACATCTATCCCAAGGAGCTCGAGGAATTCCTCTACACTCACGAAAAGGTTAAGGACGTGCAGGTAATAGGAGTTCCCGACGAAGATTTGGGAGAAGAAATAGCCGCATGTATAATATTAAAAGAAGAAGGCTCCATGACGGAAGATGAAGTAAAAGCATTCTTCCGCGCGAATATGGCGCGCCACAAGTGCCCCAAGTACATAGATTTTGTGGCGGAATTCCCCATGAATGTAGCGGGCAAAATTTTGAAATACAAGATGAGAGAAAACGCAATAGAAAAATTTAACTTGCATAAAGCGGCGAGTGTGAAGACGGCTTAGTACGCACTTAAAAGGACACAAAGAGGAGGAGCATAAAATGGCAGGGAAAAAACTTGTCACAATGGACGGCAACGAGGCGGCGGCATATATTGCCTATGCTTTTACGGAAGTGGCGGCGATATATCCTATAACACCTTCGTCTCCTATGGCGGAAAAGACGGACGCATGGGCCGCGGTCGGTAAGAAAAATATATTCGGGCAGAGTGTCAATCTTGTTGAGATGCAGTCGGAAGCGGGAGCAATAGCGGCTGTTCACGGAGCTCTCGAGGCAGGAGCTCTTGCCTCCTCATACACCTCATCTCAGGGGCTTATGCTGATGATTCCAGTGCTTCACCGCATATCGGGACAGCTTCACCCTGCCGTCCTCCATGTGGCGTCGCGCACAGTCGGAACTCATGCCCTCTCCATATTCGGAGACCATTCCGACGTGATGAACTGCCGTCAGAGCGGCTTTGCAATGCTCTCGACCGCAAACGCCCAGGAAATCATGGACATAGGCGGCATAGCCCACCTTGCCGCGATAAAGGGACAGATTCCCTTCATGCACTTCTTTGACGGTTTCCGCACATCTCATGAAATTTCAAAGATAGAAGAGATGAACTATGAAGATTTAGCATCCCTGCTCGACAGAGATGCCCTTGCCGCCTTCCGCGCCAAGGCTCTGAACCCGGAGCACCCGGTTATGAGAAGCACGGTTCAGAACCCCGACATCTACTTCCAGGTGCGCGAGGCATCAAACCGCTTCTACGACGCTCTTCCCGACATAGTGGAAGATTACATGAGCAAACTCAGCGTTATAACGGGGCGCGAATACCACCTCTTCAACTATTACGGAGCTCCCGACGCGGAGGAAGTCGTCATCGCAATGGGCTCTGTCAGCGGAACAGTGTGCGAGGCTGTGGACTATCTGAACTCCCGCGGGCACAAAACTGGCTTCCTTCAGGTTCACCTTTACCGTCCATTCTCGCTCAAACACTTCTTCGGGGCTCTGCCTCAGAGTGTCAAGCGCATAGCCGTGCTTGACCGCTGCAAAGAAATGGGCACTACGGGAGACCCTCTCTATCAGGACGTATGCACCGCATTTACGGGAACAGGGCGTGACCTGCTCATAGTCGGAGGCAGATACGGACTTTCCTCAAAAGACACAGACCCGGCTCAGATAGTCGCAGTCTTTGACAACCTGAGCTCCGAAAAGCCAAAGAACAGCTTCTCAATAGGCATAGAGGACGACGTTACCCACCTCTCTCTGCCGGTGCGGCCTATATGCGCAGGCGCTTCTGACCAGCTCGGCTTTAAATTCTGGGGACTCGGCGGAGACGGCACTGTCGGAGCGAATAAAAACACTGTCGATATAATAAACAGCTACACCGATAAATACGGTCAGGCATATTTTGAATATGACGCGAAAAAGTCCTTCGGAGTGACAATATCACATCTGCGCTTCAGCGATAAGCCCATACGCTCATCATACTTTGTAAAGAACGCAGACTTTGTGGCGGCTCACAACCAGACATATATACAAAATTATGACATAGTGAGCGAGCTTAAAGAGGGCGGTACTCTGCTCCTCAACTGTCCTTGGAGCGCCGACGAGCTTTCGGAAAAAATTCCCGCAAACATCCGCCGCAAACTTGCCGAGAAAAAAGCGCGCTTTTACATCATAAACGCGGCAGTGATAGCGGAAAAGCACGGACTCGGAAACCACGTAAACATTCCTCTCCAGTCCGCCTTCTTCCACCTGGTCAATCTCATCCCCATAGAAGATGCCATGAGTTATATGAAGGATGCCATTAAAAAGACCTTCTTCGCAAAGGGCGACGAAGTCGTAAACAGAAACATCGCGGCGATAGAGGACGGAGGCACTGCCTTAGTCAAGATTGAGATTCCCGAAGAGTGGCTCCATGCAGAGGATGCTCCCAAGGCAAAAGACCCGAAAATCCCCGCAATAGTCACTGATTTGCTGGGCCCCATCAACGCTCAGAAGGGAGACACTCTGCCTGTAAGCGCCTTCCTCGGATATGAGGACGGTACTGTGGAGCTGGGACTGACGGCATTTGAAAAAAGGTGCATAGCTACCTCCGTGCCGGAGTGGGACGAGACAAAGTGCATCCAGTGCAACCGCTGCTCCTACGTCTGCCCTCACGCCGTCATACGCCCCTATCTGCTCAACGACGCGGAGGCTAAGACCGCTCCCGAGGGCATGAAAATAGTACCGGCAGTGGGAATAAAAAATTACTCCTACTCTCTGCAAGTGAGCAAAGAGGACTGCACCGGCTGTTCAAGCTGCGTAAACTGCTGCCCTGCCAAGGAAAAGGCGATACGCATGGTTCCCTTTGAGGAATCTTCCGCGACAAGGGAGCTCTGGGACTACGGACTCTCGATAAGCGACAAAGAAGGTGCTTTCGACCCATACACGGTAAAAGGCAGTCAGTTCCGCCAGCCTCTGCTGGAATTCTCCGCCGCCTGCGCGGGATGCGGAGAGACACCCTATGCGAAGCTCATGACTCAGCTCTTCGGAGACAGAGTATATTGGGCGAACGCCACAGGCTGCTCTCAGGCATGGGGCGGAGCTATGCCGGGAATACCTTACACAAAGAATAAAAAGGGACACGGCCCGGCATGGTCAAACTCCCTCTTTGAAAACAACGCCGAATTCAGCCTCGGCATGTTCCTCTCTGTCAAACAGCAGAGAGAAGCTCAGAAGATGCGCGCCGAAACTCTCATAAAGAACAGCGAAAATACCGCGGTAAAAGAGGCCGCGCAGGAGTGGCTCTCGGTATATGACGACTTTGACAAATCCGCTCATGCGTCGGAAAAATTCATCGAAGCCATAGCATCTGACATGACATCTCTCGGCGGAGCGGCCAAGAGAGCTGCCGAAGAGATAATGCAAAACAAAGACCAGCTGACAAAGAAGACCTTCTGGATGTACGGAGGAGACGGCTGGGCTTACGACATAGGCTTCGGAGGGCTCGACCATGTGCTTGCGAGCAAAGAGAACGTCAATGTATTTATAGTGGACACGGAAGTCTACTCAAACACGGGAGGCCAGTCCTCAAAGGCGACTCCCTTGGGAGCTGTGGCTCAGTTCTGCATATCGGGCAAAAAGTCGGCAAAGAAAGACTTGGGTGCGATGCTCATGACATACGGTCACATATATGTGGCTCAAGTTGCGATGGGAGCGGACATGAACCAGCTCATCAAGGCTATAAAAGAGGCGGAGAGCTACGACGGGCCCTCTGTGATAATAGCTTACACTCCATGTATCGCTCACGGCATAAAGTGCGGCATGGGTGGAGCTCAGCAGGAGATGAAGCGCGCCGTAGATTCGGGATATTGGAACCTCTACAGGTACAACCCAAACAACGAGAAGCCTCTCACCATAGACTCAAAAGAGCCGACAATGGAATATGAGACATTCCTTGACGGAGAGGTACGATACTCGTCCCTGAAGCGAACCTTCCCGGAAAACGCGGACAAATACTTTAAAGAGGGAAGCTCCGCGGCAAAAGAAAAGTACCTAAAATACAAACATATGGAAGAAAATCAATAAATAAAAACGAAAATGCAGGGAGCATGACAGCTTCCTGCATTTTTATAATTCAAAAATAGGCAGTTTCGCCTAATGCGGCGCATAATTGTGATTGGTAATATTTTCTGATAGAATATATATTACATTTTTCCCAAATGTTTTTTTAATAGAAGCAGGAATTGGACTTAAAATGGTGTCTGGATGTGAAGGAGGCGGAGGATTATATGGATCTTGCGGAGGCTTCGAAAAACAGCGGCATGCCAGAAATTTCTGCCGAACAAATAAACGGCTCTGTGAATACAAGCGCCGCTTACGGTTTCGGAGGCAGAGATGCTATACGGTACTCCACCGATGCTCTCCACCATATTATCAACTCCATGCCCGGTGGCGTAGTCGTGTGTGACCCCGCCGATTCGGGATCTTTGGTATTTATAAACGATACAATATGCAAAATGACAGAGTATTCCAAAGATGAACTGCTATGCGGAAAGCCGAGAGGCATATTGGAGCTTGTATCTCCTGAGGACAGAAGCACTCTTCAAAAACTAATAAATGGTTCTCCTCCCGAAAATAACACATACAAACTTCTGAAGAGAGACGGAGACTTTATCTGGGTCAGAATAAACGGCCACAGATATGAGACGTCGGACGGCAAGCCTCTTTTTATAGCGGTTATAATAAATATCACAAGTGAAAAGAAAGCCAGAGATCTTCTTGCTCATAAAGCCGAGCATGACAGCCTTACAGGCATATACAACAAAGAAAACTTCTACACAAGAACGGCAGACATGCTCTCCTCATGTGAGGCTTGTAAGTTTGTCCTCGTCCGATGCAATATAGAGAGATTCAAATTTATAAATGACTTCTTCGGCATAGAAACAGGCGATATCGTTTTAAAAGAACTTGCGGCAAAGTTCGGCGATGTTTTTGACGGAATAGGAACATACGGGCGCCTTGACTCCGATAATTTTGCGGCTTGTATCCCACTTGCGCAGTTCGATGCGGAGGCATTCTACAAAGACATCCAAAAATGTCTGGAATCGCTTAACATAGAGTATGAAATACCTCTCAAGCTCGGTGTTTTTATAATCGACGACATAACAATCCCCGTATCTCAGATGTGTGACAGAGCAGCTCTGGCTCTCCAAACAATAAAAGGCAACTATATGAAGGGTATATCCTACTATGACGAGGCTATGAGACAGGCGATGCTGGACGAGCAAAACCTCACTTATGACATGGAGCGCGCACTGGCGGAGAGAGAATTTGTCATATATCTCCAGCCCGTTTACAGCGTGACCGAGGGCTGTCCCATAGGCGCGGAGGCCTTAGTCAGATGGCAGCACCCCACAAGGGGTTTTCTCACACCCGACAAATTTATTCCGATATTCGAGAAAAATAGATTTATAACAAAACTTGACGCTTATGTCAGAGAAGAAGCGTGCCGGTATCTTTCGGAGAGGAAGCGCTTAGGAAAAGTAATAGTGCCAATATCGGTAAATGTATCCAGGCTCAACATATATACATCGAATTTCTGCGGCCAGCTCGTTGCTCTTTTGGACAAGTACGAGCTCGACCATAAGTACATAAAAATCGAAATAACGGAAAGCTCCTACACAGACACACCTCAGCGCATGGTCAGCCTCATAAACTGTCTCCACAGCAACGGATTCGCAGTTCTGATGGACGACTTCGGCAGCGGCTACTCGTCTCTTAACATGCTGAAGGATATAGACGTTGACATACTGAAGATAGACAGGAATTTTATCAACGACATAGAAAGCTCGGAGCGCGGAAGCAGCGTATTGGGCAGCATAGTCAGGCTTGCCAAGTGGCTCAACATTCCCGTAGTGGCAGAAGGCGTTGAAAATGCGGCGCAGTTGGACTATCTGACGGGGCTGGGCTGTGACTGCATACAAGGCTATTACTTCTCTCCTCCCGTTCCTCTTGAAAGGTTCAGCGAAATTCTCGACACAATGGTATTTTCGGGAATAGGCAAAGAGAGCAGTGTCATGCTCGACAGAATGGATTTTGAAAGAACTTGGAAGTCCAGCCACACAGCCGACTTAATAATGAACAGCATGGTCGGAGCAATGGGGGTATATGAACTTGCGGGAGGACGGCTTGAGCTTCTTAGAGTCAATGACGGATACTATGATCTTACAGGCACCACACCGGAGGATTTCAGAGTTATGGGCAAGGACATCCTTCCTTTCATACATGAGGAAGACAGATATCGTCTGCTCTCTGTCTGCGATGCTGCAATAGAATCCCACAAGGCGGAGAGTCTGAACATCAGAAGGAAGAGCAAAGTGTCCGATGATGAATATATATGGCTGGCGCTGAAAGTGCGCCACATCGGCGATATATCCGACAGATCCATATTCTATTTCTCGCTGGATGACTTATCCGCTCAGATGAGACTGGAACACGAGGAATCTCTCAAGCAGCTTACGGATATACTGAGGCTTTCATACATAAGTATTATTCACTTAAATTATTCCGATGACATCTCAACAGTTCTTTACAGCTCGAAAGAGATGCCTGTCTATGCGCCGAGTTTTATTTTGAGTCAGGCATCAGAGCGATTCTGCGAACAAGTAGCGCCGGAAGATGCGGCAGCCGTGGAAAATTTTCTGAGCAGAGCCGGCGTGATTTCGGCTCTTTATGACTCAGGCAAAGATTCGATTTCTATCAAGTTTAGGCTCAAGGCAGGAGAAAAGTATATATGGACGAAGGCTGCCATATATCGCATGAAAAATAAAGAAGGAAAGAAGACTTGCATGTTCTGCCTGCGCGGCATAGATGACGAGTTCGCGGCGGGAACGGATAAGGACTTAGAGAGTGCCGTATCATAGAAACTCTTTGAATGCGGACTTACTGTTGGGGCAGAATCAGGCTGATCGGCCTCTTTTGCCCCAATTCATCTTTTAAAGTAGTATCTTTGGCTGTTATGTCATAACGATTTTAGATATATATTGTGCATAGTTGTATTTTGTGCATGTTTGGGTTTTGTATACATTGTTTTCTAAAACAGATAAATATTAAAATAAAGTGGCATTTTTTATAAATTTGCGGGGTGGAAGCTTTGAAACAGGAAAAAAACAGTAAAAAGGGGACTATCTGCGGCGCTGTTGCGGCTGTGATTGTCATTGCCGCGGCCTTAGTCGTATCTCAGACGAATTTTCTGGGATCGCTTGTCCTTGACCAGCTTAACAAAGCAGTAAAAAAAGAGCTTAATGTGGAGCTTTCCATATCTCCCTTGGACGGCAACCCTGTCTCGGGCTTTAAAGGACAAAATCTGGTGCTGAGCCGCTCCGGCGACAAACTTCTTACCGTAGGAGAGGTCGGCATAAAGCTCTCTCTGCCCTCCCTGCTGAAAAACGCCCCCCGAGTCTCCCTCATAACACTGAACGGAGTATCATCAGACTATGATTCTTTAAATTCCCTTGTTCCAAAATCAAAGGGAGCATCGGGAGCAAAAGATATTCCGATAGATAAAGTAGAAATCTCCGAATCGAATATTTCCTCAAAATGGGGAACGCTCGAACTTGCAAAGGGCAAGGTCGTTTTAAATAACAGCGAGAATTTTAAACTGAGACTTGAGGGCAAATTCAAGGGAGAGCGCATCTACGCGTCGGGAAACATCTTAAAAGAGTCCGGAAACTGGACTCTCGGAGATTTCAGAGCAAAGCTGAACGATGGAGAAATCTCCGTCGAAGGTTCGGTATATCCTTCCGTGAATGCTGCGGTAGAGGCAAAGGTTCTGGATCTTAACAAGGCGGCCTCTCTCATTCCGGATTCGGAGACATACGGCATCAGCGGCTTTTTCACAGGCAAAAGCACCCTTGCCGTATCCGGCGGGGAAATCTCCGCAAAGGGCGAGGGAGAGCTTACGGAGGCTCTCATAGAAGGTATTCCCCTCTCTTCGATATCGGCAAAGTGGAACTGCGATAAGGGGCTTACAGAAGTTGAGATCAGCGACAGTAAGGTTTTCGACTCGTCAATCAAGGGCAGATTTGTCTTTGACGCAAGGGACGGAAAGAGAAACTTGGAGCTGAAAGCGAACGTCAAAAATCTTGTGTTCTCCGACTGGACGGAAAAATTCTCCGAAAAGATGCCGGCAAACGCGCTTGCTCTGAAAGGGAAAATAACCTCACTCGAAGCGGACTTAAAAGGTCCTGTGGACGCCCTTGTGGGAAAGATAGAGATAGAGCCTTCCTCTGTGGCGTACAACAACTTCAGCTTTAGGGACATAAAGGGAAGTGCGGAGTTCAACGGCACTCCGAAGGGGACGGTGAATTTCTCTGCTCTGCATAACGGCAAAAAAATATCCCTTGAGGGAGCTCTCAGCTTGGCGGAGGGCGTCGAATCCAATCTAAAGCTTGAAGCGGAAAATATATCGATGAACGATTTAAGTGCATCAGCTCCTTTCCTAAAGAAATACGGGATGGACGGAAATATTGCGGTCAAAGGAACATTAAGCGGCGTGACAGGCTCATGGAATGCCGATGGGACAGTATCGGCGCCGCATTTGTCCGTCAAAAACATCGGAACTTTTAAAAATCTGAAATTGGCCTCGTCATATAAATTCAAAGAGGGCGGAATCATATTAAAAGAAATTACCTCCGAGCTGAACGGGGCAAGAGTATCGGCATCGGGCAAAGCGGAACCGGCAGGTTCCTCTTTCGCACTCTCCGTATCAGGCACGGCAAAAAAGGCAGACCTTACAAAATTTTACACTCTCGTCCCATTCTTCAAGACTATGGGAATAGAGGGCATTGCCGACGGCACGTGGAGCGTTTCGGGAAACAGCTCCGCGCCCGTAATCAAAGCGAAGGTCAAAGCTTCCGGAGGAGAGTTTAGAAGGCTGAAAATATCATCCTTCTCTTCGGATATATCTTTCGCATCTTCAAAACTTCTGCTCGAGCGCATGAATGTCGCTGCGGCAGGCGGTACGGCGAGCCTCAAGTGCTTTGTCGATCTCCGAAAGGGAGAACCCGTCGTCAAGTGGAACCTCGTAGGCAAAGTGAGAGACTTAAATTTAGACGCCGTCAATGATGTTCTCGATATGAAAGAGGACATAGAAGGTACCTGCACGGGGGATATACGGGTTTACAACGAGGGTAAGGGCATAAAGTGGGAGGCTTCCGTGGCAGAGTCCAAGCCGCGGTGGAAAGATGTGCGCATCGAATCCCTGACGGGAAAAGCATCGGGAACGGACAAAGTAGTCAATCTTGACGGAGTCAGAGTAAAGTTCCTTAAAGGCGACAGCGTTGTACGGGGAAACGTGCAGCTTGCTCCCGCAGGAAAGCCTGCTAAGGATGCAAAACTCAACCTTGTGGTCAATGCGGAGAAGATAAACGTCTACGAAGCTATAAGAAAATATACCCCGTCTGTCAGAGGAGTACAGGGCCATGTTCAGGGAGAGATAAAAGTTACCGGAACGGCGGGCGATCCTCTCTTTGAGGGAAACGGTACATTGGCTCCCTTCAGATACAGGGGATTCCTGCTTCCCATGGTCGCGGTTGACTTCAAGGGAAGTATGAAAGAGATAGACATACCGAATGCGGAAGCGAAGCTCCAGGGAGGAGCCGTCACAGGCAAAGCACGTATATACCTCAAAGACGGCGAGTGGTATGTAGACCTTAAAACAACGGGGCGCAACATGGAGATGAAACAGTTCGGAGCTTATCTGCCCGAAAAATTCCGCACCGGACTCGGAGGCAGAGCAGACTTTGACCTCAAAGGCGGCGGAAAAGTATCAAACTTCGGAGGGCGCGGCACGTTCTCCTCATCAAATCTCAGGGTTATGGGCATACACTTTAAAAATGTAAAAGCACCCTTCTACGTTTCTGACGGATACGCAGTTATGGAAGACGTAAAAGCGGAGATGAACGGAGGCACATTAAAGGGCGGTCTTGCCATGGACATAGCCAACAGCATCTGGGGAGGCAACCTCACCGCAGCGGGAATAGATATCGATAAATCCATCAAACAGGCGTTTCCCTCTCTCTCAGGCAGCGTAACTGGAAAGGGCGACTTGAAAATAAGGGGCGAAGGCGAGACGGGCAGGATGAGCACCGTCAAGGCGGCGGGAATAATGCTTATGCACGACGGCGAAATCAAAAGCTTTGACGCGGTCGAGGCGGCAAAGAAATACACGGGAGGCAAACCTCTCAGATTCGCTTCAATAAAATGCACATTTACATATGACGGAGGCACGATAACAATACTGCCGGGAAGCCAGGCGGCAGCCCCGAAGGGCGATCCCGTCTACAGATACGTCATGCTTGACGGAATAATAACTCACGAGAGAAACATAAGCATGTTCGCAATGGGCAAGGTCAACATAAGAGCCTTGAACGCACTGCTGGGAGCTCTTCAGGGTGTTATCAATGCCGGCATGGACTTTACCACGTCCGGAAAGCTCAACAGCTCGGAACTGCTGCAGAACTTCCTCGGAGGTGTCCTGTCCGGCTTTGCGAAGTCAGATTTCCGATTTGTCACCATGAATATAGGAGGTACAAAAGACAGCCTGTACTTCACGAATATCAAAGTTGACAAAAATGTTAAAAACAGCAGCGGATCGGATGTAATTCCGAAATCCTCAAGCGACCCCGATGAGAAAGATCTGCTCAACGACACAACCTTCCGTCTGAAATTTGAAATTCCCGTAGGGCCCGGAACGAGGACAAACCCAGACGAGGTAAAGGGGCAGGTTGTGGAACAGACTCTTGAAAATTTATTTAAAAACATAGACTTCGGACTCTAGCCATGAGCGAGATAACATTAATTCTCGGAGGGGCCAGAAGCGGAAAGAGCAGCTACGCAGAGGAACTTGCGGCTGCAGACGGCAGGGATGTCACCTACATCGCCACTGCGGAGTCAAAAGACCCCGAAATGGAGTTGAGGATAGCCATCCACAAAGAACGCAGGCCGTCTTCATGGAAGACATGGGAAGGAGCAGCGGAATCTTTGCCCGAAGCAGTATCTGCAATGTCGGGAGTTCTGCTTTTGGACTGCCTCACGATGTGGCTTACAAGATTATTTTTAAGCGACGGAGTATCGGAAAACGGAGACGAAGCAGCGTGGTTCTCGAGAGAGGCGGAAATATCTTCCATGGTGTCGAAGCTCTGTTCATCCGTAGGCAGGGAGAGCCACTTAATAATAGTGAGCAACGAAGTCGGATTCGGCCTGGTTCCGCCATACTTAATGGGGCGGCGCTTCCGCGACATGCAGGGGAGAATGAACAGACTCTGCGCGGAAAAATCGGAAAGATGCGCTCTCGTTGTGGCGGGATGTCCGTTGTGGGTGAAAGGAAACGTGCCCGAAAAGCATTCTTTGTGAACAAAATACTTGTATTTTTCTCGGATTGCATGTATTATCCATACATATAAGAAAGGCTCTCCGAGTTTGTCCGCCTAAAGATTTTTGTCCACGGCGCGCAGACCGTTAGGGTTTTATCGGAAACGATAAAGCCTCCCTCTGGAAAGGAGACCGGCTGATTTGCTAATTGTGACGGCCGTCTCTTCCGGAAGAGACGGCCGTTTTTTATTTGATTTAATTTTCAAAATCCCCAACTCCCTTCAGGTGAGACTGCCCCCAACAGTCTCACCATATTTATTGCTAATAGATGTAACTGTGTTGCATTTATATATAATCTATATTGATTAAAATATATTCTTTCACAAATTTGCATTATAGTGTAGAATAACATTCGTTACAGGCTTGCAGCCTGTAATACCCCGTATTCGTATTTTCTAAGGCGCGAAAGCTATGAAATGCGAACGTTAGGGCGTAGCGGGAAACGGCTTCGCCTCCCATTGCGGAAAGGGGCTTTGCATTGGTGTCCTCGGCACCTTCAACCCTCCTTTGCGCAGCAGTGTATCTGGTTTCAAGGCAACGCAAAACTTATAAGGAGGGGATTTCCCCATGCGAATCAACAAACGTTTTACCGTCGTAATGGCTCTTCTCGTAGCATGTGTGCTTGCTTTTGGCTCAATAGCCACGGCAAAGGCACCTGTTTTGAGAATGGCTACCACAACAAGCACAGACAACACAGGACTTCTGGACTACCTCGCACCAATTCTTCTTAAGGACACAGGAATCGAAATTCAGTGGGTCTCCGTAGGAACAGGCGCGGCACTCAAGCACGGCCGCAACGGAGATGTCGATGTCGTTCTGACGCACGACCCCGCGGCGGAAGACAAGTTCATGGCTGATGGGGCAGGTGTAAACCGCCGTCAGGTTATGTACAACGACTTTGTCCTCATAGGCCCCGCAAACGATCCTGCGGGAATCAAAGGCAAGCCCATAACAGAGGCTCTTGCCACAATAGCTCAGAAGCAGCTTCCCCTCGTGAGCCGTGCCGACAAATCGGGCACTCACTCAGCGGAACTTAAGCTTCTTGCCAAAGCCGGAGTCAAAGATTTTGACAAGGCGAAGTGGTATGTCCAGACAGGTCAGGGAATGCTCAAGACAATCAATATTGCCGACGAGCAGAAGGGCTACGCTCTCACCGACCGCGGAACATTCGTAAAATACGAAGCGGGACTCAAAGGCAAGAAGGGTCTTGTCATTGTTGTAGAGGGCGACAAGAATCTTCTCAACCAGTACAGCGTAATGGCAGTCAACCCACTCAAGCACGAGCACGCGAAGTATGACCTCGCGATAAAGTACATCGACTGGATCACATCATCAAAGGTTCAGAAGGATATCGCAGACTTCAAACTCGAAGGCAAACAGCTTTTCTTCCCGAACGCAGCGAAAAGAGCGGGACACTAATAGTAAAAAATAAGATAACAGGGGCTTCTCTTTGCGGAGCCCCTGTTTGGTTTAAAATGCGGTAGGGGGGAAGTTTCGTGGATTTTATAGTTGAGGGTTTTGTTCAGGGCATAGGTCTCATTATCTCTATGGATGAGGAGACTTCGAATATAGTTCTGACAACGCTTCAGCTTACGGGGCTTTCCATGGTCGGAATACTGGCTCTCGGGCTCCCTTTGGGTTTTATGCTGGGATATTTTGATTTCCCCGGCAAAAGAATAGTCCGTACTGCGGCAGATACGCTTCTTTCCATTCCGACTGTTGTTGTCGGACTTCTCGTCTATGCCTTTATATGCAGAAGCGGTCCTCTCGGAGACTTGGAACTTCTGTTCTCTATCAAGGGAATGGCGATAGGACAGATGATACTTGGTCTTCCCATCGTCATATCCTACACGGCATCGGCGATAGAGGGGCTGGACAGCAGGCTGGCTCTCACTCTCAAAACATTGGGAGCTTCGGGCACAAAGCTCGCTCTGACGAGCCTCTGGGAGGGGCGCTTCCTCATTCTGGCGGCGGCTCTGACATCCTACGGCAGAATCATAGGAGAAGTAGGCTCCGCCATGATGCTGGGCGGCAATATCAAATGGCACACAAGAACAATCACCACAGCGATAACTCTTGAAACGGGCAAGGGAGATTTCGCCTTGGGCATAGCGCTTGGCGTAATACTTCTTGCCATATCTCTCGCACTGAACATAGCTCTATCCTTTCTGCGCCGCAGGGCGTCAAATTAAAGACAAAAAAATAAGGACAGGTGAATATAATATGAAAGCCTTTGCAAGACTCTCACTTCTCACTGTTATAGCAGTAATTGCCATGTTCTCCGCACTCCCCGCATCAGCAGGGACAATAAGATTGTCGAGCACAATAGGGCCTGTGGACGCAGGCATTATTCCCCTTCTTGCAGATACCTACAAGGCCAAGACCGGTACGGAATTTGTAATCGAAAAAGCGGGAACAGGCGCCACATTGGAGAAAGCCAAGTCGGGCAACTTTGACATGGTAATAGTACATGCACGCGCTCTTGAGGATCAGTTTATCAAAGACGGATACGGACAGAACCGCAGAGACGTCATGTATAACGATTTCGTAATACTCGGTCCAAAGAACGACCCTGCGGGCATTAAAGGAATGAATAACGCGGCAGAGGCGTTTAAAGTGATAGCGGAGAAGAAAATTCCCTTCATCAGCCGCGGAGATATGTCAGGCACTCACGTCGCCGAAATGAACATCTGGAAGGCAGCGGGAATCACGCCCGACGGAGATAAAGACGAGTGGTACACAGTATTCTCGCTCGGAAAGCTCGGAAACGGCCCGACAACGATATTCACGGACAAGCGCGCCGCATACACACTTATGGACAGAGCGACATATCTTAAACAGCAGAAGAATGTTAAGATTGTCCCCCTTGTCGAAGGCGACAAAGCAATGCTCAATCTTATAGCCGCCATTGAAGTCAGCCCCAAGAGATTCCCGACAGTCAACAATGCAGACACAGTGAAGTTCATAGACTGGCTCTGCTCGGACGAAGCTCAGCTCATCATCAAGGACTTTGAAGTGAAAAAGTTCGGACAGCCCCTCTTCTTCCCGAACAGCGACGAATGGAACAAGAAGCACCCTAAATAAAAAACCGAACAGAGACGAGAGCAGGCGGCCGATAATATCTGCCTGCTCTTGTCTCATTAAAGATATTTTCTTCCGCAACAGTGATTTTCGTCTGGGGGATTTTTTGTGAGCGATATTCTTTACGACATCAAAAATTTGCAGCATAGGTACGGGAACGGCCCTGTCACACTCAATATAGACTCTCTTATTATAAAAAAAGGGAGCATTATGGGGCTGGTCGGCCCCAACGGCAGCGGCAAGTCCACTCTGCTTAAAGTTCTGGCATTCCTTGAGCCTTACACGGAGGGCACAGTCCTTTTCGACAGCTCCGAGTACAGGGGCAGCGAGAAGAGTGTCAGACGCGATGTCACATATCTGCTCCAAGATTCCTACCTGCTGAAACGCTCCGTCTATGAGAATATCGCATACGGCCTGAAGCTCAGGGGTGAGTGCGGCGGCATAGAAGAGAGAGTTTTCGACTCTCTGGAACGAGTGGGGCTCTCTCCTGAAAAATTCGCCTCGCGCCCGTGGTACAGACTGTCGGGAGGCGAGGTTCAGCGCGTGGCTTTGGCCGCACGTCTTGCTCTCCATCCCAAGGTTCTCCTGCTGGACGAGCCTACCGCCAATGTAGACGAGGCGAGCGCGGCTCTTGTAAAAGAAGCTGCTCTTTCCGCTTGGAAGGAGTGGGGCACAACAGTTATAGTCGCCACTCACGACCTTGCGTGGCTCTACGAAGTCTCTACGGAGATTGTAAGCCTCTACCGCGGAGAGATAGCGGGGCGCGGAGCCGAAAACTTCATACAGGGAAAGTGGCGCATAGAGGGAGATTTCGCGGTAAGAGAGCTTGCGGACGGGCAGTCCGTGCGCGGGGCTGCGGCGGGAATCTCTTCTGTCAGAGCGGGCGCTCTGAGCCCAAGCGCCATAACGATAAGGCGTATTGAAGATTCATGCGGCGGCGGCAAAAACTCTCTGCGCGGCATTGTCACTCAGATGATTCTCGAAAAGGGAAGAAATTGTGTGCTGGTATCGGTCGACGCAGGAGATATCACTCTGAAATCCCGAATCTCTCTCGAAGAGGCAGAGAGCGGGAGAATATCGCCCGCGTCGCGTGTTGTTCTGAGTTTTGAGCCCGAAGACATAAGGTGGCTCTGATATCTTAAAAAAGTTTCTTCGGCCGTCCTACAGAGTTCTTCTTCTCACCAGTTAATATCTCAAGACCTTTGTTCTTGGCTCTCTCATATATAGGCGCAAGAGCAGTGCGGAACGGCTGTTCTCCGCGCCAGAACGGGAAGTCGTTCATCACGTCCAGTGCCGCCGCCTTCTGGTGCGGCTCGCTGTTTGCGGCAAATGAGGGAAGGTCTGAGCTGTACCAGCTCTCATCGAGAGCGGTTTCTTCCTTTTCTTCGTCAATAGTGCTTATCTCCGCTTCCGTGCCGCCCGAAATTTCACCTAAGCCTTCGTCATCCCGCCAATCATCGGAATCATCAAAGGCAGCAATCTCGTCTGCATCGGAACATTCTGCAGACTCCGAAGTCAACAGATTTATGAGGCGCTCCCTGTCTATGCCGCGCAGTTTGAGCAGCAGAAAGGGGTCATCGTCTATTACTTCCGCAAGCAGAAGAAGCACTGCCACTATGTGCTTACAGGGAATCGCGTCGTCGGGGCATGTGCATTTGAAGCGGCGAATAGAGCTCTTTTTCAAAAAGAGAGGAATGCCTGTCTCTCTGAATACCTCTTCCATCTCCTCGGGCATCTCCTGAGCCAGCAGCTTTGCCGCAAAAGAAGCCCTCTCGCGAAATCTGAGCAGAAGCAGCTCCTTTGCCTCGTCCGTCACAGTTTCAAAACCGAGTTTTATCTGGTACGGCTTTTTCCTCGTGCCCTGAACTGATGCCGAGACGAGCCCCGGTTCGACATCTATCTCGACTACCTGACCTTTGCGCGCATAGCTTCGTCCTCTCGTAAGCCGCCCCGCGTCTATGGACTCTTCGAGTATCTGCATCCAGCGGCGCGACCACCAGTTATATTGGTATGCGCGCCCCCGTATCACCCGCGAGCGTATGCCGCCTTTGGCTTCCAGCGGTTTTTTGTATTTATAGTAAGGATTGAACATTATTTTATATCCTCCACCGCATCTGCGCTGAGAGTAAAGAGTTTGCGGAGTTCCTCGTCCGAGAGCTCTGTAAGCCAGTTTTCTCCGGTTCCTACCACAGAATCGGCAATGGCTCTCTTTGACGCTATGAGAGCTTCGATCTTTTCTTCGAGTGTGCCGCGGCAGCAGAAATAGTGCACCTGCACCCTGTTCTTCTGTCCTATTCTGTAAGCTCTGTCCACAGCCTGCTGTTCCACAGCGGGGTTCCACCATCTGTCAAACATAATTACATGGTTTGCTCCCGTCAGGTTCAGCCCCGTGCCTCCGGCTTTGAGAGAGAGGACAAAAAACGGCGGCGGATTGTCCGAGCCCTGGAACTTCTGCACCATCTCATCGCGCTTCTCGCGCGGTATGCCTCCGTGCAGGAAGAGAACCTCCCTGCCGAAAGTTTCCTGCAGGAACTTTTTGAGAATCTCGCCCATAGATGCGTACTGGGTGAAGATAAGGGCTCTGTCACCCGCTGCCAGCATCTCTTCCGCTATTTCCGTGAGGCGGACGAGCTTTCCCGATCGGTCGCGAATCTCCGACTCGTCTTTCAAATAGAGAGCGGGGTGGTTGCATATCTGCTTGAGGGCGGTAACTGCGGCAAGGACAACTCCTTTGCGCTGTATGCCCTCGCTGTCGCCTATCTTTTCGTCAAGAGATGCTATAACGGCACTGTAAAGAGATGCCTGCTCCTTGCCGAGAGAGCAGAAAACATGGGACTCTATCTTTTCGGGAAGGTCGGATATGATGCTTTTGTCCGTCTTGAGCCTCCGCAATATGAAGGGTGCTGTCATCCTTCTTATCTTCTGCATTGCTCCCGCCTCTCCCGCCTGTATCGGCCGCAGGAATTCCCTTGCGAACCTTGTCTTGTTCGGTAGAAGGCCAGGGAGAATAAATTCCATGATTGACCACATATCCCCGACGTGATTCTCAACGGGCGTTCCAGTGAGGGCCAAGTGCCAGTCGGCGGGTATGGAGCGAGCCGCGCGCGACTGTCTCGTGTCGGGGTTCTTTATATTCTGCGCTTCGTCCAGTATCACTCCGCACCACGGTATCTCGCAGAGCTGCGCATTGTCTCTGTGAATCAATGAGTAGGAGGATATGACAAGCGCGCTTTCCTTTGCCGCAGTCAGTAATTTTGAGCCTTTGAGCCTCTTCATTCCGTGGTGTATGAGCACGTTTGTCCCGGGAAGGAACTTTTCCGTCTCGCGGCGCCAGTTCTCTATGACGGAGGTTGGGCAGACCAGCAGCACCGGGCGTCTTTCGCCCTTTATCCTCATCGTCTGTATCATAGCAAGAGTCTGAACCGTCTTTCCGAGCCCCATGTCGTCCGCAAGGCATCCGCCGAGGCCGAACTTTGTGAGCCACGACATCCATGATAGCCCCTTTGACTGATAGGGACGCAGTGTCCCGTTGAACCCTTCGGGCTGCGGGATCTCTTCCATCTCTTCTCTTCCAGTCAGAATGTTTCTGATTGAGTCGAGCCACTTCGAGCCCGTGATATTCGATATGGGAATGTCTCCGCGCCCTTCACTGAAGGATGCTAGGAGAGCCTCGCGGCGGTTTATCTTTTTCGGAAGAGTTTTCATTCCTTCTATAATTTTTTCGATTTCGTCCTTATAGAGCAGTACCCATCTTCCGCGGATATTCGCAAGCGGTGCTTTCAGCTCCGTCAGGAGGACAAGCTCCTCTTCCGTAAGCACGTCCTCGCCGAGAGAGACAGACCAGTCCACTTCCATAAGGTCGCCTAAGCTGAGGCGGGAGCCCACAGAGAATGCTTCGCTGTCGTGCAGTGTCCCCTTTACCGCAAGGCGCGGGCGGTCGGAGAGAGATCCCCACGATGAGGGAAAGTGTATCTGGATTCCCTGGTCGATGAGAGCGGGAACATGGTTCTGCAGAAAGTCGAATAGCTCTTCGATATTCAGAGCGCACTCTGTAGGGTAGGGGCTCTCAAGGCTTCCAGCAATGGCGGGGACTATGGATGCCAAGTGTCCCAATATCTCAAGCAGATACCTTCTGGGGTTTGAGCCTATTTTGCAGAACCAGCTTCGCTCAGCTTCCTCGGGAGCCCAGACCTTTGCGGCAGGAATTATGAGGCTCGGATCGCTTACGGACTGCAAATGCCACGACAGAATCCAGCTCTTGTCCTCGCCGTCCTCTTTGTCGGGCTCCTCAAGTCTCATAAAGAGTCTCCAAGGCTGCCCCGTGACCGTTTTCAGCGATTCGCTCCAGCTTATTATCTGAGCGTGGAGGGACTCCATTTCGTCCGCCCAACTGTCTAAAGGCGCCTGCGGCCAGATAAGTGAGCGCAGCCACAAATCATGAGTGTTGGCTCCGTCCACCTTGCGGCCCTTCGCTCCGCTCGAACTCTGAACCGAGCGTACCATATTGTCGAGCAGCGATTCCAGAATATCAAAGGCAAGCTCTCTTCTGTCAGCAAAAAAATCTTCGGGAGAGAGGCTGAAAGTTCTCATCACATTCGGGAGCGACTTCTCGTAGACGGAAGTTTCCTCTTGGTATTTCATCAGGTGAAGAGGCTTCCAACGAGAGAAGTAAGAGCCCTCTTCGCACTCCATATAGGGATAGTAAGTGCCCCTGCACGCCATTATTGCGGCATATTCGAGAGACTTTGTGAGAAACTTTACGTCGTCGGCGAAGATCATACCGGGGACGGAGAGCTTCTCTTCTTCATTGTTCAGAAATTCGTATATAGCAGCAAGCTCGTCATAAGAGAGGGGTATCGCCTTTACGGAGTACCTGCCGAGAGAGACAGTGCCTTCAAGCGGGGAAATCTCTCCCAAAAGAGGGGATGACGGTATGGGGATTCTGCCGCGTGACGGCAGTGAAAGATACGCCGTCACGGTTTTTTTCTGTGAACCCTTGCGCGCGCGGCGTATTCCCGCGAGTTTCAGGGCTTCGTTTATAAGATGTTCCTCCGCTCCCCACGGGTGAATCTGCGGGGTCTCTGTATCTGTGCCGGTTACGGGGATTATATCTTCTGCCGTAAATGATATTTCTCCCCATAAATAAAAATTACTTTTGGAGTATGAAGCATGAATTATTAACATTTTATAACCTCTTACTTTGCTGTTTCATGTATAAAACTACTCATCTAATAATATAAAAAAGATATTATTAATAAATACTTATTTAGGCGAAACAGCTTCCTCCTATAAATTCTCTGATTATTGAAAGGTTCGGAACATCGTCAGACGGAATAACAGGCACAAAATCAAGTATGGAGAGCAGTCTCTGAGCCTCTCCGTATACTGGAGAGTCTTCGTCTATGCCCTTCAGCAGGGGAAGCACATAACCCTTCAGCACAGGAAGCTCGTAAGCCATTGATGTGTTAAAGAGTGCATCCGCATTTTCCTGATACGGGAATATATGCCTGAAAGATCCCATAATGACGGAAGGCCACTGGACAAGAGTGCTTTCGGGCGAGTTTCCTCTGGTTCTGTAGTCTCTGACGATGCGTCTTAAGAGGCGGATGTCCGTAGTGCCGACCCTGTTGTGCATGTCAAGGTTTGTTCCCGTCAAGGGGCATATAAAGATTCTGTATTTGCTGTCCGCGCTTATACTCTGGGAGACAATATCGTTAAGGCCGTGGATGCCCTCTATGACAAGAAGTTGTCCGGGGGCGAGCTTCAGCTTATAGCCTTTAGTTCTCTTTCCCGTCACAAAGTCATATCGGGGAATGTCTGTCTCTTTGCCTGCGATAAGGGATTCCAGGTGTTCGTTTATCAAGTCCGTGTCGAGTGCTTTGATAGCTTCAAAGTCATATTTGCCGTCGGCGTCTTTGGGAGTGAGCTCTCTGTCCACAAAATAGTTGTCAAGCTCTAAAGTGGCGGAATTTATCCCCGATGAGAGGAGCTGAACTCTGAGGCGGCGTGACGATGTGGTTTTACCGGAGCTGGAAGGGCCGGCGAGGCAGAGAAGGCGCACCTGCGGGCGGGATTCTATGTCGCTTGCTATCTTGCTCAAAGTTGTCGTATGGAGAGCTTCGGATAGCATAATGAGGTCACGCGAGCGTCCTTCGGCAACGATTTTTTGAATCCTGTCCATAGTCCCTAACGATAGATTTTCCAGCCACTTCCCGTAATCGGAGAAGAGCTTGAAAGTCTTGGGCGATATTTTAAGAGGTATCACCTTTCTGGCATCTTTGAGAGTCGGTCCGGAGAGAAAGAGCCCTCCTTTGTAGAGGTGAAGCTCGAAAGTGTGAATGGCGGAGGCGGTATCGGCAAGAGCGCCGCCGAAAAAGTCATAGATGCCATCGCACTTGTAGAGAATCACCGGGTCTTTACAAGCCCATTTCAGAAGCTGCTCCTTGTCGTTGTAGCCTTGAGAGAGCATTATGGCGCGTGCTTTGTCCATGGATAGCTCTTCGCGGACAAGGGGAACTCCCTCGCGCACCATGCGTTTCATCTCTTCGTATATAGTCTTATACTGAGCCGATGTTATTTCTCCGTCGTGAGATTCATAGTAATAGGAATAGCTCATCGACTGGCTGAGACGGAGCCTGATGCCGCATACGCGTGTGGCTGCGGATGTCAGTATAAAAGCAAGAGTTCTGTTGTATACTTCAAGACCCTCAACGGAGTCCGTCGTTATAAACTCAAGAGATGAATCCATGGAGAGCATCCAGGAGAGGGGGCGCTGTATTCTGTTTACTCTGCACGCCACAGTGCTGTCTCTTTTCGGAAAATTCGTCTTTACAAGAACTTCACGTGCTGTCATAGGAAAGTCGTTATCTATCGAAGTCATATCTTTGAAGGTAACTTTTATCATAATATTCTCTCCTTGGCATGTTGAATAATATTATCTATTATTGTGTAAAACGCAAATACGCATACTCATCCGAATATTTTATCATAAAACGGATAGATATGGTTATGGAATACGTCTTCCATTTTTACGGGCAAAAGGCGGAACTCTGTATTTACAGAAACTTTTACGTAAAATGCACACGCCGCAGCACAGGGCTTTGCTATAATTCGGTAAGACGAAAAGTAAAGGGAGATGTGCAATGGAACAGCTCAGAGCCAAAAAAGGTTTTATATGCGATATGGACGGAGTTATATATCACGGAAACAGGCTTCTGCCCGGAGTCAAGGAATTTGTAAATTGGATGTACAGAGAAGATAAAAAATTTCTTTTCCTGACGAACGCGAGCGGAAAATCGCCCAAGGAGCTTCAGCTAAAGCTGTTCAGAATGGGACTTGATGTTGACGAGAGCCATTTTTACACCAGCGCTTTGGCAACGGCGAAATTTGTCAGCAGACAGCATCCTGGATGCAGCGCCTATGTCATAGGCGACCCGGGACTTATAAACGCCCTTCACGATGCGGGCATAATGATGACGGAAGTAAACCCCGACTATGTTATAGTAGGAGAGACAGCCAATTACAACTATGAGAGCATATGCCGCGCGGTGCGGCTCATTTTGGGCGGGGCAAAGCTTATTGGCACGAATACAGACCTTACAGGCCCGTCCGAAAAGGGTATAATTCCCGCATGCCGCGCGCTGGTCGCCCCTATAGAGGCGGCGACGGGCAAGGTTGCGTATTACGTCGGCAAGCCGAACCCTCTTATGATGAGAACGGGACTTAAAATGCTCGGAGTACACTCTGACGAAGCCGCTATGATAGGCGACAGGATGGATACGGACATCATAGCGGGCATAGAGAGCGGTCTTGATCCGATACTGGTTTTAAGCGGGGTAACGGACAGAGCCGAGATGGAACAGTATCCCTACAGACCCAGGCTTGTGCTTGACGGAGTGGGAGATATAGCGGAAGCGGAGCAGGCATAACAGTATCGAAAAAGTTTTCGGGGGGTAATTGTATTGAACACACTTCACCTCAAGTACGCAGTGGAAGTGGAAAAGACAGGATCTATATCCAAGGCGGCAGAGAACCTCTACATGAATCAGCCGCATTTGAGCAAGACAATACGCGAACTGGAAGATTCCCTTGGCATAGTCATCTTTAAAAGGACTACAAAGGGAGTTATTCCGACAAAAAAAGGCGCGGAATTTCTGGGCTATGCCAAAAACATCTTGGCTCAGCTCGAAGAAATGGAATCCATATACAAGCCGAATGCGGGAGACAAGATATCCTTTGATATCGCAGTACCGCGCAGCAGCTACATATCCTATGCCTTTACCGAGTTTGTAAAGACACTTGATCCCGATGCCGCAATGAATATAAATTACAGAGAGACAAACTCTGTCTCCACAATAACAAACGTTGCGTCCGGCGACTACAACATGGGCATAGTGAGATACCCCAAGATGTACGAACACTACTTTATGGGAATGATCAAAGAAAAAGGGCTCAAATGCGAGCCTGTCATGGATTTTGTCTACCTCGCTCTCATGTCGAAAGAGCATCCGTTGGCGTCCAAGCCCTCCGTGGACTATTCCGAACTTTCAAAGTACACGGAGATAACTCACGGAGACCTCACTATTCCCTCTCTGCCTCTGGCAAAAAGCCCCGGAGTCTCCGCGTCGGGCAAGGCGCGCAGGCAGATAGCAGTCTATGAGAGAGGCAGCCAGTTTGAGCTTCTTAGGCGCATCAAGACCACATACATGTGGGTCTCTCCTATGCCCGCATCTCTGCTTGAGCTGTTCTCCCTGACGGAGCGTACATGCCCTCTATCCGAAAATAACCAAAGGGACATCCTTATCTACAGAGACGGATATCGCATGAGCGACGAGGACAAAATGTTTTTGACGAAGCTGCGTGAATCCGTAGAGGAAGTGAAGAGCGGCATATAGCCTCTATACCTTTTTCTTCTCTCTCTGAGAGATACATACTCCCGCCAGAATAAGAGCTCCTCCCGCGACTGCACAGACGGTAATTTTCTCGTGAAGCATAATCGATGCGAAAACCATGGTCATGGGGGGAGTTAGGTATATAAGGTTATTTGCCTTAACCGCGCCCAAGCTCCATATTACCTTGTTCCAGAGCAGAAAGCATACGGATGAGGCAAGCACACCCAGAAAGACGAGGTGCCCTATAACTTCCGGCTTTACCAGCACTTCGGGCTTCCATGCGAATGCGTCCGTAAAGAGTAGCGGCACAAGTGTCACCAGGGAGTAGAAAAAGGTCTTTCTCGTTATCTGAATAGCGCTGTAATCCGCCTTGCTTGCACTCTTTATTATGATGGAGTAAAAGGCAAAAGAGAGAGCCGCAAGTACGGCAAGCATATCTCCGAGAGGGTTTAAGTGCAGAACAAAATGACCGTTGAAAACTATGAGGAAAACTCCGCTGAGGCCGAAAATACAGGCAACGGCGAACCTCCTGTCCATCTTCTCGTTCTTTGTCAAAAAGTGTGCGACCACGCCCGTAAGCATCGGAGCGCTCGAGACGAGAAGAGATACATTTGAAGCGGTGCTATATAGCAGAGCGCAGTTCTCAAAGAGGAAATAGAGCGTAACACCCAGCAGTCCGCAGAGAAAGAACGGAACTTCCCCGCGCAGCGAGTGCGGTATTACGGGCTTTGGGCTGACGGCGATAAAGACCAGATATGCTATTATGTATCTGTAAAAGAGAACCTCCGTGGGAGAGAGATATTGCAGAAGCACCTTTGTGGATATAAAAGTGATGCTCCATATCACAGTTACGGAGACTGCCATTGCGTAAGTTAAAATTTTATCCTTTGAAACCATAAAAGTCATCTCCAAACTTCTGTGCATTTTATAATATTCTACAAGTCTATCACAAAACCATAAAAAAATTTTTTAAAAACAGCAAAGACATATATTCATAAGAATAAACATTGAGGTGATATCGGTGAAAAATTATGAAAATATCATTATAAAAGAGGGCGACATAACAAAAGAAGCTGTAGATGCCATCGTAAATGCGGCAAACAGCGGACTTTTGGGCGGAGGAGGGGTGGACGGAGCCATTCACAGAGCCGCGGGCCCGGAGCTTCTCACCGAGTGTGCGAAAATAGGCGGCTGTCCTCCCGGAGAAGCCAGGACGACAAAGGGATACAATCTTCCCGCGAAATACGTGATACACACCGTAGGGCCGATATGGCGCGGCGGAGGATGCGGCGAGCTCGAGACGCTTGAGGCAGCGTACGAAAACAGCCTTAATGAGGCACTGAGAATAGGAGCGAAAAGCGTGGCTTTCCCCGCGATATCGACGGGAGTATACAGATTCCCGCCCGAGACAGCGGCTGCAATAGCATACAGCACCGTATATCATTTTTTAAAAGAGCATGATGAGATAGAAGAAGTGCGCCTTGTCTGTTTTTCAAAACGCTCAAAGGAGCTGCACGAAGAGGCTGCGAAGGCAATTTCAGGGAGAAGATAAAGGGAAGCTCCGCGTCCTTAAAGGTGCAGAGCTTCTTTTAAAATATTTTTAGCAGCATTCGCCCTCGAGAGAGTCTCGGCATTTACGAGCATAGCACGGAGCTTCTCGCTGTTTTCCAAGAGAGCGCCGACTTCCTCCGCCGCGTCTTTCGGTTCTTTAAGGGGCAAAGCCGCGCCGTTTCCGCATATATAATCCATGTTAAGCTGCTCCTGTCCCGGTATCGGATCCATGAGCAGCAGCGGCAGATGTGCCGCAAGAGCTTCCGACAGAGAAAGGCCTCCCGGCTTCATAATTCCGATATCCGAAGCGGCGTAAAACTCCTCCATATTGGGGACAAAGCCCTCTATCCTCATATTGGCGCACCCTCTGTACCTTCGCGAGAGAGCATTGAAAAGGCGCTTATTGTTTCCGCATATCACTACAGACGTAATATCTTCACGGCGCGAAAGAGAGTCTGCCGCTTCTGGAACAGATCCCGCTCCTATTCCCCCTCCTCCGATGAGCACTATCTTATCCGAGGGGGCAAAGTTCAGCTTCCTGCGCGCCTCTTCCTTTGACGGCAGATTCATATATTTCGGAGCTATGGGGATGCCTGTATCCGCCACGTTGTATATTCCTTCGTCATGGTGCTGCTTTACGGCAATAGGGCTTGCTACAAAAGATTCCTTATATATCTTGTCCCTTTGAAATCTGTGACATACAAAGTCCGTATTCACATAAAAGACAGGAAATCTGCCCAAATTTCTGCGTGCCGTCACGGCAGCGGCAAAGTAGTGGGTAAAAAATACAGCCTCAGCTCCGCATTCGTACAGTTCCTTTTCCAGTTTTGGAAGGTATAGAGAGCAGAGAATGTCATGTATCTTGTCAAAGCATGATGCCTGAAGCGACTGCCTGTCGGATGAGCGGTAAAACCAGCCCCACGCCCAAGGAGTGTGTCTAGCCATAAAAAGGTAGCCGTCCGAGACTGTTCTGTGCAGAATGAGCGGAGTGTAGTCAAGAATGTCGCGGCACAGAACATTGCCGTCGGGGCAGGCGAGCTTAAAGTGCGCTGCCAGTGCCTCTGCCGCAGTTCTGTGTCCCGTCCCCTCAGATGCGTAAATTACCGCTATGGACTTCAATTTCTACATCAATCCTCCGAAAATGTCGCCCAGAGTTATGCGCGGAGCTTCATCGCGCTCTTTCTCCACTCTTATAGCCGCAAGTATGGAATCTTTCATTTGAAGCTCAGTATAGTGGCGCGGGAAATATATCGCGGACGCATCGCCGTGGCCGCCGCCGCGGACTTTC
This sequence comes from uncultured Synergistaceae bacterium, assembly GCA_964577295.1. Lineage (GTDB taxonomy): Bacteria > Synergistota > Synergistia > Synergistales > Synergistaceae > CAZNYN01. The sequence continues at coordinate 12,471 of CAZNYN010000014.1, read as the reverse complement.
TTTCCGTCTTTTAAAAGGCTCATAACCCTCCCCGCAAGGCCGTCGCGGCTTCTCAGAGATACAGCCCAGTCGCCGTTCATGCGCTTTGCCGCAACTGCCGCCACGAGAGGCGGGTTATCGTCCCTGTCCAATATCAGGCCGCAGAAGTCGGATACATCCCCGAACTCCAAAACTCCGTCGCAGACGAAAGAAAGCTCGCTGCCCGTGCGTATTATTTTGTCCTTGGCAGCGTCAAAACGCTTCTCCTGCCGCTCTACAAAGTCCTCCGCTCCCGCCCTCTCCTCAGGCGTAAGGTCCGCGGAGGGATTTGCGATAAGGCGCATAAGCGCGCCCCACTGTCCGCACATAGTCACAAGAGCCTGCCACAGCCTGCTCTCCGGAATCTGCCCGAGCCATAAATCCCTGTCGTTGGCTATGCGTATAAACGGCTCAAGAGCCTTCACCCGAGCCATGCGCGCAGGTTCAAGCTCCTGCGACATAAGATAATTCCAATAGACGAGAGCACCGCAGTAATTCGTATCTATGACGGCCCACTTCCTGCCGCCGTACCTTTCGGAATTACTCTTGTGATGGTCAAAGAGAAAGGGAGGAAGTGCCTCGTCTCTCGTTTTGTCTATAATATCGACCGTTTCATCTCTCTGGCAGAAGAGATCCAGCACCAGCGGCTCTGCATTGGCCGCCAGAGTCTCCGTTATAAGAGAGTCGACATCTCCGTAGCCCGTGAGAGAGACCTTTATAAGATATCCCGTATCTGTATTGGCATGCCACGCAAGCGCTGCTGCCGCAACCCCGTCCAAATCCGTGTGGCTTATTATGTGCAAAAGCGGCTGTGTCATCTATGCAGCACCCCTTCAGAGTATTCTGTCTCGTATGTCACGATAATTTTACAGCAACAAGGCAAAATAGTGTATAAAGTAGGGGAAGAGAAAACACATACAGTGAGATTTTTAAGAGGAGGAATAAATAATGATAAGAGCTTCCGTGGATATAGGGACAAACTCCGTGAAACTCTCAGTAGGGGATGTTTCCGGAAGAGAACTGTCCATGATAAAAGACACAAGCGTCGTGACAAAACTGGGGGAGGGGCTTGCTTCAAGCGGCCGTCTCTCCGAAGAAGCGGTAAAAAGGACATCTCTTGCAGTCTTCAACTATGTAAATGAGGCAAAAGAGCTCAAAGCCCATGATATCACCGTTGCTGGGACAATGGCACTGCGCGCCGCAGAGAACGGATTTGACCTCATAAAGAGTATAAAGAAGCTGACTAATATTGATGTAAGGACAATATCGGGAGACGAGGAAGCGCGTCTCTCATTTCTGGCGGCTCTTTACGGTATAGAAGAAGCGCGATGTTCAAAAGTTGTCACCTTCGACACGGGAGGCGGAAGCACCGAATTTGTATTCGGCGAAAACGGTGCTATAACCTATGAAAAGAGCCTTAACATAGGCGCTATAAGGCTTACGGAAAAATACTTCTCCGATATGCCCATTTCAAAAGAAAAACTTGCGGAAGCTCAAGCGGAAATAACGGAAGAAATCTCAAAAGGCGGAATAGCTTCAAGCGGAGCGATTCTAATAGGCATGGGCGGAAACATCACATCCATGGCAGCGGTAAAAGAGGGCATGGATGTCTACGACGCGCGGAAAGTTCAGGGCTATGTAATCACAAAGAGAGATGCAGACCTTCTTGCGGAAAAATTCGCCCTCTGCTCTCTCGAAGAAAGAAAAAAAATCAAAGGGCTGGAAGCGGCGCGAGCAGAAATAATAACCGCTGGCGTCTGTATCGCAAGAGCGGCAATGGAAGTGTGCAATGCCGAAAAAATAACAATAAGCGACATGGGCCTCCGCCACATGCTCCTATTGGGAGAATAAAGCAAAGCCCCGCCTCTTTAAAAAGGCGGGGCAAAATTGCAATGAAAATAAACTAATAAACTATCGTCAGCAGTTTAGTAGTAAAGCTCATACTCCTGCGGCGTCGGCGCGTTGTAAATATACTCCGCTTCGGCGCGCTTCGCCTTTGTCCAGAGCTCTAAGAGCTTCTCGGGGAATACGGGAGCAAGATACTCCTTATCCTTCTCAAGTCCGTCAAGAACCGCGTTCAGATTGAGCGGGAATGTGTACTCTTCCTTTGAATCCTGACTCTGATATCCCAAAGCTACAGGGTCGAGCTTCTTTGCTATGCCGTCCGCTCCCGCCAGAACCATTGCCGCTAGGAAGAAGTATATATTTGCCGAAGCGTCTCCCGTGCGGTACTCGACTCTCGTCTCTTCCTTCTTGACATATCCCGGGATTCTCACAGCCGCGGCTCTTGAACCCTTTGCGAATGTCGCGCTTACTGGTGCTTCATATCCGTGGACAAGTCTGCGGAAACTGTTTGTCGAAGGGCACGCAAAGGCGAGAAGGCTTCCCGTAAGGCTGTGGCTCAGCATTCCCGCTGTGTAGGAAAGAGCTTCGTCCGTAAGGTTGAAGAGAGCATTGCCGGGGAAAATAGACTTGCCGTCCTTCTCGAGGAACTGGTGCACGTGCATGCCGTTTCCGGGCATCTTGTAAAGAGGCTTCGGCATGAATGTCACGGAGAGTCCCATCTCGTCCGCGACCTGCTTTACAATCCACTTTGCCAATGTTACCTGGTCTCCGGCGCGCGCTATATCCATAAAATCAAGCTCTATTTCAAGCTGAGAGATTGCGACTTCGTGGTGGTGGTACTTAACGGGGATTCCCAGAACTTCCATAAGGTGTACGGTCTCGTTGCGGAAATCCATATACTTATCTTCAGGGGGCATACGGTGGTATGCCTTGTGCGGGTCAACTCTCGGCCCTGTCTCAAAGCCCTCTCCGAATCCCTCGGAGGACGTTACGCAGTAGCATGCGTGGTCTGGCCCCGACGAATATTCAACGTTTTCAAAGACATAATACTCAAGCTCGACAAGAACTTTGGCTGTGTCCGCTATGCCCTTTTCCTTGAGGTAACTCTCCGTGTTGCGGATAATGTTTCTCGGATACTGATTAAAAACTTCCCTCTCCGTAGATACGACATCGCAGAAGACGTGAAGCATCTTATACTCTCCGCGAATTTCAAAAAACGCTGTGGACATGTCGGGAATAGCCACCATGTCCGAGTTATTGACCTTGGCGTAACCGTAGTTCGAAGCGTCAAAGCCTATGCCCTCGGCGAGAATCTTTTCGCTGACATAGGCCTTGGGAAGTGAGACACTGCGCATATTTCCAAAAATATCAATCATCAATAAGTTTAGAAAATCAGCATCTTCAATCTTACCATTGAAACGTTCCAGCTGCATCTTTACCCCTCCATAAATAACTGCATATTCGTTGCCGGTTCTGTGCAAAGAAATTTTAGCATATTGCATAAAAAAATAAAGAGTATTTAAGAATAGCGGCAAATTTTATTATTCATAATTTTCTTTTAACAGAAAAACAGAGCGTGGCGCCCCTGCCTCACTAACTATCGCGCGTCAGTGATACAATAGTAAAATCAACGAAAAAAGGGGCTTGTACATGACTTCTTACTACATGTTTCAGAATGGCAGAATATTGCTCTCGTCGGACGGTTCTCATGTGCCCGAAACCACACTGGGACTGGAGACATACTTCTTAAACAGCGGATCCGTCGACAGAGAAAAACAGGATTCAGATATATGGGCGGAACTCGACCCGTCGGCAGAAATTCCGACAGGCTTCGCCCTCTTTGAAAGACGCGGCGCATGGATGACCATAGGCGAAGCAAAATTCTTCAGAATGGCAAAAGCCTTTCACCTTACGGACTGGCAGAGAGCGCGGAAATACTGCGGAGTATGCGGAGGCAAAACACATTTTGACACAAAAGAATTTGCCATGAAGTGCGGCGAGTGCGGAGAACTCTTCTTCCCCGTAATATGCCCCGCAGTCATAGTCGCGGTCGAAAAAGAGGGCAAACTCCTGATGGGTCACGGAGTCAACTTCCCCAAGGGCAGATACAGCGTTCTGGCAGGATTCACAGAACCGGGAGAGAACCTCGAAGATTGCGTGAGACGCGAAATATACGAAGAATCTCACATAAAAGTCAAAAACATAAAATACTTCGGAAGTCAGCCGTGGGCATTTCCGCACTCACTCATGCTCGGATTTACCGCAGAATGGGAGAGCGGAGAAATAATTCCCCAAAAAGAAGAACTTACGGACGTCAGATGGTTTGCCCCGGACGAAATCCCCGATTACTACAGGGGAATAAGCATATCGGCAAAACTAATAGAGGACTTTGCCGCAAGAATGAGACAAAACTCAAAATAGACCAAAATATCCTTACCGCATAAACTACTGTTGCGCAGTACAGAATAATTGGGGAAAATTTATCTCATAAATAACAAGTCGGCAAAGGAGGCTGTGAAAATGTCAAAAAAACACATAATCTCTCTCATAACAGCAGCCTGCGTACTGTGCTTCGCGGCAAATACCGCCGATGCCAAACTCTCCCATGCGGACGCTCACAAAGTATGGGAAAAAGTAGCGCAGGCGACGGAACTTACAAAACTGCCGTTTAACGTCAAAGTCGAAAAAGAGCCAAACGCATGGGTGGCAAACGGCAGCTCCGTAACAGTAACCACGGGCCTGCTCGACTTACTGGACACACAGGCGGAACTTTACGGAGTATTCGCGCACGAAGCGGGACACGCAAAACTCGGACACTACGAAAACACAGTAAACAGAGCCGCGGGCCTCGGCATAGCGTCAGCCATACTGGGCAACCTGCTTGGCGGAGGAATAGGCAGCACAGCCGCCAATGTAGGAGCGAACCTCGCCTATGCGGGCTGGAGCAGAGAGCAGGAAGTCGAAGCCGACGACTACTCCGTTCACCTTGCATACTCAAAAGGCGAAGACCCTGTCGGACTATACAGTGCCATGCTCAAACTATCGAACAACGGAGGGCGTACTCAGCCCAGCGGATTCAACTCACATCCGCCCGATGAGCGCAGACTTCTCCACATAAGGAACGAAATCTTAAGCATAAAGCCAAACGCGAAATTCCCCGACGGCTCGGAGAAAAAGGCTAAGGAGTAAACACCATGCTCGGACAGGACGGACTCATTCAGATATACACGGGAAACGGCAAGGGAAAGACAACGGCAGCACTCGGGCTTGTGCTCCGTGCCTGCGGACAGGGGGCAAAAATTGCCGTAATACAGTTCATGAAAGGCTGGGAACACTACGGCGAACTCTCCGCAGTCAAACTCCTGCCAAATGTCACATTTGTCCAGACAGGACGCCCCGACTACGTATACAGAGGCAAAGAAGAACCCAAAGACTTTCAAGAAGCGGAACGGGGACTTGCTCTGGCAAGTGAAGCCGCTTCATCTGGAGAGTATGACCTCTTGATACTTGACGAAATAATCGTCGCTCTGGACTACAAATTAATACCTCTCGGCGGCGTACTGGACATCCTGCGCTCCAAAACAAAGAGCTTAGAACTTGTTTTGACCGGCAGAAATGCGCCGCGTGAACTCATAGAAGAAGCAGACCTCGTTACAGAAATGAAAGAGATAAAACACCCATACCAAAAAGGCCTCCAAGGCAGGCGAGGCATAGAATATTAAGGCGTCACAGATGAGTAAAATTACGGTACAATATCAGTTGACAAAAAAGCAAAATTCAGCTAATCTAAAATAGTTTTAAATAAGACAACAAAAACTTCCCTAATTTGGGAAGATAAAATAAGGGAGGAAATACAACAATGAAAACACAGGAAAATCTCGCAACAGCATTCGCAGGAGAATCACAGGCAAACCGTAAATATCTCTGCTTCGCAGACCAGGCAGAAAAAGAAGGCTTCGCAAACATAGCCCGTCTTTTCCGTGCAACAGCAGAAGCGGAAACAATCCACGCATTCGCCGAGTTTAAAGCAAAGGGCGGAGTAGGCACAACAGCAGAGAACCTCGTAGCAGCCAAAGAAGGCGAAACATACGAATTCACATCAATGTATCCTCCTATGATCGAAGACGCAAAGGCTGAAGGCAACAACGAAGCAGTCCGCATCTTCAACTTCGCCAACGAAGCAGAAAAAGTACACGCCCGCCTCTACGATGAAGCTCTCGCCAACCTCGGCAACGAGCCCGAAGGCCAGGACTACTACCTCTGCCCCATCTGCGGCTACATCCACAAAGGCGCAGAAGCAACATCCCCCTGCCCCATCTGCGGAGCAAAGCCCTCAATTTTCAAAAAGTTCTAAGCTTTAAACCGATAACATAAAAAAACAAGCAGCGCGCGCCTCTGGCGCGCGCTGCGCTGTTAAAAACTAAAAACAATAATTTACCTGCAAAATATGGGGTAGATAGTTCTCCGACCTATGAAACATTAGTAATACCGTGCTAACAAAAAATTGGACTCTGATATACCCGCAGACCCCAACCACCCCAAACCAGTTCGTATGTATAATTTCTATCGAAGCTTTGAATGCATATTTTTATTAAATACATCAACAAGAGATGGATTAGTATTTATTTTTTTGACTGTAATATCTATATATTTCTTTATTTTATTTTTATAATTTGCCTCAAGGTGGGTTACGTAAGATATCTCACCCATAACGTGATCCATCTTTTCATAGTTACCAGAAAAAATCATTGCTGCAATTTCGGCTCTAATTTTTCTTTTCATAGCCCTATGTGCGTGTATTTGGGGAGTGTCATTGGTATTTTGGCGAGATATAATAATACCCGTTATCATTTTACGATTAGACGGGGTTTGATAACGAGTTTTCTTGTTATTGATGGTGAATCCTTCATCTTCTATAATCTTTTTGACAATAGGAAAGGTTTTTTTTAAAAGTTCCTGATTGTTACAGGAAAAATACATATCATCTGCATATCTTGAAAAACGTATTCTTCTCTTCTCACAAAGTCCGTTGAGTCGCGAGTCTAACGACAAACAAACCAAATTTGAAAGAGCTGGAGAACAAACTCCCCCTTGTGGTAGGTACCCATCCAATGTACACAAATTTGTTAATATGGTGGCAGCAATATTGTTATATCCAATATTTGAAAAAATCGTATAAACACGACTTGCGCTTATGGTAGGAAAGAAATTGTGCAAATCTATTGCAATGCCATAGTTTGTTTCAATATGAAAAAACGCATTTGCCTTACAGCCATATTCTTTCCCACGTCGAAAAGCCATTGCTTGATCAGAAGGTTTTATCTTGTCTAGAATATTTAACAAAATCCATTGCTGTACAATTTTCATTGTATAGGACGGAGCAAATATCTGACGTTTTTCGCCGTTCTTCTTTGAGATGGTAAACTCTCTGTAATAACGCGTAGAAATTTTAGAGAGACAAAACAATAATCTTTTGCTTAAGCCCATGAGATTGGAAAGTTCTTCGATATCGTTAAAATAGGGTATGCCCAATGAACGTGTAAGCAAGCTATAGTTATTTTTAGCCATAATAGAACCACACCTTCTACCAACTTTTTTTCGAAAGGTCTAATATGATTTTCACTTCATGTGAAATAAATATTAGACATTTAGAATCGTGAGTGACACTGTGCCAAGGAAGACGAAACATCTTCCGAACGTAGCTATAAAGCTATGTAATAGCTAGAAGGTGTGATTCATGTAACTGCTTTTGCATTATAGCGCATCTTATTCTGTCGTGCAATATATTATTACAGACAGTTTTTGACATTGATAAGATCAACTTAGTTTCTTTGAGCCCAGTATATGTTAATTTAAACTGCTCTTCTTTAGTCGAATTTTTAATCTCTGATACGATTACTTTTCTCTTTGTCAGATATTTTATAGATGCATTAAACAAATCATTGTAATTATTTGGAAAAAGTTTTTTATCTCTTAGTAATTCTTTTAGTTCTTTATGCAAAACTAATCTGTCAATTTTTTGAAAAAAGAAAAGTATTATGGGAATAAAAGCAATATATGTAGAGAGTTTATCAAATGAAAGTCGCTCATGACTCTGCGTCTGCTTTTTTTTAATTTTAGCAAATGTTTTTCCTAGGTTATCGCATAAAGATTTAATATCATTCTCTTTATACTCTAAAATACTACTTGGATTTATTTTTTTTAAATGACGTATAGGTCCTAGCATGATAAAACTTTTGCTACGTTTATAACGATTATTGATAACTGCAATCGTACGAGTTTTTATAATGTCACTTTGTATAAAAGCGCCCAATTCAGCAAAAGAGCCAGGGCTCTCGCAAATAATGCAAACTATGTCAGCATTTTTAGCCAGTAAATTTTCATAATCAAGCAAGTCAGATTTTTTGTCTAGGTTAATAATATCAGCAAATAAATCTTCAGGGTACAGTATTTGATACCCATTAGCTTCTAAGTGTACTCGCACTGCATTTCGTATGCAATTTTTCCCTATACCACCACATAAAAAAATATAGTAGGATTCTGAAAATGTTTTACAGAATACATCGTTGTAAATCTGGGTAAGGTGCGCAAGATAATCCATTTTCTCCCTCCATTACGAGTCTGTTTTGCTTCGTGGCGATTGAAAATCCAAATACACATTGGCTTTGTGTTAGTCAGGTTTACAACCCAGCAAGATGTCTCAGTCGAATAGTAGTTTTTGTGCATAACTTCCTTTGTCAGCAGGTTCTACTTATTTTGCAAATATACTTTTAGCTTGATTACGATACTACAATTATTTCTTTTCCCGTATGCGCTTATTTTTGCCATGTTAGCTTTTTATACTCCCTCAAGAAGTAGTTGAGTCTTAAATAGTAGATATTTGTTACAAAATAAGATTGATATTGATATAGTAAATATTTATAATACGATTTATTAATTTATTTTTTAAGATATTTATGTGTATAATTTGATATTTTTTAAAATATTTGCTATAATATTTACACATACCGTGTTTCCACACTGCTTATATGCCTCGTTTAGAGGCATGTTTGGAAATTTGAAGCTTTCAGGAAAACCCTGAAATTTTAAACATTCGTATGGCGTTAATTTACGTATTCCAAAATCATCTTTAATAGTAGGCACTCTGTCAGGATATGTTCCCATATTTGCTTTTAATGTGGGGCATATGTGCCATGTCCTTGAAGCAACACCCCAGTCGTCAATGCGATAAATGGCATTATTGTCTATGACTCTTTCATTTAACAAGTGATAATATTTATTACTTTCTGTATAATAATAGATGTCATTGTGTTTTAGTGTGCGATTAATGAAATCATTTATGGTTTTTGTAAGAGGGATACGTCTGGGAAATGTAATTTTATCACGTATGTCTATATCTTTAAAAGCTAGAATAAATATTCTATTCCTAATCTGTGAAATATTTGCATATTCATGTGGGCTCATTACTTTGTATTCGATATTATAGCCCAGTTCTGCAAGGATTTATATCATTTCCCCAAAATCGAATGACCCTCCATCCAGTGTCCTTAAGTTTTTGAGTTACCTCTTGGTCTCTTTCAATGTTTCGTCCGATTTTAGTTATCCAAAAATCACGGTTTGTCTTAATTTGATTTTTTGTGTTTTCCCAATCATACCCATGCCAAAATTCACTGTCGCAAAAGATTGCTATCTTCTTGCCTATAAACGCAATATCAGGTTTGCCAAAAACACATGATACATTTTTTCTGTACCGAAGCCCTCTTTTCCAAAGTTCTTTTCGTAAAAGAATTTCTATTTGAGAATCCTTATTTTTAACTTGCTTCATATTAAAATGTATTTGTTCTTGTGTTTTTTTAGTCATCATAATTAACTTCCATAATGTCACCGATATCACAATGTAGTGCTGTACATGCTCTGATGAGCACATTGCTGTTGACTGTTGCATTTCTACCAAGCTTAGCTATTGTAGCTTGGCTAAGGCCTGTTATGGCCATTAGATCTTTTTTTTTCATATTCCTATCTAGTAATAGGTCCCATAGTTTATTGTAGCTTGCATGCATAGTTTACGCCTCGTGTAGATTTATAGGTTAGCTGGCTACAGTTATAGCATTGAATCAATTAGAAATCAAATAAAATATATGCGTTCACATACCTTAAGAATGATGTTTGTAATCTGTACAGATTTACAGCAGAGGCATCAATGTGCACTCTCAGTATAGATGCAAGTTGCCCGTATGTACTTAGGGACGCTAAACGCCTAAAGTAAAAAATTGGTGAAGGTGTATTGAACTCAATATACGTTGAGATGTCGCAGTTTTTCTAAGCACCTCCGAATCACTGAGCATCGCGTGGTGATTCAAGTTTTTAACATGATAATTTGATGTCGATTTGTGTTATTGTGTGCAAATTCCGTAACAGTATGGCTCTTGTTGCGAACATACGGTAGGTTATTGCACGCATTAAGCGATACTATCCCTGAGAATCTGAGAACGAAATTGGCAAAGCTTTTTTGGAGTATAAATTACGTGAAACGTGCCAGTTTTATAAAACGTAGCTAATTTGACACGCTCTGCGTAGCAAATCGGGGTGTCACAGTATCGTTGCGGATGTTTGCTAACAAGTATATATTACGAAATAAAATCCCAGCTTTTGCAGTGACAATCCTCAAAAGCATAACAGTCACTTCTTGGAATTCTATGTTTTTAAGAATCTTCTGGCTGGGATTAACTCATGTTCTTGAAAGTTCACAATTAGCACGAGTGACGGGGCCTGTGGACAAAAAACTGGACAGAGCTCCGCTGCATCTATATGCAGACTCCTATAGTCTTTCGGGCTAAGATAACCAAAGGTGCTCTGGATTCGTTTTTGATTATACCATTTAATATAATGGTCAATGTACTTGATGAACATGCCGCAGGTATAGCCTGCAAAACTTTTGTTATAAAAGGATTTGTCCTGTAATCTGCCTCAAAGTCCTCCACAAACGGCGTTGTTCGGCGAGTAGTTTTTTTATTAAGGAGCATGGAACGTATTAGCTCTGTCCTGTAGTTTGCAAATTTGACTAAGAAGGCATTTATCATGGACGTCGGGGAAATCCCTATCGCCTCCGACTGAGATATGGTCAATTTCGAGTAGTTATTTAACACCTACAGCCCGGGAAGTGGAAAGGGAGTGCTGTAATGGACGGGAAGCTCAGATAAAATGAAAAACGGCAGTCACTATCTGCCTTTTCTGATATGCGGATTTACGAGGACATACGCACAGCCCTCACTAATGCGCGGACTTCGGTTGTCGTCGCTGTTAATGCGGCAATGGTCGGTGTGTATTGGGAAATCAAGTGACAAATTTCAGAGGCGGTCGGTGAACGAGCCGAGTACGGATGCGGTTTGCTGGCATACCTTTTAGAGCGGCTTACAGTTGTAAATTTGCGCAGTATGCGCCAGTTCTATCAAGTGTTTTCGATTCGCTACGCACTGCGTAGCGAATTGAGCTGGTCGCATTATCGTTTACTGATGTGTATTGAAGAACCAAAGTAACGTGAGTTTTACTTAACAGAAAGCGCGGATTCGAGCCGGACATCACGTCAGTCAGAGCTGCAGATCAACTCGTTTTACTATGAGCGTTTGCTTGCCACGCAAAAAGAAAATCGCCCTGAAATCGCGGAAGAGGTTTTCAAGCGCGAACTTAAAACTGACTGTGAAAACAGTGAACCGGGTAGTGTGACTACCCGGTTCATCTGCAGTGAGGCGGTGGCTTGAGTGCAAAGGCAAAGCCTCCGGATATTATTTAAAAAGTATTGCAGGGGGGTGGAAGTATGCCGCATAACGGGAATCAACTTAACTGGTATGATATCGTTAAATATTTGCAAAGCGTGCCCGACCCTTCCGCCGTTCATTTCTCCTCGGATTGCTTCTCAATTAAACGCTTTACTTCGTGGTCAAAATCGGAGGTAATTAGTTGTGTTTTGTTGAATCGGCCATATTCTGCTTCCGCCTTTGCTTTTGCAGCCTGCCCTGAAACCGAACCCTTGCCCTGCAAAATATCGTACCTTCTGAAACTGAGAAACTCGTTGATGCTGGCGGCGAATTCATCCATTGTGAAGGTGTTCTCTCGCTCGATGAGGTCTTCAATATAATCAAAATACCCCGTTACTGTCCTTTCAAGCTGTCGTATCTGTTTTTCATCGAGATAGTTTTTTGCAATCAGTGTGTCAGATTTCAGAATTCTGCCGTTAGGTGCTGCTTTCCAAGTTTGCAGCCCCATATGTTCTCTTTGAGCATCAGCATTTGCATAAACGATTTCCGCCGCTGTCTGTCCCGTGATGGCATAATGAAATTTGTTCTGCACCATTGCATAGAAGCTGTGGGTGGTTTGGCTGTCTTTGTCGTAGTCAATACTGCACTCGGCAAAGATGTCCGTGACCTGCTGCCAAATGCGGCGCTCGCTTGCACGAATGGAACGAACTCGTTCCAGTAATTCACGAAAATAGTCCTTGCCAAACGCTGTTTTACCTTGCTTAAGACGCTCGTCATCAAGGGCAAAGCCTTTTGTCATATACTCCTTCAAAACGCCGGTAGCCCAGATACGAAACTGTGTTGCGCGGCGGGA
>CAZNYN010000013.1:0-44060 GCA_964577295.1 uncultured Synergistaceae bacterium | reverse complement strand
AGCACGCCGCCAGCGTTCGTCCTGAGCCAGGATCAAACTCTCCGTTTGATTCTGGATCTCATTCGCTGACTTACATAATTTTCTTACGTACTGTATTCTATTGGCAAGGTTCATGTCGCATTGGCGACAGGAGGTAATATACTACGGATTGGGAAAAATTGCAACCCCTTATTTTAATTTTTCTTATGTAATTTATCGTGTTATAATTTTTTTGTATTTGCTACTATATAGGTGTCGAATTCAGGGAACGATATTCCGGATTTTAATATTTTGATTGGAGGTTCGGTTTATGCCGACTCAAAACAGGGATAGGGATTTTTCTATCGAAAATCGCCCCAACACAAAGAAGGATGTTTCTTTCTTCAAACGTTTCTTTTCTATGCTGATTTTTCTTATGATTATAGGAGCCGCGGCTGTTGCCGTAGTTCTGACTATCTTTTTGAAGGATATTTCCAGTGCGATCCCTTCCTCACAAGAGATTTTGGCTCATGAGCCAAGCCTTGCAACTGTTATTTATGACAGGAATGACAAGGTTATAACTCACCTTTTTCAGGAGAACAGGACATGGGTTAAGCTTGAGGATGTTTCTCCATGGATGGTAAAGGCTATTCTCGCAGCAGAGGACGACAAGTTTTATGAGCACTCGGGGATCAGGCCCGCCGCAATTTTAAGAGCCGCAGTTGTCGACTTTTTCCATCGCGGAGCACGCCAGGGCGGAAGTACGATAACTCAGCAGCTTGCACGCAATCTTTTTCTTACAAAGGAGAAGACTATAGCGCGTAAGGCAAAGGAAGCTATTCTTGCAATACGCCTTGAGCGTATTTACAGTAAGGATCAGCTTCTCGAGATGTATTTGAATACTATTTATATGGGACACGGCGCTTATGGAATCGATGCGGCAGCAAAGACGTATTTTGCAAAGAGCCCTGCGAATTTGTCTATTGATGAATCGGCCATCCTGGCAGGACTTGTGGCAGCTCCCGAGAAGTATTCACCGTTTCGCGACACTGATAATTCTTTTGCGAGAAAGTCGTATGTGCTCCGCCGCATGCTGGATTTGGATTGGATTTCAAAAGCGGATTATGATAATAATTTGAATAAGAAGCCTGCTCTTGCCAAGAGCAAACGCGCACGCGGCAATTTTACTTTGAAGGATGCTCCTTATTTTGTATCGTATATTCTTTTTAAGCAATTGCTTCCGACTTACGGGACAGAGCTTGTTTACAGAGGCGGTATGAAGGTTCATACGACTATTGATATTGATTTGCAGAGAAAGGCGGAGCAGGTGGTCTCTTCTATGAGCCATGAAGGCGCTCTTATAGCTCTTGACCCGAATACGGGCGAAATTTTGGCTATGGTCGGCGGACGTGATTTCGACAGCAGCAAGTTTAACAGGGCGACTCAGGCATACAGACAGCCGGGTTCTGCATTTAAGCCTATTGTCTACGCTGCCGCACTTGAGGGCGGCTACAGAGGTGTTGACCACGTGCTGGACGCCCCTTTGAGCTTTCCAAACGGATGGGAACCCGGTAACTATTCTCCAAAGTATGAGGGTGAGGTCACTATTGTTTACGCACTTGCACGCTCTATAAATACGGTTGCTATCCGTCTTGCACAGATAACGGGAATCAGCAAGGTTGTCGATTTGGCGCGCAGGATGGGGATAACGACGCCATACCTTCCCGAGGATTTGTCCTTGGCACTTGGAACCGCTAGCGTGACCCCCATGGAGATGGCCGCCGCGTATTCTTCTTTCGCCAATAACGGCTATAAGGTTGAACCTTACGGCATTAAGAGAATAGAATCCAAAACGGGAGAGGCTTTGGAGCAGAACGGGCCGAATCTTTCTTCCGCAATGGATGTTACTACCGCCGCAACGACACGCTCTCTGCTGCAGCAGGTGGCTACTTGGGGAACCGGAGCAAAGGCCAATGTTTCCGGTTATCAGACGTTCGGAAAGACGGGAACAACAAATGACTGGACAGACGCATGGTTTGCCGGAGGGGTTCCCGGCCTTGTCGTAGTCGTCTATGTAGGAAATGACAACCATAAGCCGCTTGGTGGGAAAACGACAGGTACTGTCGCCGCCGTCCCTGTTTGGCATGAGTTTGTCTCTTATGCGGCCGCAAAACTTAAGCTTCCCAATAATTTTACTTTGCCGCCTGACGCCGGAGTTGAGTCTGTCAGGGTGTGCAGAAAGACGGGCTTTATTGCCGCTGAGAGCTGCCCCGCAGCGGATATTCTTCTGCCATCCGGACAGGCTCCGACTTCAAAATGTCCTTGGCATGGCGGAGATCTCAGCGCGGCAAAGGCTGACGGACATGCCCCGCAGCTTATACTGGCTCCTATAGATGATGAGAGCACTCACTATAAGTATGCTATGAATTCATCGCAAACGGCTCCGAACGAGCAGCCTGCTTCGGCAGATTCTGGCGGCAATGAACCTCAGACGAATATAGATACATCCGAGGTCATTCCGACGCAAAAGCCTAAGGAAGCTGAGAAGGTAAAGGTTCCGGGCAAGAATGTCAATCCGTATAAGAATGACCCAAGCCAGCAAAGCGATATGGATGCAAAGTATCAGGAGCTTTTAAAGAAGTATAAGATTAGCGACTGATTTGTGCATTTGCGTGTGGGTTGGGCCAGGGACTGGGCACAAAGAGTTCCTGAAACAACTGAAGCGCAAATCTGTCTGTCATACTTGAGATGTAGTCTACGGCGGCCTGCGGGTCGCCGCCTTTTTTTTGCATTGTGTAGTTGAAGAGCGAGGTTATCACGTGGTCAACTCTGCTGTCTTCTATTCTTGCATTTGCCATGCTGTATACGCGTTCGTAGAGGAAGTTTCTCATTTTTTCTATGCATAAGAGCATTTCCGCGCTGAATTTGACTGTATTTTCCCTGCTGTTTTGGATTATATTGAGTATCAGTGTGTTGATTCTTTCCGAGTGTGTCTTGCCTATGGTGGTTAGGACTTCGCATGGCAGTTCTTCCATTTTTACCATACCTGCCCTAATAGCATCATCAAGATCATGGTTGAGATATGCTACTGAGTCTGATATGCGAACGACCCATGCTTCAAGTGTGGATGGGTTTTCAAGATCGTAGCCTGAACGTACATCGACTTGACCTTTTGAGTGCTGTATTATGCCCATGCGCACTTCCCATGTCAGGTTTAAGCCTTTGCCGTCTTTTTCCGTGAAGTCTACGACTCTGAGGCTTTGGGCCGCATGGTGAAAACCGCTCAGCCCGTTTTGTTTTGCTAGCTGGCTCAGCACTTTTTCTCCCATGTGTCCGAATGGTGTGTGTCCGAGGTCATGTCCTAGGGCAATTGCCTCTGTAAGGTCTTCATTAAGTCTCAGAGCACGTGCTATTGTCCTGGCTATCTGTGATACTTCCAATGTATGTGTGAGGCGCGTACGGTAGTGATCTCCCTCGGGAAGCAGGAGCACCTGTGTTTTGTATTTTAGGCGTCTGAATGATTTGCTGTGTATTATTCTGTCTCTGTCGCGCTGAAAACATGTTCTGATTTCACATGGTTCTTCAAAGCGTTCCCGTCCCCTGCTATTGACTGAGAGGCATGCTTTCGGCGAAAGTATCTGTTTTTCAATCTCTTCCCATCTTGTTCTTGTATTCATGTCTGCCTCCGTAATTTTTATAAAATAAAGACAGGACTGAGTCCTGTCTTTATTATACATACTATTGCAAATTATAATCAGAGGGTATTGCTTATGTTATTCAAGTATTCCGAGTGCCGCATGAGCCGCGGAAAGGCGCGAAACGGGGACTCTGAAGGGAGAGCAGCTCACGTAGTTGAGGCCGAGTTTATGGCAGAATGCCACGCTCGAGGGGTTTCCTCCGTGTTCGCCGCATATTCCCAAGTGCATCTCGGGATTTACGGAACGTCCGCCATTGACGGCGATTTTCATGAGTCCGCCCACACCGTCTCTGTCAAGAACAGCGAACGGGTTACGCGGAAGTATGCCGGACTCGACGTACTGAGCGAGGAATTTGCCCTCGGCATCATCGCGCGAGTATCCGAACGTCGTCTGTGTAAGGTCGTTTGTTCCGAAGCTGAAGAACTGTGCAAATTCGGCAAGCTGATCGGCGACTATTGCAGCGCGCGGAAGTTCTATCATTGTTCCCACTTCGTACTTGAGGTCGCAGCCATAGCTCTTGATTACGGCGGGACCGATGATGTCTATCATCGAGCGCAGACGTATCATTTCTTCTTTTGTGCCTACAAGGGGGACCATGATGTTGGGAAGTACTTTTATTCCTCTGTTGGTCAGTTTGCAGGCGGCGTTGAATATTGCTCTTACCTGCATTTCATAAATTTCGGGGAATATTATTCCGAGTCTGCATCCGCGGAAGCCAAGCATGGGGTTTATCTCATGCAGGTTAAAGGCTCTTGCCATTGTGGCGCTTATTTTGAGCGCCTTAGGACTGCCGGGAACCGTCTCCGCAAGCTGTCTTTGCAGTTCATCGATCTTGGGCAGGAATTCGTGCAAAGGAGGATCAAGAAGCCTGACTGTCACGGGGAGTCCGTCCATGGCTTCGAATATTCCGAGGAAGTCTGTCTCCTGCATGATTTCAAGCTTATTAAGCTGGGCTATTCTGTCTTCTCTTGTACCGGCAATGACCATTTCCTGCATGACCGGCAGTCTGTCTGTCGCCATGAACATGTGTTCCGTACGGCATAGGCCTATACCCTTTGCTCCGAAGAGGCGTGCTCTTTGAGCGTCTTCAGGGGTGTCTGCATTGGCCCACACTTGAAGTTTGGAGTATTTGTCGGCGGCATCGAGTATGAAGCGGAAGTCTTCGTTAAACTGTGGTTCCACAAGGGGAACTTCTCCCAATATTACAACACCGTTGCTTCCGTCGAGAGTTATTATGTCGTTTTTGTTTACTGTGATGTTTCCAACCGTAAACAGTTCTTTTTCAATGTCGATTTTTACTCTTTCGGCGCCGGAGACACATGGTTTGCCAAGACCGCGCGCGACAACTGCGGCATGGCTTGTCATTCCGCCATGGCTTGTCAAAACGCCCTGTGCGGCAAAAAGTCCGTGGATGTCGTCAGGCGTTGTCTCGGGTCTTACCAGTATTACTGCATCACCTTTGCGTCCGCGTTCGACAGCTTCGTCCGCATCAAAGACTACGGCGCCTACAGCCGCGCCGGGTGACGCAGGGAGGGCTCTCGCAAGAGCTCTGACTTCCGCTTTAGGGTCAATCTGCGGGTGAAGGAGCTGTTCGACCTGTTCGGGCGCGACTCTTGAAAGAGCGGTTTTTTCATCTATCAAACCGTCTCTGAACATGTCTACGGCAACTTTGACCGCAGCGGCCGCAGTTCTCTTGCCGTTTCTTGTCTGAAGGATGAAGAGTTTACCTTTTTCTATTGTGAATTCGATGTCCTGAGCGTCTCTGTAGTGATCTTCAAGAAGTTTTGCAATTCTTGAGAATTCTTCGAAGACAGAGGGCATTGCTTCGGCCAGCGATGAAATGGGCACCGGCGTGCGTATGCCTGCGACTACGTCCTCACCCTGAGCGTTGATAAGGTATTCTCCGAAGAGTTTGTTTTCTCCCGTTGACGGGCTGCGTGTGAAGCAGACTCCAGTACCGCAGTCGTCGCCAAGGTTTCCGAATACCATTGTAACTATGCTTACGGCTGTTCCGTATGACGCGGGTATGTCGTTGATTTTTCTGTAGGTTATGGCGCGAGGTGTATTCCAGCTGCGGAATACCGCGTCAATAGCAAGGCGAAGCTGCACCCAAGGATCAGAGGGGAATTCGTGTCCCGCTTCTTTGACTATTTCTTTGTAGTCTTTGACGAGGACTTTAAGCGCGTCTGCCGGTATTTTGTAGTCTTCCGTGACGCCTATTATATTTTTTGTTTTGTTAAGACGTTTTTCAAATTTTCCGAGGTCAACTCCCAGAACTACGTCGGAGAACATCTGGATAAATCTGCGGTAGCTGTCATAAGCGAATCTTTCATCTCCTGCCGCTTCGGCAAGAGCTTTCACGGTTTCATCATTAAGCCCGAGGTTTAGTATTGTATCCATCATTCCCGGCATAGAGACAGGCGCACCTGATCTTACAGATACGAGCAACGGATTTTTTGTTCCGCCGAATGTCTTGTCGGTAAGTTTTTCGACTCTTACAATCGCTTTTTTTACATCAGACCAAATTTTGGAAATGAAATCGTTTTCCTCCCAATATTTGTGACAAGCTTCGGTTGTAAGAATAAATCCCGGGGGTACAGGCAAGCCTATCTTCCACATTTGTGCAAGATTAGCGCC
Organism: uncultured Synergistaceae bacterium; assembly: GCA_964577295.1. Classification (GTDB taxonomy): domain Bacteria; phylum Synergistota; class Synergistia; order Synergistales; family Synergistaceae; genus CAZNYN01. The sequence continues at coordinate 37,767 of CAZNYN010000013.1, read as the reverse complement.
CTTGCCTCCGAGGAGATTCCTCATTGATGCATCGCCTTCGCTAAAATCATAAATATACTTTTTGGTTTCGCTCATAACGCGGCCTCCTATAAACTTTTCGTGTAGACACACGATTTTCAAACGATAGACAGTTAGGTAAAATGTTACTTGAGCAGGCTGAAATCTCCTATGTGCATGAAGAAATTCTGGCACTCACTCAACAAGGCAAGTCTGTTGTTTCTTATATCGATGTTCTCGTCCATGACGAGGACATCATTAAAGAATCCCGTTATAACCGGTGCGAGCTCCGCAAGTACGGATGCCAGCTTTTCCCAGTCGCATTCGGACACAGACTTTGCCGCTGTCTCTGTCAGAGAGAGCAGTTTTTCATACAGCGCTTTTTCCGAATCTGATACAAATTTTGAATCGTCAATTACATAATTCACTTCACCGGCTTTAGCTAGTATATTTTTTACCCTGACCGCGGCGGTTATGAGTTCGGAGAACCACTCTTCCTCACTTGTTTTTTGGAGAGTTTCCGCCATACGGAAAGCTTGAAGCGGACGCGTGGGGTTTGTCTGGAGCGCAAGTGCGACAACTTCGTGTCTGAGTCCCTTTTCTCTCAGCTGTACCTGCATGCGCAGCTGTATAAACGCCGATATTTTTGAACGGGTGGCGTCGTCAAGCTCCAAAGGTGCGGCTGCTGAAGCTATAAGTTCATCCGTATCGATATCGAGAGACAGTCCCCAGATTATTTCATTGATGCACCTGGCCGCCCTGCGCAGTCCGTAAGGGTCCTGTGATGAGGTCGGTTCGAGGCCTATTTTGTATATAGCGGCTATTGTATCCGCTCTTTCGGCTATGCCAAGTATGGCGCCTGTGTAGCGCGATGGAACCACGTCTCCCGCAAATCTCGGCAGATATTGCTCATAGAGAGCCAATGCCACTTCTTCCGGTTCTTTGGCCTTTCTCGCATATTCCCTGCCCATTACGCCCTGGACATCAGAGAATTCGTAGACCATGTTTGATACGAGGTCGGCTTTCGCAAGAGATGCGGCTCTGTCAACAAACGGCGAGATGTCGCCTTTACCGAGGATTTCAGCAAGTGAAAGGGCAAGGTGCCTTACTCTCTGAACTTTATCGTAGACAGAACCGAGCTGCTCCTGGTATGTTACGTTTTTGAGCTCTTCCGCTCTTTCGTCTAGGGACTTTTCGAGGTCTTCTTTCCAGAAGAATGCGGCATCATAGAGCCTTGCGCGCAGAACTCTCTCGTTTCCTTCGCGCACAACATTCATGTCTTTTGCCAAGTTGTTGCTGACGCCTACAAAGTTGGGCATGAGTCTGCCGTTTTCATCCCTCACAGGGAAGTAGCGCTGGTTTTTGGCCATAGAGAGTGTGAGCACTTCTTCCGGAATGTCGAGGAAGTCTTTGTCGAATGATCCGTAGAACGGGATCGGATATTCGTTTAGGTGTACATTTTCCTCAAGCAGTTCGGGATCGACTTCGACTTTCGCACCGAGTTCTTTTTCTATTTTTGCTATGCCTTCCAGTATCATGGATTTCCTGACTTCGGGATCGGCAACAACAAAGTTTTCTTTCATCAAAGCCGCATATTCCGACGGTTCTGAAATTGTTATTGAGCTTGCTCCCATGAATCTGTGACCTCTTGAGACATTGCCGCTTTTTACGTTGCCGAATGTCACATTCACCGTGTCTTTACCGAAGAGAGCGACTATCCAGCGCACCGGTCTGGCAAATCTGACTGTTTTCTCTGCCCAGTACATGCTCTTCTGGAAAGAGAGTCTTTTTATTATTTTTTCTAAGATTGCCGGAAGTATTTCCTGTGTATCTTTTCCTGCTTCTCTTTTTTCCGCAAATATGTATTCTGCATTTCCTACACTTTTTATGACAAGCTCCGCCACGGAAACTCCTCTGCTGCGAGCAAAGCCTTCCGCCGCCTTGGTTGCGTTTCCGTCCGCATCGTAGGCCTGAGCCTTAAGCGGCCCCTTTGAAAGCTCTACACTGTCCTGCTGCGCTTCGGACAAATCTTTTACATAGACGGTAAGCCTTCTGGGTGTGCAGTGTACCGTTATATCAGAATGCTCTATGTGAGCGGAATTCAGTTCTTCGGTTACGTATTCGTTAAGGTCGCTCAGAGCCTTAGGCATAAAACGAGCTGGAATTTCTTCCGTACCTATTTCAAAAAGCAGATCTCTTGCTGACATCAGCACACACCTCCTTCATTTTTTTCGGAATCGCCGAACTTGCCCATAAGGGGATGCCCCATCGACTCACGCTGTGCTATATAGGCGGCACAGCAGGCAGAAGCCAGAGAACGGACTCTTCCTATATAGCCTGTTCTCTCCGTAACGCTTATAGCATTTCTGGCATCAAGAAGGTTGAAGGAGTGGGAGCATTTGAGCACGTAATCATACGCAGGAAGCACAAGTCCCTGCTCGAGTATTTTCTTGGACTCTGCCTCATACATGCCGAAAAGTTTGAAAAGCATGTCTGTGCTTGCTACTTCGAAATTGTATGTGGAATGTTCGACTTCTCCCTTGTGGTGGACATCGCCGTATTTAACATCGCCGACCCAGCAGAGGTCATATACGTTGTCAACTTTCTGAACAAACATGGCTATTCTTTCAAGCCCGTAAGTGAGCTCTGACGGAACAACGTCCATGTCTATCGATCCCATCTGCTGGAAATAGGTGAACTGTGTCACTTCCATGCCGTCGAGCCATACTTCCCAGCCAAGTCCCCATGCGCCGGTTGTCGGGTTTTCCCAGTCGTCTTCGACAAAACGGATATCGTGTTCGGCGGGATCTATCCCTAGAACTTTCAGGCTCTCGAGGTATATCTCTTGGATGTTGTCGGGGGCCGGCTGCATTATTACCTGATACTGATAATAGTGCTGAAGTCTGTTGGGGTTTTCCCCGTAACGTCCGTCAGTCGGTCTTCTTGATGGTTCAACATAGGCAACACGCCACGGTTCGGGACCGAGCACGCGCAGCGTTGTTGCCGGGTTCATTGTACCGGCGCCCACTTCAATATCGTAAGGCTGCTGTACTACACATCCCTGTGACGCCCAAAAATTCTCCAGGCGCATGATAATTTCTTGAAAATTCATTTCGGTTGCCTCCCTTGGTGTGCTAATTATATTTATTGCACTTTTAACTTACATTATCAAAAAACGTCATCAGTTTTTTGGTATGTTTCAAATATATTATATTATCTATCGGTTTATGCTGCCACAACATAAATGTATCATGCGTGATTAAGGCCGTTTTTTGCAGCAGATTCAGCTCTTCGATTGTAATTTCCGGATAAATTCCGTTAATTTTTGATATACACTTTGTACATTTTAAACCATCCTCGGTCCAAAAAGAAGAGGCGTTTATTACAGAACCGCAGCAGACACAATTTTGCAGAGAAGGTGCCGTTCCCAGCAAATTCAACAGACGCCATAAGAATCTGAATTCGACGGCTTCCGGCATCTTTGTTTTGCTGAGCTGAATCATTGTACTCCAAAGCAGGTTCAGTATGCTGTCGCTGTTGTGAGTATCCATTAAAATTTTTGCCGTCTGCTTATATATTCTGAGAGCTGTCATCAGCGATGAACCGCTGCTCCTGAGAGAGATAAAGTCCTCTTTTACCTCGGCTCCCTGCAAATATAGCATTGACGGGCTTTGATAAAGATTGAACGTGCCCCACACAAGAGGTTCTACAGCACCTCCGAATCTGTTTTTTCCCGACGGTGCACTGACCCATCTGGGGCCAAGCCCGCGCAGGAAAATCAAGAGGGTTTGCCCTCCCTTTACCGATTCTTTTCTCCTCAGAACCGTACCTGACTGGGTGTAATAGCCCTGAGGCAGTTTTTCATTCTCAAGATATGGAATCAAAAACTGTAACCGAGCCTGCGCAGTTCTTCCGGAGATTTCCGCCAGCCCGGTTTTACCTTTACCCAAAGCTGCAGAAAAATCGGATAGCCGAATTTTATTTCCAAATCTTTGCGGGCCGCGGTTCCTATTTCCTTGAGTTTAGAACCGTTCTTGCCTATTATTATCCCCTTCTGCCCCGGTCTGTCGACAATTATTGTGGCCCTTATTTCACCGATTTTCATATCTGGGTATTCGTCGGGGCTTTTAAATTCTTCAACAATTACGGCAGTCCCGTGGGGAACTTCTTCATCCGTGTACCTGAAAACTTTTTCCCTTATGACTTCTGCAGCCAAAAATCTTTCCGTTGAATCCATAAGCATGTCCTCGGGATACAGAGGCGGCTGTTTTGGCAGATATTCGCTGATTGTGTCGGCAAGAAGTTCGAGGTTCAGTGACTTTGAAGCAGACACTGCCACTACAGCAGCAACGTTAAGCTCTTTAACATATAAATCCGAGGTCTTTGTATGGTGAGCAATATCTGATAACCTGTCCACCTTATTTACGGCAAGGACGATCGGTAGCTTTGAATTTTTGAGAACATCTATTATTATCTGTTCTTTTTCTCCTATTGACCTGTCTCCAGCTTCGACGACGAGACATACCGCATCGACCTGCGCCAAGGCATCTGTAGCCTCCTGCATCATAAAATCACCGAGCGCGTGCTGAGGTTTGTGAATGCCGGGAGTATCGACAAAGACAATCTGCTTGTCGGGCGCGCTGTATATGCACCTGACCGCGTTGCGGGTGGTCTGAGGCTTCGGTGATACCGCGGCAACTTTTTCTTTCAGCAGCGCGTTAATTATGGAGGACTTCCCAACATTGGGGCGTCCGAGCAGTGCGACATACCCGCTTTTAAAATCTTTGTCAAATACTGTATCTTCGCTCATAGAATTGCTCCTTAATGTTTTTAGTATTTTCGATATTATTGCACTGTTTTAAAATATTCTTCTACCAGTGCATCCTGTTCACGCCACATGGCAGCTTCGCGCTCCTCTGTGTCGTGGTCTCTTCCAATAAGATGCAGCAGTCCGTGAGAAATAACAAGGACTGTTTCTTCTTCCTCCGTCCTGTTGTTCTCTGAAGCGTTTTTAGCAACAACGTCGGGGCATACCATTATGTCTCCCAACGGAAGAGTCTCCCAATCGGAGGGAGGGACAAATGCGCCTTTCTCCGACTCCCACATAGGAAAAGAGAGTACGTCCGTAGGGGAATCTACTTCTCTGTACTCTTTGTTTATGCGCGCTATCTCATCTTCATTCATAAATGTCAATGATATTTCCGTGTCCTTGGCTGCCTCCGGAATCGATTTTTCCCGTTCCAGTGCTTTGGCATAGATTTTTTCCAGCTTTTTTATAAAGGAATCATCTATAAAATCGCACTTGTGGGTTAAATGTTCCGTTCCCCCTGAATAAATAAGTACTTCCATATTTTCTATCTCCTTGTTTCCTTTGCGGAAATCTTTTTTTCGTTGACGATATCTTTTATGCTGCGAACTTCTCTCGAATGGTATGTCGACCTCAGTATCTCGACAAAACAGTCTTCTATAACTGTAAGGTCTCTTATTGTAAAGTCGACATCTTTGAACTGTTCTGCCTCGATCTTGGAGTTGATAACGTTTGAAACCAGCATTTTCAGCTCCCGTATACTTTCAAACGGTTTGTTTCTCGCTTTTACAGCAGCTTCAACGGAGTCGGCCAGCATGACAAGAGCTGTCTCTCTCGACTGAGGACGCGGGCCGGGATAGCGGAACTGTTCTTCCGTAACGGCTTCTCCCATAAGCAGAGCCTTCTCGTAAAAATATTTCTGCACCGTCGTACCGTGGTGCTCCGCAATGAAACGTCTGAGCATCTTCGGCAGTTTTGTCTCTTCCGCTATTTCAAGTCCGTCCTTTACATGCGATATCAAAATCAGCCCCGAAAGCGACGGAGATAGGTTATCATGCAAATTTTCACCATGAAGCTGGTTCTCGACAAAGTATCTCGGGTTCTTTAGTTTTCCTATATCATGGTAGTATGCGCCGGCTTTGACAAGAAGCCCGTTCATTTTGAGGCTGTCTGCGGCTGCTTCAGCAAGAGTGCCTACCATAAGAGTGTGGTGGTATGTACCAGGTGCTTCCATTTGAAGTCTTTTGATAAGAGGCTGTGACGGATGGCTTAGCTCAAGAAGGCGCAGAGGGGATATTATGTCAAATATATTTTCCCATAGTGGAAGAAGCGCTACAACAATGGCTCCCCAGAAGGCGCTGAAGAGGAGCGAGGAGATTATCAGGTTGTATGTGAAGTAAAGCCCAAGCCCCCAGTGAATGCACACCGATACCACGCCGAGGCATATTCCAAGAAAGAAGAGGTTTTTCCATATTGTCATCCTGTGGTTCGGCGGATCGACAAACATAATTCGCCCTATTCCGGCAGAGAAGGAGGCAAGAATGCACCCCAAAGAGACTATGCCAGGATTCGTGCCAAAAGCTATCAAGACGCTTATTATCCCGCCTCCGAATATTATGTGGTATGAAATAGAGACAGGCAGAGTAAGGCAGAGCCACCCGGTGAGGCCGAGAACTGCCATGGAGTAACCGCTGAATCTCGCGAATATTACCTCAAACGTCCATACAAGCGAGAGGACTACGGCTATGTATATCCACTCTCGAAGCGAGAGTTTTTCTTTGAGTCCGTTTTCAATCCACACAGGCCAAAAACTCCAGGCTATTATTACGAGCAGGATAAATATAAGGTGCTTCAGAGGAAACGCTGCATCCGGATATCCCTGAGATTCAAGGAGTTTTGCCAGTGCAGGGGTTACAACCTGTCCTTTCTGTACAAGCACAGCTCCAGGTCTTATTTCTCTTATAACTGCCGGAATCTGAACGGAGACATCCTCTCTGAGCCTTGACGTCATCTCGGAATCGGATTGCAGCGATGGGTTCAATATTGTGTCGAGCATCTGGAATGCTATATTTCTGTCAGCTTGAGACATTGGTGTTTTGCGCAGGTATTTCCATATTAATGATGTCTGCTGCTCGCTGCTGCGCGCTTCGTCACGTATTCTTGTCCCTATGTCAAGCACTGATTTCACTATGATTTTTTGCGACGCTTCGGGAAGTTTGTTCATTAGCTCTGTCAGCGGCTGGTTGAAAAGCGACTTGTAGTCACCGTCTCTAAGCAAGTCAAGCCTCTTGTTCACTTCCCCGGCTATTTTTTCATCCTGCACCATGACGTCTACTATTCTTGCTGCCGCACGCTGACGAAGTTCTAAAGTCGCGGCTCTGTCCTCATATCTGGCAGAGGTCAGAGCAAAGTATGTTCTGGCAGAGGTATATCCGACTTTGTAGTTGTTTTTGCGGTCAAAGACATACCAGTTGATGCAAATAAGACATACCGCAACAATAAGCAATATCGCGCGGAACAGCAGATATCGCTTATTTTGCGGTTCAAATGTAAATTTTGACGTTACTTCAGAAAAAAATTTCTCAATCTGAAGTTTTTTCTTTTCTCCGTTGGTCATACTCTTCGTACGCCCTCACTATTCTCTGCACTATTTCATGACGGACAACGTCATGGTTGCTCAGTTTTGCAAAAGCTACTCTCGGGATGCCCTTTAAAATACTCTGAACCTGAATGAGCCCTGACTCTTTGTTACCAGGCAGGTCAACCTGAGTCGTATCTCCCGTGACAACCGCCTTGGAACCAAAGCCGAGCCTTGTGAGAAACATTTTCATCTGTTCGGGCGTTGTGTTCTGCGCCTCGTCAAGAATTATAAAACTGTCGTTCAGAGTGCGTCCTCTCATATATGCAAGAGGAGCCAGCTCTATTACGCCTTTTTCAAAGTACCTGTTAAATTTTTCAACAGGCAGAAGATCGTAAAACGCATCGTAAAGAGGGCGCAGATACGGTTCAACCTTATCCATAAGATCGCCGGGAAGGTATCCCAGCCTCTCCCCCGCCTCGACAACAGGCCTGACAAGGACTATTCTGCTTATCTGAGCCGATTTGAGGTAAGCAACGGCCTGAGCCACGGCAAGGTAAGTTTTGCCTGTGCCGGCAGGGCCTATTGCAAAAGTTATGTCGTTGTCGCGAATAGCCTTTGTGTACTCTTTCTGTCCTAAGGTAAAAGGCCGGATGGGTTTGCCCTTGTTGCTCACGCAGACGACCTCATCATAGAGCGACTTTAGGTTAATGCTTTCTCCTACCGATATCTGATGCAGACCGTAACGTATCTCGGCACTGCTTAATTTCTGACCCTTTAAAGAAAGCTCCGCAAATTGATTCAGCAGATCTTCAAGCCTTTTTACCAGATCTTCGTCTTCTCCTTTTATCAGGAGATTCGAGCCTCTGGCGTATATCTTTACAGGGAAGGTCTGCTCCACCGTGCGCAGTATCTCTTCATGCCCCGCAAGCAGTTTTACTATTGACTCTTCAGATGATGACAGGGGTGTCAAAACATCCTTGGCGATTCCTTCTTCTATCATTCTTTGCAGGTTCGCCTATGCCCTTATTACAGACTTTACTTCGGGAACTTCCTGTCTGACGGCGGCTTCTACTGTCATTCTGAGTGTCTCCTGAGCAAAGGGGCATGTTCCGCATGAGCCGACAAGCTCAACGCACAATGTGCCCGATTCCTCGTCAAAGCTGACAAATGTCGCGTCTCCGCCATGTGTCTGCAGTGCGGGTGTTACTACTGTGTTAAGTACCTCGATTATTCTTTCCTGGGTTGTCATTTGTATATTCCTCCAATTTTATTATTTGTGCTCTTTGATATATATTTTAGCTTCGTTCCAAAATGCATCAAGCTCTTCAAGCGAGAATGAATCCCACTCCCTGCCTGTTTCGTCCACTTTCTTCTCCACAAGCCTAAATCGTTCGGCAAACTTGGAACAGGCTTTATGAAGCGTTATCTCCGGGTCTTTATTTAAGTGGCGTGACATATTTGCCATTGCAAACATAGCATCGCCGAGCTCTTCTTCGATATTTTGCGAGTCATTTGCGGCAACCGCTTCTTTAAGTTCGGCAAGTTCTTCTTCGACTTTTGCAAACAGCGGGCTTATATCGTCCTTTGGCCAATCAAAACCGACTTTTGCCGCCCTTTCCTGCATTCGGTACGCCCTTAAGAGTGCGGGAAGGCCTCTGGGGATACCTGCAAGCAGAGACGCATCCGTATGTTTCTTTTCGCGCTCTGCGACTTTTATCCGTTCCCAATTTTTAAGGACTTCATCGGAATCGGATACATTGATATCTCCGAAGACATGAGGATGACGTCTTATAAGTTTCTCGGAAAGGTAATCGAGGACGCCGCATATATCAAAATCTTCCCTTTCCTCGGCCATGCAGGAGATAAACACGCTCTGTAGCAGCAAATCTCCGCACTCTTCGCACATGTTGGCAGTATCGCAGTTCTCTATAGCCTCGATGAGCTCATAAGCTTCTTCGACAATGTAACGTCTGAGAGACATGTAGTCCTGCTCTCTGTCCCAAGGACATCCGCCCGGAGCACGCAGTTTTTTCATTATATTAACAAGTTTTATAAATTTTAAAGACAGATTGCTCTCATCGTACAAAGTTATCCCTCCATGTTCAATTCTATTCTACCAGATTTAGCGAATATTGTTTCTCTATTCTTGATGATAGTGATGATATACCCGCAAAATATCCGGGCCCTATCATTCCGTTATCCTTAGACACCCATCCCGGGATGGGAAGAAGTTTTCTCCACTCCGAATCGGGTTCACAATATATTATTGTATCATCTCTGGTGCAAATCACCTTTGTTATTCCAAAATCCGATGCCGCAGTTCTGACGACAGAAAGGTCGAATAGGAATTTTAGGCTTGTAGGTATAGGCCCGAAACGGTCATGAGTTTCTTCGCGGAGAGACTGTGTCTCAAAGACGGAATCAGATTTCAGAAGACGCCTGTAAAGCGTGACTCTGAGATTTTCTTGGGGCAGATAGTCTCCCGGTATTGTCGCGGGGAACATGACTTGTACTTCAGCATACGATTTTTTTAGGCCTTTAATCTTTGCTATTTCGTCCGCAAGCATGTCACAGTATTTTTGATATCCTACCTTGCCGGAATTTCCATGCTGGGCAATGCCTATCATGTCTCCTCCGCCGCGTATCTGAAGGTCACGCTGAGCAAGCTGGTATCCCGCGCCGAGCTCGTCAAGCTCCGCAATGGCTTCCAGCCTCTCGCTTGCGTCAACAGAGAGGTGAACATCCTGAGGATAGAAGAGAAACGCGTACGCCTGATCCTCTCTGCGCCCTACCCTTCCGCGAAGCTGGTACATCTGCGCAAGTCCAAGCTCGTGCGCGTCATCTACAACCAATGTGTTCGCCATAGGTATGTCAAGACCGCTTTCGACTATCGTAGTACAGACGAGTATATCTATTTCGCCCGACGCAAATTCCAGCATTGTCTTTTCGAGAGCCGCCTCGGGGGTTCTGCTGTGGGCTATGGCTATCTTGAGCTTTGGAAACATTCTCTTCAGCATTGTCGCACGTTCTTGTATATCGCCGATTCTGTTGTGTACAAAAAAGACCTGACCGCCTCTGTTTTTCTCTCTCAGAACGGCATTTTTGAGCAGCTCTTCCGACCAAGGACGAACGACAGTGATAACAGGCAGACGTCTTTCCGGCGGAGTGCGCAGAACAGACATGTCACGAAGTCCGCTCATAGAGAGAGAAAGTGAGCGAGGTATGGGAGTTGCGGATAACATGAGCACATCAACGTCCGGCGCTGTTTTTTTGAGCTGTTCTTTGTGCATGACTCCGAACCTATGCTCTTCGTCAACAATAACAAGCCCGAGGTTTTTAAATGCTATCTCACTGTTTAAAAGTCGGTGCGTGCCTATGATAATATCAACCTTGCCGTCGGCTAGATCCGTTATTGTTTTTTTCTGAGATGACATGCTTATAAAGCGTGAGACGACATCAACCCTCACGGGAAGGCTGCTGAACCTTGCTGAGAAAGTCTCGTAGTGCTGCTGAGCCAAAAGTGTAGTAGGTGCCATGACAGCCACCTGCTTGCCGCAAAATACCGCCGCAGCGGCAGCACGCAGAGCAACTTCCGTCTTTCCGAAACCGACGTCACCTACGATTAGTCTGTCCATTGGCACGGGGCGCTCCATGTCGTCAAATACATCTGCTATTGCCCTTAGCTGGTCGGCCGTTTCGACATACGTAAAGCCGCCTTCTATTTCTTTCATCATTTCTCTGTTCTGTTTGAAGGAGTAGCCTTGTGTCAGTTCGCGCGCGGCATATATTTCCACAAGTTCTTTGGCGGCGCGTTCCGCCATCTCTTTGGCTTTTGCCGCGGATTTTTTCCAATGGGAGCTTTTCAGGCTGTCAGGTGTCGGTTCCTGCCCCGGAGCAGGTGACCACGGTGATATTTTGTAAAAATGGAGTACGGGGATCAAAAGACGCCTGTCATCGGCAAATTGCAGAACGAGATACTCCTGCTCACCGTCGGCAGATTCAACAGTCTGAGGCCCCAAGTACAGAGCTACACCATAGTCATCGTGTACAACCCACTGCCCGGGAATGAGCCCGACACCCCAATCACTGGGGGCTCTGTTCTCAAATCTGTGCCTTGCAACAGATATGCCCGAAAGTTCAAGATCGGTCAATACGGCTATTTTTTCGTATGTGTCGATGAAACCTTCCGACAGAGTGGCTTTTTTGTATTTAAATCCGTTAAGCTCGGCCCATTCTAAGTTGCGCTCCGCTTCGGAATATATTTCAAATTTGTAATTTTCGTTTATCAGAGTGGAACAGTACATTTCAAGGTCTTTCAGCTTGCCTTTAAATGCGGGGAATTTTTTCAGCGGCATACGGTACGAGGTATTCTGAACCTCCTGCGTTACTCTAATCCGCTTGTATGAAGAAAGCAGACGGCTTAGATCTTCCCACTTCTGCCAGGGAACAGAATCCTGGACATCTATATTGAGATTGTTCCACAGCCACACAGAGTTTTCGGCCGTAGCGTCAAGACCTTTAGGGTCAAAAAATATGACGCGCATATTATCGGGGAAGAAGTCGGACAGTTTTTCTTTGGAGCGTGAAACAAGCCCCTGAACCGAAGCACGTTCAAGCTTTCTTAAACTTTTCTGTGTTTCGGGCAAATAAAAGCGTATACTTTCGAGAGTGTCGTCAAAAAATTCCAGTCTGAGAGGATATGGGTCAGAAGGGCTGAATACATCGACAATGCTTCCTCGCGATACATACTGCCCCGGAGACCATACAAGGTCGTTTCTCTCGTACCCTCTCTGTGCGAGCCAGTCCAAGAAGATTCCCCGCGTTATCTCTTCTCCTGTTTCCAGAGGAAAGCGATCTCCTCCTATTGAGAACGGAGCCATCAAAGACGCAGGTGTAGCCGCAAGCACACCTGAATTGTGTCTGAATTTTTCAAGCACGCCGCCTCTCAGAACATTGACAGCTTGGGAATGCGCTTCGTCATCGGTCATTGTAACTTCAGGCAGTATGTCAACGCGCTCAAAAATCCCCATAGTATCGCCGTCCGCGGCAAAATCTCTGGCCTGGCGCTGGTCAGGCAGTATGGCTAAGAGAGGAAACTCCGAGGCACGGCAAGCCCAGGCGCGCATTGCGCCTCTCGACAATAAGTGGACGGATTTGTTTCTGTACCACGCATCGTCATCTATGCTAAAAAATGAACCTGCTTCGTTTTTATCTTTCGGATTATCAGTCATTGTCTATTTTCCATATCGCATTTGTCAAAAAATATTGTGCAGCATACAGGAGAAATCCAGTGTAATGCACATAAAAATCAGGTTTAGAATTAAAGGCGTGACATATGTCACGCCTTGTCAAATCAGTCAAATTTTAATCCGTTGATTTTACTCATAGCCTTTTGGATATCTTCACTAAGCCATATATTCAACGCATCCCATGCAATATCCTCAAGCCCATCCCACTTGGCTCGCTGATTGGGAGGCAGTTTGCCCGTTACCCAGTCAGCCATCGCGATAGGGCCTTCAGGAGCTCCTATGCCTATTCTGAGACGTGGAATTTCAAGAGTCTGGAGCGCACCTAGGATAGATATCATACCTTTTTGCCCTCCTGCGGAGCCTTTTTCTCTCATCCTTATTTTCCCGAAAGGCAGAGAGACGTCGTCAAATATTACAAGTATATCCTGCGGCTCTATGTTTTGATATCTTACGGCTTCTATCACAGAAGTACCGCTTAAATTCATGTAAGTATACGGTTTTAAAAAAGACACTTTTTCTCCGCCGATAACTACAGGTCCCCAAAAGGCACCTTTAAATTTCATTCGCGGTTCGGAAAGATGGAGTCTGTTCACAAACGAATCTATGATAAGCCACCCGGCGTTATGCCTTGTCCACGCATATTCTGTTCCGGGATTTCCCAAACCGACGACTAGTTTCATCAGAGATTAAAGCCTACGTTACTCAGCTTCCTTGCTTGCTTTGCCCTTTGCGACTACTTCTACTTCTGTGGGTTCCTCGGAAGCTTCTTCTTCATCGGAAGCGGATCTGGGCTGGAGCACGTGGAGTACGATTGTATCTTCGTCTGAAAGGAGCTCTGCGCCTTCGGGAAGGGGAAGATCTTTGATGAATACTTCCGATCCGAGTTCGAGAGCCTTTGCATCCACAACTATTTCATCGGGGATATCGCTGGGCTGAATGGCAACCAAAACAAGTCTGACACCAAGATTGAGGAGGCCTCCGTCTTTTACGCCCTGGCATGTGTCCTTGTTGATTACATGAATAGGAATTTCAACCTTAATCTTGTGTCCTTTGAGGACCTGATAAAAGTCGATGTGACGAATCTGCTGTGTAATAGGATGGCGCTGCACGTCTCTGATGAGTGCGGATGCCACAGAACCGTCGGGCATTACGAGCTCGATAAGTGAGGTCTCTCTGTGTTCACTGTTGGCAACAGCCATGATCGCCCTTGCGGAAACTATGCCTGCAACTCCCTGTTTGTACTCGGGACCGTAAAGTACTACGGGAATCATGTTCTTTACGCGCAGTTTTCTGCATACGCCTGTTCCTGTTGTCTCTCTCTTTGTGAAATCAATCTTCAAGCCTTTTGTTCTTGCTGCCATAGTAATTTCCTCCTCAATTTGTGTTTGCTCTACATTAAGCAGTCTCTCAAGAGACGCATTGATGCCATTTTTGTTTCAGGTTTAACGGAAAAGAATGCTTACGGAATGCTCCGAGTGGATTCTTCTGAGTGCCTCGGCAAAAAGCGGCGCTATAGGAAGAACCGTTATCTTATCAATCTTCTTCTCTTCGGAGAGAGGTATCGTATCGGTCAATATCATCTGCTTGATACATGAGGACTTGAGCCTCTCGATAGCCGGCCCCGAGAGCACCGCATGTGTGGCGCAGGCGTAAACTTCCTTGGCTCCTCTTTCCTTCAGTGCTTCGGCTGCTTTTACCATTGTACCGGCAGTATCGATAATGTCATCGACAAGAACCGCAGTCTTTCCCTCAACATTGCCTATTATTTCCATGACTTCGCATGTATTTGCGATTTCATGCGAACGGCGTTTGTCGACTATTGCGAGGTCGGCATTGCCTATCTGCTCGGCAAATTTGCGTGCTCTTACGACTCCGCCTATGTCCGGGGATACAACAGAGACAAGCCCCGCTTCTGCTTCGCTTTTAAGAATCCGTTTGAAATATGACGCGAGCAGCGGTCCTCCGGTGAGGTGGTCTACGGGAATATCAAAGAATCCCTGTATCTGACCTGCGTGCAAGTCGGCGGAGATAACTCTGTCAGCGCCGGCTTTTTCAAGCAGGTTGGCTATGAGCTTTGCGGTAATCGGCTCTCTTGAGCGTGTCTTTCTGTCCTGACGCGCATAGCCGAAGTAAGGCATTACAAGATTTACTCTATATGCCGATGCTCTGCGAAGCGCATCTACTATAATAAGCAGCTCTATCAAGTGTTCGTTGGCAGGCTCGCAAGTCGGCTGAACAACATAGACATCAGCACCGCGAACGCTTTCTTCGATTGAAACTCCTATTTCACCGTCCGAAAATCTGAACAGCTTTGACTTGGAAAGAGGGACGCCCAAGTTCATGCATATATTTTCTGCAAATTGCTGGTGCGCGCTCCCCGAAAAAATCTTTACTTCTCTCAACCCTGCGGACATGTTAATTGCCTCCCTTAATCTTCTTGGTGCGGGCGTACCAGTTGTCAATATTGACTTGTCTGGCTCGTCCGACTCCAAGAGCCCCTTCCGGGATGTCATTGGTTATCGTAGAACCGGCAGCTGTTGTCACATTATTGCCCAATTGGAGCGGGGCAACCAGCATTGTGTCACTTCCGATAAAACAATTGTCGCCTATGACCGTTTTATTCTTTTTTACACCATCGTAGTTGCAGGTTATAGTTCCTGCCCCTATGTTGGTTTTTTTGCCTATGTGAGCATCTCCTATATAGGAAAGATGCGGAACTTTTGACCCGTCTTCCACTATGCTCTTCTTTATCTCTACAAAGCGGCCGACGTGTACGTTTTCTGTAAGATGAGCATTTTCTCTGATAAATACAAACGGACCGACTGACGAGCCGCGTCCGATACGACTGTCGTTTACCCTCACAGAGCCGACAACAGTTACGTCTTCTTCAACCGCGGTGTCTCTGAGCACGGAAAAACTGCCTATTCTGCTGCCAGAGCCTATGCTCGTAGCGCCCCAAAGCTGGACATTGGGCTCAAGCATTATATCCTCGCCCATTGTAACTTTGGGCCCTATCCATGTTGAGAGAGGGTCCGAACAGCGAACGCCCGCGCACATAAATTTATTCAATATTCTGGAACGCATTATGGACGCAGCCTCGGCAAGCTGCCTTGGGTCATTAACCCCCAAAAATTCCGAGGGACAATTTGTTTTGACCGCATCGACACGCCCTCCGCGGTTTTGTATCAGAGCCAGCGCGTCGGGAAGGTAATACTCCTTCTGACTGTTGGCGCATTTAATATCATCTATTACATCGGAAAGAGCCTTTGTATTGAATATGTACATTCCGCTGTTGACCTCGCGGCAGAGGCGCTCCTCTTCCGTGGCATCTTTATGTTCAATAATTTTGATGGAATTCTCTTTTCTTATGACCCTTCCGTATCCGGTCGGATCGGCAATGTCAAAACTTAAGAAACTGCACATGCTGCTATTAGCTATATGGGTTTCCGCAAGTGTTTTCAATGTATCTGAAGTGATAAGAGGTGTATCTCCGGGAAGAATAATAACATTTTCAAAATCGCCCCACCATTCCTGGGCAAGTTTTGCGGCATGGCCTGTGCCGAGCTGCTCTCTCTGCCAAATAACATTTACGTCGTTAAATTCATTCGCGAGCCATTTCTCAACAGTCTCTCCCGAAAAGCCCAGCACGACGGCAATGGAATCTATTCCTGCGCCGCGAGAAGCAGTCAAAGGATAGTAGAGAAGAGGCTCTTCCAACATTAACTGAAGTACTTTTGAGGTCTTGCTGTGCATGCGCGTTCCCTTACCTGCCGCCAGTACCAGCACGCAGAGTGGCTTTTTATTTTGCTGCATATTGCAAGCTCCCTTCAATCTGTATTAGAAACACAAAACCAGAGAAGGTCATGCAAAACCTTCTCTTTTAAATTCAAATGGCTGGGGTGGATGGATTCGAACCATCGATCGCGGATCCAAAGTCCACTGCCTTGCCGCTTGGCTACACCCCATAATGCGCAACGCACATTATAGACCGATTCGTTAAAATTACGCAAGTACTATTTTCAAAATCTTATCATAATGTACAAAACATGAAGGATGATTTATAATGAATTTGATTTAGTTATCATAATAAAAATCGGGAGGATCAGATGATGTGGACAGTCAACGATGGAATATCCGTTCTTAGAGAACGCGGAGCAAAAATTACAGCACAGAGAATAGCCATATTAAGACAGCTGGAGGGACGCAAAGACCATCCTTCGGCGGATGTTCTCTATCGCGAACTTGCCGTTGAATATCCGACAATGTCTGTCGCAACAGTCTACAGCACAGCACAGCTGCTTGCCGAAGCAGGACTTATAAAAATATTGAGCATAGATGACAAAAGAGTCTATTTCGACCCCACAATAGCCACTCACGGGCACTTCCTGTGCAAAAAATGCGGCAAACTTGTAGATATCAATATAGACGAAGATAATCTCTTCCGTTCCGCAAGCGCCGCGCAGAATAATATTGCCCAAATAGAACAGGCTGAAATCTTTTTCTACGGACTTTGCTCGGACTGCTGTAAAATATAAAAGCACAGCAATCTGATGAATAAAATAATATCTCTGGCAGCAGGTGTCTTTCTGCTCTACTGGCCTTATTTTTGGTGCTGGTACAGGAAAGAGAGTCCTGTTGATTATGGATTAAGCTGGTCTTACAGAAAAAAAGACATCCTGCAGACACTGTTTGTGTCTGCAGCTGTTTTGTTGCTGCTGACGCCCGTGGCTTTAATGTGGCCATGGGACACTCTTCCTCACAAAAGAAATCTATCTGAAATATTGAATATGGCTGCGGCGGGATTGGCGGCAGCCATCATAGAAGAGACCTTCTTTCGCGGATGGCTCCAGACGATGATTAAAAAGTATTTTTCCGCTCCTACTGCTGTTATAGTGACAAATATGATTTTTGCCCCGATTCATCTTATTGCAGCCCCCAATATTATTTCTCTTACAACATTCTTTCCCGGCGTTATAATGAGTATATTAAAGGAGAGGTACGGAAACATACTGCCGTCCGTCATCTTTCATTTTCTCGGAAATATATGGGCAATATGGTTCTTCCCGATTGGTATCAATTTAAATTTTTAAACAATGCAAGTATATAATTCATTTATACGGGGTGATAAAAATGAGACACTTTAAAATAGCCGCAGTATTTATATTATGCGTATTTCTATTCTCGTTATCCGGGCCCGCAGACGCCTCCGAGAAAAAACTTTTTGAAATAGAGATACCTATGGAAAAAGGAGCATCTGTGACGGTAACAGACAGCAGCGGAACAATTCATAATGCAGGAACGGTCGTGCTTCTTCCTACAAAGACACGCTGGCCCAGCTATACGGCGAGCGCGTGGAGCACTGAAGGAACCGTCTGCGCCTCGGCAGTGAACGCTATACACATGCTTGTCTCCGTTGAAAAAAGCAAGGGACGCACAATGAGCATCATTCCCCGTGAGACAATTGCACCCGCCGCAGGAGCGGGCGCGTCCGTAGTTATCTCTCCGAAAGCAGGAGAGAGCCTCTTTGGAGCTTGGGCTCCGCCTGTCGGTTCAAAAGTATCGATACACAAAAAAGACGGCACTGCCGCTCCATTATCCGCGAACAATCTGCCAAAACAGGGAGATACTGTTGTTATCACTGCCTATGAAGACTCTTCCATGCCATATATGGTAGATATTGAAAACAGACCGGGCGGACGAGTCACAGCGTGGAGATCCGACGGATATGAAGTGCTCGGACGCGTTATCAAGCCTATAAAGGGCACGGGACGCTTCGAAGGCACATTATTTCAGCGCACAGGGGCAATACGCGCAAACCACAGCGGCGTAATAGACATATCAACCACTCCCCGCGGAGTCACCGGAGGATTTCAGATAATTCCGTGGGATCACGCTTTGACATCCAAAGAAATGCAGGGAGCGTGGGACATGTCACAGTGGCTTATTATAGGCCCTGTCGACGGCAAATCTATGATTGGCGGAACGCCCCCCCTATTTAAAAATGCGTTGGTTTCAGGACCCGCGGCAGGCGAGGAGCTTTGGGATATCTGGTCGACATACGGCAGAAAATCTCTGATTCTTGCCCGTTACGGCAGCGGAGGCTGGCAGTTGCTTAACGATGTTGCGGGACGTAATGACAACGGGCTGAAGGATATCACCGGCATCAGGATATACTATCCGTTTACCGAAGAAATACAAAAGAACAAATAAATTATGCGAAGGCCTCCCGTCTCAGAGACGGGAGGCCTTCGCATATCATTGTCTGTGACAGAAGCTACTGCTGTTTCTCAAAACCGCTTTCGCGGATAGCATTCAGGACTATATCACGAAGAGCAGGATCCTCCAAAGCCTTAACCACAGTAGCCTTTATCCAACCCTCTCTTACGCCGCAGTCCAAACGCACTCCCTTGTATACGGCTCCGTAGACTTCTTCTTTCTCCAGCATCGAGGCAATGGCGTCTGTAAGCTGATATTCTCCGCCCTTGCCTGGCTTAAGTGCCTTCAGATGTTCAAAAATTGAAGGAGAAAGCACATAGCGTCCCATTATGGCAAGGTTTGACGGAGCCTCTGCAGGGTCGGGCTTTTCGACGAGCCCCTTTATTTTATAAACGCCCGGCTCTATCTCCTCAGCGTCGACAATACCGTACCTATGTGTCTCGCTTGGCGGAACTTTTTCAAGGCTTAAGACAGATCCTCCGTATTTTTTTCTTACGGCATCAAGCTGCGATAGCACCGTCGGGGAGGCTGTAAAGACATCATCGGGCAGAATCAGCCCAAAGAACGACTCTTTACAGAATTCTTCCGCGCACAGCACGGCATGTCCCAATCCCAGCGGTTCTTTCTGCATTGTATAGTGAAACTTTGCAAGCTCAGGTATGGATGCTATTATATCGGCAAGCTCTTCCTTGCCATGGGAACGCAGATGTTCCTCAAGCTCGGACGAGCGGCTGAAATATTTTTCTATCGATTCCTTGCCGCTGCCCGTTACAAATACTATTTCATCGCATCCCGACATGACGGCCTCATCCACTCCGTGGTGGATAAGAGGCCTATCTATCAGAGGAAGCATCTCTTTTGGAACATCCTTGGTGGCAGGCAGAAATCTTGTGCCAAGCCCCGCCACGGGAAACACAGCTCTATCTATAGGCTTGAATGAAGACAATTTATAATTCCTCCGCAATAATCTCGTTTATTGTACGCTCAAGATATGAGGCCACGTTTTCCATAAGCAAAGGATCTCTTGACTCCACAAATATGCGAAGAAGGGGTTCCGTCCCGGAAGGACGAAGGAGCATTCTTCCCTTGCCTTCAAGCTTTTTCTCCGAATCTTTTACCGCAGAGGCGAGTTTTTTGCTGCTCATGAGCGTTTCTCTGTCTTTGATTCTGACGTTTGTAAGAACTTGAGGATAACGGTCAAACCTGTCAGCTAAAGTGGCTATATTTTCATTCAAATCTTCAACAGCTTTCAGGAACAGCGCTCCGGAACAAAGTCCGTCGCCTGTATTGGCATGATCCAAGGCTATTATATGTCCCGACTGTTCCCCGCCCAAACGACAGTTGTTCTTTCTCATCGTATCAAGAACATACCTGTCGCCTACGCCGCAGCGGAACACCTTTATTCCCTCTTCGGCAAGGAGATCCTCCAAAACCATATTGCTCATTACTGTGGCGACAACTCCAGAACCGAGCTTGCCGTGTTTTGCAAGCCATCTCCCTATTACCCAGAGCATTATATCTCCGTCGAGGACTCGCCCTTTTGAATCGCACATAAGCACTCTGTCGGTATCTCCGTCATAAGCTATACCGAGCAAAGATGAACTTTTTACAGTCTCGGTGCAGAGATAGTTCATATGAGTAACTCCGACACCGTTATTTATATTTATGCCGTCGGGAGTGTTTCCTACTATATTCACTTTTCCGCCCCAATTTTTAAAAAGGGGCTCAAGAAGGTGGGAAGCTGCTCCGTTGGCACCGTCAGCCGTTATCGGATAATCCTTTTTGCCAATCTCGTCTACCAAAGCCAGGAGCGAGTTAAGGTAGTCATCGGAGAGATGTTGCCCATTGGTTACAGTGCCCAGGCATGATGATATAGGACGGTTTCCATCGTTCTGTGCAAAAATTTTCTCCTCTATTGACAATTCTTGAGAGTCCGTCAGTTTAAACCCGCTGCCGTCCAGAAATTTTATGCCGTTATATTCGGACGGATTATGTGAAGCGCTTATTACAGCACCCCCGTCAAAATTATTGTTTGCGACAGCATAACTGACACCCGGTGTAGGAATAACTCCGAGGTCTGAGACATCTCCTCCTGCGGAATTTATTCCCGCTGTCAGAGCGGCCTGTATCATAGGGCCTGAAAATCTTGTATCACGGCCTACTGCGATGTGAGGGCGCTTTACTCCGCGCTCTTTATTGAACAAGACATAAGCGCGTCCCAAAGCAAGAGCGAACTCGGGAGTCATGTTCCCCTCGTTGGCTATATCCCTTACCCCGTCCGTGCCAAAGTATTTTCTCGTCTTATTTATTGAATCCGACACTCGAAACACTCCTCTTAACTAATATGCTATATTTGTCCGCTTCTAAAATTCTAATTTACGATAGATACAGACACCTCTTCCGGCTCAATCTTGACAATCTGAAAATCCTTTTTCAAATTTCTTACGAGCACGGGAAGTTCAATCTGGTGCGAAACAATGTTTGATACATCCACATAGAGTTCAAACGGCACGTGCCCGCTCTGAAGCATATTGAGGGCCGCCTGAGTACCTTCGATAGTAACAGAGGCATATTGAGGCTGAACTTTCCAGTCTTTGTTTTCATCGATGCCTGCTACCATTATCCCCACACTTGAAAATGTTTTCGTCGTCATTTTATTTCGGATTATTATATCCACTCTCGCTCTGTCGGGCCCTTCTATTTCAATGCCAGGGTCTAAGTCCGTCGGCTGCAGCGGTATCATCAGCTGAAGATTCTGGTCAAGCCCCGTTATATCCACAGGAGGCAGGACTATCGACTGCATTTTTCTTACAAGGTCTCCCCTGCCTTTGACCGAGACTCTGTCGGGAACAACCTTGATGCTGTCAATCTGCATATCATCCGCAGGCACTCCCACAACGGAAACTCTTACCGGAATGCGCTCCGCCACTACTTCCTCTTCAAACATTACTTTTGCGTTTACGGCGGACGGCATTATTTTAATTCTCTGAGCAGAGTCAGGTGCAACACCCGTCACTCTGAGGGGAGCTTTGACCTCGCTTGTATTATTTTTGTCAATAGGCACAAGCGCCTCTATCGACTGCACAGAGAGCACGTCATTTTCGGGACCGCTTATTGTGGCTTCCGACGGAGAGAGCTGTACGTTTGAAATTATTGCGTCTCCGCTCGCTGTCTCATCCTGTTTCCAGGTAACGGGAATGGTTCTTTCGACATATCTGTAAATCTCAACCTCTGCAAGAGTCGGTGTCTGAGACCTTATTCTTACGGACTGAGGTCCGTCTGCCTTGATAGGGAGAGAGTAACTCCCTATCTGCATCCCCTGCAGGTCGACAGTGGCGGAAATGTCAGACTCCTCGATATTGGCAAGAGAGTTTAGACGTCCGGCAAACCTTATTTCAATTCTTTTGTTCTGTGTGTAAATAGAGTAGCCCTTTGTAAGGTTGATATACTGTATGGGCACGGATATGCTTCTCGTTCCCTCCGTATTGCCGTCCCACGCAACAAACGTCCAGATAAGAACGGAAATAAACACCGATACCCCGCATAAGAACAGCTTCGTATCGAAAAATGAATCTCCGCTTCTGTCAAGCAATCCGCCCGCATGTAATATTTTTTTGACGGCACTTTGCATGAATTCGTTTATATTGTTTAGGATATTAGGCTTTTTCATCTGAATTACTCCCCGGCCACTGCTGCTGTATCTCTTCTCTCAGCCTCTCCATAAAGTTTGCATCCTTGGCTTCCTCATGGCTGAAGTAGTGGTTGCATATACTTCTCAGCTGAGTTTCGTTAAGAGCTTTTGATAGACGCCCTCCGACAGCGACAGTTATCTCCCCTCGCTCTTCCGATACGACCAGAGCCAGAGCATCAGACATTTCCGTCACACCGAGAGCGGCTCTGTGCCTTGTGCCGTACCACCTTGATATGTCTGTCTTTTCCGTAAGAGGCAGATAACAGCCTGCGGCAACTACCGTTTTCGGGTCTATAACGACAGCCCCGTCATGCAGCGGCGTGCCTGGCCAAAATATTGACACCAGAAGCTCTTCGGTAATATCCGCCTTCAGCAGAACCGCCGTCCTCCATACTTCCTTCAGGCTTGTGTTCCTTTGGAGCACACATAGCGCGCCTATCCTCTGAGACTGGCAGTAAAGCAAAGCTTTGGCAAGTTGGTCGGAGCGTGCATCAAGCATTTCCTCGTTTACTTCCATCCTCCAAAGGTGTCCTTTGCCGAGCTCTTCAAGCATGTGGCGAAGCTCGGGCTGAAAAAGGACGGGAATAACTATTATGAAAGCTCCAAGCAGCTTTCCTATTATCCATGAGAGGCTTCTCAGTTCAAGTATATTTGCGAGCGCACCTATAAGTCCGATAATCAATACTCCGCGCAGAAGCTGCATGGCTCTGGTTCCGACAAGAAGCATCAGTACCCTGTATATAATAAACGCTACGATGATAATATCAGGCAAATCCTGCCATCTTAAATCAAAAAAGGGCACACACATACCTCCCCGCGAATAATAGTGTCTGTATTATGATATATATATCCTTATATGCCTCTCAGTTTGCGAAGTATCGATAAATTCTCCTCGTCTCCGCCTCCGTCTTTGGGCGTCTCAAGTATAGCAGGTATATTTGCAAAACGCTCGTCTCCCATAAGCATTGAAAACGGCGCAAGTCCTATCTCTCCGCAGCCCAAGTGTTCATGCCTGTCTTTATTGCTTCCTTTTTCCGTCTTGCTGTCGCTTAGATGCCAGCAGTGTATATTATAAAGCCCCATGTGCTTTGCCATAAGAGAGACAGTTCTCTCGTAGCCTTCCGCGGAACGTATTTCATACCCGGCCGCAAAGATATGGCACATGTCGGCGCAGAAGCCTATGCGCGGATTGTCGTCTACTTCATCCAGCAGAGACGAAAAATCGGAAAAATCCGAGCCGAGCACAGAGCCCTGCCCCGCCATTGTCTCAAGAAGTATCCTGACATTGTAGGCACTCGTCGCATTTATTACTCTAATCAAGGAATCGCTTAATTTTTTTATCGCTTCTTCCTTGCTCTCATCTCCGGCAAATCCGGGATGAAGGACGGTATCGCTTATGTTAAGCTGCGCGCACCTTTCTATCTCTTCAATGAGAGCCTTCTCGCTGCGGGTGCGGGTATCACCGCTCCCCGCAAGGTTAATCAGGTATGAAGCATGTGAGACGACCGTCTTTGCCGAGCTCGATTTTGAGGCAATATAGAAATTGTCAATCTCCTGGAACGACAGCGGCTTGGTCTGCCACTGCCGTTGATTTCTGGTAAATATCTGCATAGACTCACAGCCGAGAGAATCGGCTCTTTCAAAGGCTTTATGCAGTCCGCCCGCGACAGACAGGTGAGAGCCGATTAGAGGCACGGCCGTCCCTTCTCCGCATCTGATTTTTTCTTGCTCGCCACTTTCTGGACATGCACCGTATTTGTCGTTCCCTTTACACCGAGAGGAACTCCCGATGTAACAACCACGATATCCCCTTCTTTTACTTGTCCCTCTTTCTGAAGTATGCAGAGCACCCTGTCTACGGAGGTTTCGAGTTCATCCGTTATGGAACAGAGTATGGGCATTGTTCCCCATACCAAAGCCATCTGTCTCCACGATTTGCGAAGAGGCGTAGGCGCTATTATTCTGCACAGAGGTCTGTACTTACTTACCATTCTGGCAGTAGCACCGCTCTTTGTCATTGTGACAATGGCTGCGGCATTGACGGCTTTTGATATATCCCTTGTCGAACAGCTCACGGCATCCGAGATAAGGTTGTCGTCCGCTATTGTCTCCGGCATCTCCTGGCGCAAGTCCGTTCGGCTTTCTATCTTCATAATTATGTTGCTCATCACCTTAACGGCATCGAGGGGGTATTTTCCGCTTGCGGTCTCACCCGACAGCATGACCGCATCAGTGCCGTCGATAACTGCATTGGCAACGTCGCTTGCTTCCGCTCTGGTTGGACGTGGATTTCTTATCATGGAGTCGAGCATCTGAGTTGCCACTATGGTCTGCTTGCCCTGTATAAGGCATTTTTTTATAATATCTTTTTGCAGCACAGGGACATCCTCCATAGGTATTTCAACGCCCAAATCACCGCGCGCCACCATTATGCCGTCAGAAACTGACAGTATTTCGTCAAAATCTTCCACCGACTGTCTCGTTTCAATCTTGGCTATTATTTTTGAATCGCCGCCGTATTTTTCGACTAACTTTCTGACATTAATAATGTCTTCGCTGCTTCTTACAAAAGATACTGCAATATAGTCAACGTCGTGATCAGCGCTCCATTTGATGTCATTTATATCCTTATCCGTCAATGTAGGAACGGAAAGATCCGCGGCAGGGACATTGATCCCCTTGCGCTCACCGAGCTCCCCTCCTACTATTACACGGCATATTATTGAATCAGATGCCAGCTCAACAACCTGTAATTTAATAACACCGTCGTCAATATATATGGACTGCCCTATTGCCACTTCGCTGTGAAGCGGCTCATAATCGACGGAGACACTGTGCTCATCTCCTTCTGCTCCATCAAACCGAAGGACAAACTCAGAATCCTGAACAAGCATCACTTTGCTGTGCTCGCGCAGCATTCCCGTTCTTATTTCTGGCCCCTTTGTGTCAAGCAAAACCGCTATTGGGGTGTCCAAGTTCTTTTCGGCAGTTCTTATATTGTTTAGGACACGCTCGTGGGACGCGTAGTCGCCGTGGCTGAAATTCAGCCGAGCCACATTCATGCCTGCTCCCACCAAATCGCGTATCTTCTCATACGTATCTGTGGCAGGCCCGAGGGTACATACTATTTTTACTTTTCTCTGAACAGTGCTCATATAGAGATAACCTTCTTTCTATTTACCGCTCTTTACTTCTCCGTATTTTGTCAATATCGTGGCAGAGCCGCGTATTTTCATGGCGGAAATGTGTTCGGTAAACTGTGCTATCCAAACTTCACCTTCGTCAAGTTTTTCTGTGTGCAAAAACTTGTTTTCCGCGCCTCTTGTTACCCCTATAACGGTAACGCCGTTTTCATGAGCTTTTATTACAACATAGTCTCCGCCCGACGAATAAGATTTTTCCACTTCGGAATTCACCATTTTTATATCTCTCCCTCTGTGCATCATCACTGCTCTGTACGTCAGATGCTAAATCTTAACAGCTCTGCCGCCCGATATACTTTCCAGTTCGCTTAAAAATTTATCAGTAGGGTCAATCTTAACCTGCTTTATAAATGATACTATCGTCTGTCCGCGGGATATCAGCTTTAATATCAGCTCGTGACGGCCCGGATGTTTTGAAAAAACGGCAAAAAGTGACGTGTAAAAACTTTCCGAGAGCCCGTCAGCATCAATAGATATTGATACATGAGGATCAAGGTTGTCCTCAAAATCCTCCTCGGAGAATATCTCATCCGCAAGCACAGAGACACCTCTGTCGGAACGGGGCTGCCCTTTGATGAAAAAGAGACCTCCAATTTTCAAATATGGCTTTACCTTTGGCCACATCTTCGGGAACACCACTATCTCGACAGTCGTATCGGAGTCCTCCACCGTAAGTATCCCCATTGGGTCTCCTTTTTTGGTAAATTTCTCCGATGATGACGACAAAAGCCCCGCTGTGACCACCGGTATGTGCATCGGCTTCCAATGGGCAAGCTGTATAAGCGGGCAGTTGATGTACTCTCTGACCTTTGCCTCGTACTGGTCGAATGGATGTCCAGATATGTAGAGCCCCATACTTTCTTTTTCGAAATCCAGCTTCTCTCTTGTCGTGAAATCTTCACATTCGGATATCACGGGTTCGAGTTCCGCGCTGTCCTCCTCCGAAAATAGAGAGCACTGATTTATGTCGGTAGGACGCTTTGAGGCCGAGTCGAGAAACATTGGCAGAGCTCCCAAAAGTTTTGCCCTGTTTTGCTCTACGCTGTCAAAAGCTCCCGCTTTTATAAGATTTTCTATAACTCCCTTGTTGACGACTCTCGTATCTATCTTTGACATAAAGTCCCAGAAGGATGAGAATCGATTCTTCTTCTCTCTGCTCTCTATGATATTGACGACAGCGGCACGGCCTACTTTGGCTATAGCGGAAAGTCCGAGCCTTATGACATCGCCCACAACTGTAAAGTCCTCTCTGGACTCGTTTATGTCGGGGGGGAGCACCGGATAGCCCGCTTCTCTGACGCTTCTTATATACTGCCCCAGAACTTCCATCTTTGATCCCACGATACTGGTCAGATATGATGCCAAAAATTCCGGGCCATAGTTCGCTTTGAGCCACGCCGTTCTGTAGCTGATAAGGGCGTATGCCGCGCTGTGCGACTTGTTAAAGCCATACCCCGCAAACTTTTCTATTATGTCAAAAATATTTCCCGCAGTTTTTTCCTCGACACCGTTTTTCACTGCGCCGTTGACAAATTTTATTCTCTGCTCCGCCATGACCTCGACTTTTTTCTTTCCCATGGCACGGCGGAGAAGGTCTGCTTCTCCAAGTGTAAAACCGGCAAGCTGAGAAGCGCTCTGCATAACCTGCTCCTGATAGAGGATAACGCCGTATGTTCCCTTCATCGACTCTTCGAGCTTCGGGTGCAGATAGTGAACCGGTTCTTCCTTGTGCTTGCACTTTACATACTGATCCGCCATTCCGCTTTCAAGAGGGCCGGGGCGGTAGAGAGCTACAAGGGCTATAAGATCTTCAAAACAGTCTGGCTTCATTCTCATTACCAGGGCGGTCATACCTGCGGATTCCAGCTGGAATACACCCAGTGTTTCTCCTCTTTGGAGCATCTCATAAGTTTTTGCGTCATCTATCGGTATTTCGTCAAGGTCTATCTTTCCCTTGCCGTTGCCTTCAATGTTGAGCAGAGCGCCTTCAAGCACGGAGAGAGTTCTGAGACCAAGGAAGTCCATCTTTACCAGCCCGAGCTTTTCTACAGGCTCCATAGAATATTGCGTGGCTATCTGGTTATCGCCGAATTTTTTGACGGGAACCATTTCCGCTATGGGTTTTGGCGTTATGACAACTCCTGCCGCATGCTGCGAAGTGTGGCGGGAGAGCCCTTCTATTTTCTTGGCGACATCGAGAAGCTTCTTCACTTCGGGATTGTTCTTGTACATAGCACCAAGGTCGGGCACTGCCTCTATGGCTTCTGGAATAGTCTTTATTCCCGACTTCAGCGCATCCGGAATAAGTTTTGTTACCTCTCTGACCTCAGATATTGGAATACCCATAGCTCTTCCGACATCTGCTATTGCGCCTTTGCTCTTCATGCTTCCGAATGTGATTATCTGCGCAACCCTGTCGCTTCCGTACTTTTCAACAATGTATGCAATAAGTTCTTCGCGCCTTTTATCCGAGACGTCCGTATCGATATCGGGCATGCTTATTCGTTCCGGATTTAAGAATCGTTCAAAGAGCAGGTCATACTTAAGAGGGTCTAAGTCTGTAATGCCGAGAGACCAAGCCACAAGAGAGCCCGCGGCCGAGCCTCTGCCCGGCCCAATGGGAATGCCTCGTTTTTTTGCCGCGACTATAATGTCCGATACTATGCAAAAATAGCCGGGGAATCCCATCTGTTCTATTATGCCTAGCTCGTACATCAGCCTGCTGACATACTCCTCGGGAGGGTTATCTGTTTTCAGACGTTTTTTTAATCCTTCGTCCGCCATGCGCCTCAGATGAGTTTCCAGCGTCTCTCCCTCTGGCAGAGGAAATTCCGGCAGATAGTAATGTCCCATTTTGAGCTCTACATTGCACCTATCAGCTATGAGCTGAGTATTTGTCAAAGAGTCGGGAAGCTCCGCTCCGAAGATATTCCACATCTCCTCGGGAGTTCTGAAATAATAGTCGTCTCCCGTAAACCTGTATCTGTTCGGATTGTCCAAAGTATTGCCCGTCTGCACACACAGCAAAATGTCATGCCACGATGCGTCACTGCGCTTCATATAGTGAGAGTCGTTTGTCGCTATAAGCTGAAAATTGTTGGAGCGCGCTATATCGACGAGATTTTTATTAACTATGGCCTGTTCAGGTATACTGTTGTGCTGAAGCTCCAGAAAGAAGTTTCCCTCGCCCAGGATGTCGCGGTACAGCTCCGCGCGCGAGGCCGCACCTTCGATATCACCCTTCATAATCATATTGGGTATCTCTCCGCCGAGGCATGCAGAAGCGCCTATTATCCCCTTGCTGTACTTTGCAAGCAGTTCGTGGTCTATTCTCGGCTTGTAGTAAAAACCGTCCGTATTTGCTACGGATACAAGGCGCACAAGATTGTGATACCCCTCGTCGTTTTCCGCAAGCAGGATGAGGTGGAACTGATTCTTGCTGTCCCTGCATGTGTATCCGTTCGGCTCAACATAGACTTCACAGCCAAGTATAGGCTTTACCCCTGCGCCTTTGCATTTCGTATAAAATTCGTAGCAGCCGTACATGACACCATGGTCGGTGAGAGCGACGGAATTCATGCCCATTTCCTTTGTTGCAGAGGCCAGCTCGCTGCACCTGTTCGCTCCGTCAAGCAAACTGTACTCGCTGTGAACGTGAAGATGTACAAAAGGTTTATCCATTAATGCTCTCCGTTCTCGGATAATTCATCGGAACCTATATTTCCGGCTTCTTCAATATAAAGTATATCTGCTCCCATAAGTTTTAACATCCTGAGCGCTTCCGGCTCTAAAGATTTTTTTGAAGCGGTATCACTGTCGTCTTTTTTCTCTTCAGCCGTTTTTTCCTCTTTCGCGGCGGGAATCTCGGGAATTTTTACAAAATTCTCCTGTTCTTCCTCTTTCTTCTCGGATGCTATATCCCATGTCGATTCAACCGCATCCGCAAGAATTTTTTTGTTCTGAGGCACGGAAAGCAATATACTTGCGGGACATTCGCAGTCAAAATGCACATCCCAGCCGCCCTCTTTCTCCGCAAGAGAGGAGTTGAGCAGAGCGGATGCTATAAGAAGCTGACGGCTCTTTATATTGGCAAATAATTTTGCAAAATCTCCGCATGCAAGCTCGGCACAGATTTTCGCAGTATTCGGAAGCTGAGAGTCCGCTTCGACCGGCAAAAAGATGTTTTGCCGCGGAATATGCGGCACATTGCGAACGTGCTCTTCATTGCCGAACTCGGCCGATACATTGCCATATCCGCTCTCGTCTGGAGTAAAGCGGGGCTGTGCTACATGGTGCGGCTCCGTATTTTTCGGCTGCACTGCAGATGGTGCGGGTGCCGAATGCGGTACATAAGCACCTCTCGGCGCATCCTGTACTCCGTCTATTATATTCATTATCTCTATCATTATGAGACCGGCAAAAACCTCTATTCTCATGCCATATCTCGACCTGGGCAGGATAGAGTTGCAGAACGAACATACAGCCCTCAGTTTTTCCTTCGTCCAGAAAGCGGATTCACTTTTCAGATACTCTCTTTCCGAATCGGAAATTTCAAGAGCTTCAAGTCCTTTATCCTTCCAAAGTACATAAATCCACAGATCCCTGAAAAGAGAAAATAGAGATTCGCAAAAACGTTCAGGTGACATTCCTCTTGAAAGCATAGTATGAAGGGCGCAAGCCGCCTCTCCCGGATTATTTCTTAGGTTTGTTATCCACTTTTCAAGCTCCGTCCTGTTGCTTCCTCCCGTCAGGTCACGCACACTGTCAAGAGTCAGTTTGCCACGCCCCAGAGCAACAGCCTGCTCTGTCAGAGACAGAGCATCTCTGAGAGCTCCGTCCGCCTGGCGCGCAATTTCCCAAACCGCTTCCTTTTCGCTTTCTATATT
Organism: uncultured Synergistaceae bacterium; assembly: GCA_964577295.1. Lineage (GTDB taxonomy): Bacteria > Synergistota > Synergistia > Synergistales > Synergistaceae > CAZNYN01. The sequence continues at coordinate 7,137 of CAZNYN010000013.1, read as the reverse complement.
CTCATTGTCACATACATATCCTACGCGTGCGACCATATCCGCTATGGATATTCTGTGGAACGGAATGTGCTGGCAGCGTGAGCGTATCGTTACGGGAACCTTATGCGGCTCGGTTGTCGCAAGAAGAAATATTACATTCGCGGGAGGCTCTTCCAGAGTTTTCAGAAGCGCGTTGAAGGCTGCTTCCGTAAGCATGTGGACTTCGTCTATTATATAAACCTTGTACGGCGCGCTCAAAGGCTTCAAGTTGACATGTGTCTTCAAATCTCGGATTTCGCCGATTCCCCTGTTTGAAGCTCCGTCTATTTCTATTACATCTAAGTGGTCGCCGAGCGATATGCCCATGCAGCTTGAACATTCGCCGCAAGGTTCACACTCGCTTGACGGATTTTGGCAGTTAAGACTCTTTGCCACAAGACGTGCGGCAGACGTCTTTCCGCAGCCTCTGGGACCTGAAAAAAGATAAGCATGTCCCAAGCGCCCTTCTTTAAGAGACTCCTGAAGAACACTGACTGCGGCACTCTGCCCCACCATGTCCGAAAATGTCTGGGGTCTGTATTTACGATATAGTGAGATGTACAATGGATACCCCTCCTAGTCATCTGACTATTTTACAGTAATTTGGGAGGTTTAGGGCATGTTCAGAAAAATAGCGTGAAGAGAGAGAGCCAAATTTTCAGCTACATATAATAATTAGTCAGAGGATTTCCCCTTCTTGCGCTGTTAATAGCCTCGTTGATCCTGTTGCGTATTTCGATTAAGGCAGGCATACCCTTAATAAGCTCATTACTGTTTATAATCTCCTTGCCTCTGATAACCAAAGCCTGAGACGGAGCCGTTCCTCTTACCTGAATGTCGTATGGAGCCAGTTCCAGCTCAAGGACAGAATCAAGACGTGAGGAGAGCTTCTTAAAAAATTCCGTGTTTCCGCCGGTATCTGGCAGAGAAAGCAGAGCAGCTCCGTCCACAAGTATCCTGACATCGCCCGAAACATTGACGCATTTGACCTTCAGACTCTGAACAACATCTTTGCGCTGAACCTCTATCCCCTTATCCTTCATATATTTAAGTGCGGCGTTTACTCGTTCTTCGTCCTCCGGGTGAGTCTGATATATTCCCGGGTCGCGGTAGGCTCTTTTCAGCTTCTCTATCCTGAGACGCTCCATCATGGTAAGCATTGCCGCCGGATTGTACCCGGCCTTGTAGAGTACGTCTATTCCTCTGGCATCCGCCTCTTTTTCAAGCTCTATGCTGTAATTATTAATCAGCGCAGTTTGAATGCCGTTCGCCATAGCGGCAATTCCGGCTCCGGAATCCCCCGCCTGAGTAGCTGCGACAAGCCCCGCAATGGTAAGCAGCATAAGGCTGTTGTTGCGGCGCGCCTGAACAATCCCGTGCGCTCTGTCCGCATGGATAAACTCGTGACAGAGAACTGCCGCTATTTCGTCCTCGCTCTTCAAAAAATCGAGCATCCCTGTTGTTATATATGTACGGCCTCCGGGAAGGGCGAAGGCATTGGGCTCCTTCATTTCAAGAATGCGCACACCGTACTCAAGGTCACGCTGAAGATACGGAGTAAGCTTACCAGTTATCATTGCGAGCTTGGCTTCTCTCGAAGGGTCAAGAACTCTCGGTATCTGCTTTTCTATAGCCTCCGCACCTTTTTTGCCTATCTTTATCTCTTTTTTTATAGTTTTAGTGCTAGGCTCGGGCGAAGGAGCGGCAAACGCCGTGCAAGCGGTAAAAAGCGTCAGCATGACAAATGCTATAACGGCAAAATATTTTTTCATTGTTAATGCCTCCTCATACAAAATATCCCAAACAACAAAATGCGCAGCGTCTTCTATCCATCTTTCACTATTATAGTAAATAAAAGAAAAATGGATTCGGGCACGTTACGCAAATTTCAAGAAAAATTTTGCCGAATCGGCAGAATGAGGGCAACAAAAAAGAGCCCCCATTGGGAGGCTCTCTTTTTGTAAAGTGTCAAAGTCTTCTTAGGCTATGAAATCCTTGATGTCCTGAAGTGATGTGGGCTGTGCTGAACGTGTCATTTCGCCCTTCTTCATTTCGATAATTGCGGGAAGCTGTGCGATTCCGAGCTTCTCTACCATCTTGCCGTTTCTGTAGCCGTCGATGAAAGCTATTTTCTTTCCGCTTTCCTTGGCGAACTTCTCGGCCTCAACCTGGAGTGTGACCTGTGCCTGGTCGATGCTTGATGTGAGAAGAGCTACAACTTCTTCGGGCTCGATGAGCACCGAGCGGAGGTGGAGCTGCTCTGTGATGTAGGAGTATGCCGCCATGGATGCGATTGCTCCGTCGCCTGCCGCCGTTACGACCTGACGGAGGAACTTGTCGCGGATGTCGCCTGCTGCGAAGATACCTTCGACTGATGTTTCCATCTTCTCGTTTGTATCAACCCAGCCGCCTCTTGTCTGCTTTACGACAGAACCGGGCTCGCCGAGGTAGGATACGTTGGGCTCTGTTCCGACAAAGACGAATACGCCGGCTACGGGGAGATCCGAGACTTCGCCTGTCTTGACGTTCTTAAGTACGAGCTTCTCTACAAGGCCGTCGCCTTCGATTGACTCTACGACGCTGTTCCATACCGGTTCTATTTTGGGGTTGGCGAGTGCCTGCTCTATGGCAAGTCTGTCTGCTCTGAATTCGTCGCGTCTGTGAATGATGTAGACCTTATTCGCAAAACGTGTGAGGTATCCGGCTTCTTCGACAGCTACGTTTCCGCCGCCGACTACCGCGATTGTCTCGTCTTCAAAGAAAGCTCCGTCGCAGACTGCGCAGTAGCTTACGCCAGCGCCTGTCTTCTCGGCTTCGCCGGGGCATCCGAGCTTACGGAAGCTTGCGCCTGTTGCAAGGATAATAGCCTCGGCTTCGATTTCGCCCTTGTCTGTGACGATAATTTTGCTGCCGCTGCGCATCTCAATGCTCTTGACTGTGCAATCTCTGAACTCTGTGTTGAAATGAGCCGCATGTTTGCGGAAAGACTCACCAAGCTCTGAACCTGTTGAGTGGATTACTCCGGGCCAGTTCTCGATTTCATCTGTGATGTTGATCTGTCCGCCCGGTGTGCCCTTTTCAAGAATAAGGACATCAAGTCCGGCACGACGGCCGTAGATAGCGGAAGAAAGTCCTGCAGGACCTGCGCCGATGATTACTAATTCTCTCTTTTCCATAATACTACGCCTCCATTGATTCTGATATTTCAGAAATTCCTTTATATTTTATCCTATTTTCAGGATATTTGCCATATAATGTGCCGCAAAATACCGTTATAATCGTAAATTTTGTTCGTTAGAACGAAACATTCGGGCACTATTTTAAGCAAATGCTCGGCTTGAGAATCGCCAGCCGTTTCAAAACCCAAATATCCGCCCTTTTTTATCAAAGCAGGAGCCGCATCGATGATCTTTATAAATACATCCAGCCCGTCAACGCCCCCGTCCAGAGCCTCTTTGGGTTCATTGTCCCTTACATCTGCCATGAGAGAGTCGATTTCACGGCTCGGAATGTACGGCGGATTCGCTATTACAAAGTCAAGACTGCCATGCTCAATTCCTGCTTCTTTCGGCTCGGAACAGCGTATCAGAGTGAATCTGTCGTTCATCCCATGCAGTTCTCTGTTCTTTTCAGCCCAACAGAGGGCTTCGGGGCTGGAGTCCACGCCGTAGCCTCTGTAGTCGGCATTTTCAAGAAGCATTGTTATGCCTATGCAGCCGCTGCCTGTACACCAGTCCGCAAAAGTGCCGAATTTCACGAGCGTGAGCATATTTTCGACAAGGAGTTCTGTCTCTGGTCTGGGTATGAGGCATCCCTGCCCCACTTCAAACTTATATCCGTAAAACTCCGATTCTCCCAGTATGTACGAAAGAGGCACACGTTTAAGTCTCTTTTCAACCATTGCGAAGACCTCGTCATACATGGGGCGCTCAATGTTTTCATTCTCTCTTGTAACAAGCTCGATTCTGGTTAAAGAGAGAACTTTTGAAATAATTAAGTCCGCTGCGTAGCGAGCCCTCTCAATTCCTGCCTCATCAAGAGCTTCTGTCGCTTTAGACCTTAACTCGAAAAGTTTCACAGCTTTTTATCAGACAGAGAGAGCCTTAAGTTTTTCAGCCTGGTCCGCTTCGGCAAGAGCGCGGATAAGCTCGTAAATGTCTCCGTCCATCATCTGATCCAGCTTGTAAATAGTAAGGTTGATGCGGTGGTCGGATATTCTGTTCTGCGGGAAGTTGTAAGTCCTTATACGCTCCGAGCGGTCTCCCGTTCCGACCTGTCCTTTGCGTTCCGCAGCCATTACCGCATTTTGCTTTTGAAGCTCCGCGTCATAAAGCTTTGTGCGCAGAAACTGCATAGCCTTGGCTCTGTTTTTTATCTGTGAGCGCTCATCCTGGCAGGTAACGACAATTCCTGTCGGTAAGTGAGTTATGCGCACTGCGGAGTCTGTCATGTTAACATGCTGTCCGCCTGCTCCGCTCGCTCTGTATGTGTCTATCTTCAAGTCTTCGGTGCGGATTTCCACATCGACATCTGCCGCTTCGGGCAGCACTGCGACTGTGGCTGTAGATGTGTGAATACGTCCGCTCGCCTCTGTTTCGGGAACTCTCTGCACTCGGTGGACTCCGCTTTCAAATTTTAGATTGCTGAAAGCTCCAACTCCGTCAACTTTGAAAACGACTTCCTTATATCCGCCGATACCCGTCTCATTGGATGATATCATCTCTGTCTTCCAGTGTTCGCGTTCCGCAAATCGCGTGTACATGCGGAAAAGATTAGCCGCGAAGAGAGCCGCCTCATCGCCGCCCGCTCCGCCTCTGATTTCGATTATGACGCTCTTGTCGTCATTGATGTCTTTTGGGAGAAGCAATATCTGGATATGATGCTCAAGTTCGGGAATTTTTGCCTCGAGATCTTCAAGCTCCGCCTTTGCGAGTTCCTTCATTTCGGCGTCGTCGCCGGCAATCATTTCTTTTGCATCCTCAATGCCTTTGAGAACAGATTCATATTCCATGAAAGCTTCGACTATCTGGGAAAGGTCAACATGCTTCTTGCCCAGAGACTGCATCTCTTTGGGGTTATTGGCAACTTCAGGGTCAGCCATTCTCTGTTCTATTTCTTTATAACTTTTTTCTATCTCTCTTAACTTGCTGATAAGCTCCATATACTACACCACCTGTGAGTTCTGATTGTCTTTTTCCGGATGAAGAGCCAGGTCCAGCGCGGCCAATGCGACTTCTATCTGGTCGAGGCTGGGCTCTTTTGTCGTGATATACTGCAGGGAGAGAGCGGGCTTTATACATACTCTGCCCCATGTATCTGAATTGGAGGCTCCTCTTATAAATTCATAAGATATGCCTATAACCAAAGGCAGCAGAATAACCCTGCTTCCGATTCTCCAGAAGACAGAGCCTCCTCCTATTGCGGAAAAAACTATTATGCTGACAAGTATGACTACCAGCAGAAAAGATGTCCCGCAGCGGCGATGTATCCTGGAATAAGCCGAAACGGACTCGGGGGTGAGATCCGCGTCATTCTCATAAGCGTTTATTGTCTTATGCTCGGCTCCGTGGTATGCAAAAACCCTTTTTATATCTTTCCAAAGGCCTATGAGGGCGACATATCCGACAAATACAACGCCTCTGACTGTTCCCTCTATGACATTCTTCCATATGTGAGAAAGATCAAAGCTTGAGGTGAGGTGTTCCGAGACAAAAAGGGGCAGAGCCACAAAGAGCCCGACAACGGCGGCAATGGCTACAGCTATCGATCCGACCATTTCAAGCGGTGTTATCTTATCTTCTTCTCCCAAACTTATCTCGGCGGACATGGAGAGGGCTCTTGTGCCTATTCTCATCATCTCGACCATTGTCGCGAATCCGCGCACTATAGGAAATTTCCAGATTCCGTGTTTAAGCCATTCTGAACCCAGCCACGCTTTAAGCCATATATTGCCTGACGGTTCTCTCACAGCCAGTCCCCAGTGTTCGGGGCCTTTCATAAGGACACCCTCTATTACGGCCTGTCCTCCGACAGGAATACGTTTCTTCGGAGGCGCGGCGAGCATTGATATTATTGCACTTGCTATATAAAAAATTCTCATTCAGAAAGCATCTCTTCCGTTCCCGAATAGGGTCTGCCGCATGAGTGGGCTTCGGTACATCTTCCCAAGACAACACATGACGGGCCGCCTGTTTCAAAAAGCTCTGGGGCGGCTTCTCTTGCCAAAACAAACATCCTTACGGCAAGTTCGCGTATTTCCCACTGAGCTCTTCTGCAGAGTCGCAGTGCGAAGAAATGGTGCAGCTCGCGCGCGTTCATCGTGACTACAATGCGGCTCTCTGCTCCGTGAGGAAGTATAAATCTGGCGTCTTCCTTCGGGACTCCCGCAGCAACAAGCTCTTCATAACACTTCCATGCGGATTCCGCCTGTTTTGCAAAAATCTCGGCTGCCTTTGGCATAACGGCTATTGACGGAGGAACTACACATGACTGCCCGTCCATACCCACATACCTCTGACTCTGCTGAGAGTAGCTGGCCATTCTGTGGCGCACAAGCTGATGAGTAGCCACGCGGCTTATTCCTTCTATAGCGAAAGTAAACGAGACATGTTCAAATGGAGAGAGGTGTCCCGAGTTACGCAGCATTTTCAAAAAAGACGAGACTTTTTTATCGTCAAGACCGTCTAAAATTTCAACCGCTCCGGAGGGACTGTAGCAAATTTTGGCAGCGGCTGCGACAATCTTTGCGGCATCAGGAGTACTTGCGATTAATTTAACAAAAACAGACACATCTCCACCTCCCGGTTATTTTATTTAAGTAAAAGCTGATTATATCAATTCTTGCCTGACATCACCAACGTATCTTCCCCTGACTGCGGACGAAGGAGCAAATCAGTGGTTTTCTGATTTGTGCTAATCACCCGGCTGCTGCATCAGGCTCATATCAATAAGTCGAAGCCGCAGAGTGCGGTTAATATGAACGAGCAGGCGATGTAGGAAATATTTGATTTCCGTAACAGAAGCCGGCTTGTTCATCAGACGATGCGTATAATCAGCGGTTATCCAAATTCATAGCAGAAAAAAGAGGGGAGCCGGCTAGCTCCCCTCTCGTGTGTAAAA
>CAZNYN010000012.1:38038-44190 GCA_964577295.1 uncultured Synergistaceae bacterium | reverse complement strand
GCAGTGGTGGGAGATAAAGGGATCGAACCTTCGACGGCCACCGTGTGAGGATGGTGCTCTACCACTGAGCTAATCTCCCGCAATGGAGGAGATTATACTTCCAAATCGTTTTTTTTTCAAGAGCTGACGGGGAATAATGGTGTAAAATAGTTTTTATACAAAATCTTCTTTGAGAGGTTGATTGCAAAGATGCTTCTATGCAGTAAGATGAACGGAAACGGCAATGATTTCATTATGATAGATAATATGGACAGAAAATACGGCACGGAGGCTCTTTCGTCTCTTGCACTGAATATCTGCCGCAGAAGAGAAGCTGTGGGAGCTGACGGAATTCTTGCGGCCGAACCGTCGGAGCATGCCGATTTTAAGATGCGTCTTTTCAACCGCGACGGCTCGGAGGGCGAGATGTGCGGCAACGGTTCGCGCTGTATCGCGCGCTATGCTCTTGAGAAAGGCATAGTTAATAAAAGTGATATGATTTTTGAAACTTTGGGCGGCGACGTTCACGCCTCTGTGAACGCCCCCATGGTTACTCTGCACCTTGCGCCCGTCTCTTTGAAAAATGTAATAGTAGGAGCACCAGCCGAAGTTGACGGAGTTGCTTTTAACTATACTTTTCTGACTGTAGGAGTGCCCCATACCGTTATTTTTGAAAAATCAAGAAGCAGGACAAGGGACGGTTATGCTGCTTTCGGCCGTGCTGTCAGGAATATCAAAGAGCTCTTCCCGGAAGGGACGAATGTAAATTTTGCCGTGCCTACGGATGGCTCTCTCGATGTGCTGACTTATGAGAGGGGAGTCGAAGATCTCACTCTCTCCTGCGGCACCGGATCTGTTGCAAGCGCTGTGGCGTCATATCTTTCGGGCATAACTGGAAATTGTGTCGATGTCAAAAATCCCGGAGGAATTAACAAGGTAGCTCTATCTTTCGATTCATGCGAATGTGTCTATCCGAAGCTCGAAGGCAAGACTGTCTTTGTCGCTGATATCTCAATTTCCGATGAGCTATTGGATTATTAGTGTATTTTCAGTAAAATTAGTTCGATAAAATTCTTAATTCGTGTTATAACTTTGTCCGTTATATTTTGATAAGAATATCGGAGGTTGTGTCAATATGCCGAAACCATGGTGGCGTGAAACGATAGAGACTGTATTATGGGCGCTTATTCTTGCATTGATTCTCAGAACATTTGTAATACAGGCTTTTTGGATTCCGAGCGGTTCAATGATTCCGACTTTGGAAATAGGCGACAGGGTGTTGGTTTTGAAATTCTGGTATGCTCTGCCGAAAATAGATCCTCAGAGGGGACAGATTGCGGTATTCAAATACCCCGTAGACCCGAGGCGTGACTTTGTAAAAAGAATAATAGGTCTTCCAGGTGATAAGGTGGAGATTAAGAACGGTACTGTCTATGTAAATGACAGAGAGCTTTTTGAACCTTATGTAAAAAATACTGACACGTACAATATGGAGGCTCAGACCGTTCCCGACGACAGTTACTTCTGTCTCGGCGACAACAGGCCTAATTCTCAGGACGGAAGGTTCTGGGGCTATGTTCCCAAGAGTTTCTTCCGAGGCCCTGCCGTGTTCAGATACTGGCCTATCAGCCGAATAGGGATGATAGAATAATGGGGCGTACAGTATGGTATCCCGGCCATATGGCCAAGGGCAAACGACAGCTTGAGGCTTTGGCGGGCAATATAGATTTAATTATTGAGGTTCGGGACGCAAGGGCTCCGAACCTTTCATCGTCTCCTCTTTTAAAAATTTTTGCCCCCAAGATTCAAATACTCGTGGTGCTTTCCAAAGCCGACCTTGCCGATGAAAAGATAACACGCTTATGGTCGGAGCACCTTAAGTCGAAAAAGATGCCGGCATGGCCCCTTGATTTAAGAAAGGGAGGGCTCAGTCTGATACGCAAAGCTCTTACGGAAAAAAAGCCCGCATTCAGAGATTTGCGCATGGCTGTTGTCGGCACTCCCAATGTTGGAAAGTCAATGCTGATAAACCAGCTTGTTGGGCGCAAAGCCGCGCCAGTGGGAGGTATTCCGGGTATAACAAAGGGAGTTTCCTGGTTTAAAGGTCAGGGCTTCCTCTTGGTTGACTCTCCAGGAATTTTAGATCCGCACAGCGATGCCCGCGCTCACAGAATGATATCGTGGATAGGCTCGTCAAGAAGTCAGGTAATAGGAAATTGGGAGAGCCACGCCGCGGAGTGTATCGCGTTTCTCATAAAGAAGGATTTGTGGGGCGGAGTAGAAAACGCATGGGGAATAAAGGCAGATGGTACGCCTGAGGAGATTTTGCAGAAGGTTGGAGTGCGTCTGGGAAAACTCCTGCCCGGCGGCATTGTGGACACGGAGGCCGCAGGGAAGATGTTTATGGAAGCTTTTGCAACGGGAAAGCTGGGACGCATGAGTCTGGAAAAGCCGGGAGATCCTCCTCTCTGGGAGTACCTTTAGGCTGTGCTTACCTCACGGCCGACCTATATTATAGCTGGAACTGACGAGGCGGGACGGGGACCTCTTGCAGGCCCTGTCGTTGCTGCGGCGGCAATACTTACAAACGAGCAGCGCTCAATCCTTATAGGTGAGGGACTTCGCGATTCCAAAAAACTTACCGAAAAAGCAAGAGAGCGTCTCTTTGATATTATATGTTCCTGCGGTGTCGTGTGGAGAGCTCAGGCTGCGTCTCCGCACAGGATAGACCGTATGAATATATTGCAGGCGTCCTTGTGGTGCATGAAACGTTCTGTTGAAAAACTGCCCCAAACTCCAAATCTCATCCTTGTTGACGGAAATAAGATGATACCCGGAATTTTCATTAAGCAGAAATATGTGGTAAAAGGCGACGACAAAGTTCCGGCTATTGCCGCGGCATCCGTGGTGGCAAAGGTCTTGCGTGACAGGGTAATGGCGGAGCTTGACAGAATATATCCGATATACGGTTTTGCGGGACATAAAGGCTATCCTTCGGCGAAACACAGAGCAATATTGGCCGAAATAGGACCTTCACCCGTACACAGGATGACCTTCAGAGGTGTGGAGAAGGACTGTATGTGATGAATCTCGACCGCGCGCTGAAACGTTCCGTAAAGCATAACAATTCTTCCGAACCTCTCTCCACATCCAACCACCCTCAGCATATTTCGCTCGGGATAGGCGGAGAAAATATTGCTGTATCATATCTTTTATCTCAAGGATATAGTATCATTGACAGAAATGTCAGATTCAAGTGCGGCGAAATTGATATAATAGCGTCTGATAAGGATGAAATTGTGTTTGTTGAAGTTCGTACAAGGCATGTCAGCGTTATTATGCCTTCTGATATGACAGTAGGGCCGTCAAAAATCGCTAAACTTGTACGCAGTGCGAGAACCTGGGCGGAATCACGAATGTACGAAGGTTTTTACAGAATTGATTTAGTAGCAATTACTGTCAGCGAAGGCAAAACACCTGTGATTGAGCACATAAAAGATATAACGGAGGCCATACAATGAATTACGTTTCCGGTATCACCTTAAAAGGCATACAGGCTCTTCCTGTGGAAATAGAAGTTGAAACGACTGGCGGTCTTTTTTCTATATCGGTCGTCGGTCTTCCCGATACAGCGGTAAAAGAGGCGCGGGAACGTGTCAGAGCGGCTCTTCGCGCAATCGGAATAAATGTCAGAGGCAGAGTTGCGGTCAACCTGGCTCCCGCCGATATCCCTAAGGAGGGCGCACTGCTTGACCTGCCTATCGCTGTGGGAATAGCATGTTCTCAAGGCGGGTTGAAAGTAAAAAAGCCATCGCTTTTTCTCGGAGAACTTGCTTTGGACGGACGTCTGCGCAAGGTACGCGGCGCGGTTCCGGCGGCATTTTTGGCCAGGGACAGCGGACTTGACTTATACATTCCCGAGGAAAATGCGCGTGAAGTTGGCTTGGTTGACGGAGTCAGCGCATATATCGTGAAAAATTTGTCCGATCTTTTCTCTCATCTCAGGGGAGAGACGGAACTTCCAAAGGTGGAAAAGAGCATCATCGGCGAGTGCGAAAGCGCGGCCGACCCCGATTTATCCGACATAAAGGGGCAGACCTTCGCAAAAAGGGCACTGGAAGTTGCAGCCGCAGGGCATCACAACCTGCTTTTTGTAGGCTCTCCCGGTTCTGGCAAGACACTTTTAGCGCGTGCATTGAAAGGCATACTCCCCCCTCTTTCCGACGGGGAGATGATGGAAGTCCTTCTTCTGAGAAGCACTGCGGGAATGGATCTGGATTCTCTGAGAGAGCGTCCTTTCCGTTCCGTGCATCACACGGCAAGCGCAGTAGCCCTGTGCGGCGGCGGAGTTCACCTGCGCCCGGGAGAGATAAGCCTGGCATCGCGCGGAGTTCTTTTTCTTGACGAATTTCCCGAATTTACGAGAGATGTGTTGGAATCCTTAAGACAGCCGCTTGAAGACGGTCAGATAACAGTCAGCCGAGCTTCGGGCAGCGTGGTATACCCTGCCAAAGTTTTGATGATTGCCGCATGTAATCCTTGTCCATGCGGTTTTTCCGGTGATCCTGTCGAAAGGTGCACATGCTCTCCGAGCTCTCTTGACAGATACAGGAGAAAACTTTCCGGGCCGATTCTGGACAGGATAGATTTACACATATCTGTCCCGAGGCTTATGCCCGAAGAGCTTGTCTCTATGGAAGGCAATTGCGGAGAGACAAGCGCCGTTGTCAGAGAGAGGGTAAAGAGTGCCAGAGCCATTCAAGTCGAGAGGTGGAGCCGTTTTGGTTTCCAATGCAACTCGGAAATTCCCGAAAGAATACTGCGCCGCCACATACAGATTAAGCCGGATGTAAAAAGTTTTATATTGCAGGCACTTAACAGAGTCCGCCTTTCGGGCAGAGGGCTTTCCCGTGTTTTGCGTGTCTCGCGCACGATAGCCGACCTTGAACATGCGGAAAGAATAGAGATAGAACACGTTGCCGAAGCGTTAAGCTACAGAGAGGGAGAAGCGCTCTCATGGATGAAATCCTAAAGACCCTCCTGCTTCTCAACTCTGCCGGAGCGGATATCAGAGTTTGGAGACAAATGAGAGAGAGCGGAGTATCTCTTTGCAGGCTGCTCAGCGACGACATCGAAAAATTAAAATCGGAATATAGCCTTACCGAGAGAGCCGTATTAAAAATCAGGGAAAATAATTCTTCCGACTGGGCGGAAAGAGAGTATGAGAAGGTTCTTTCGCTTGGAGCGGATGTTACAACATGCGATGACGAATGGTATCCCGAATCTCTGTTTGACCTAAAAGATGCTCCTCTCATCCTTTATGTAAAGGGTTCAGTCAAGATTCTCAAATGCAGAACGGTGGGAGTTGTCGGCACAAGGAGATCCACAGCATACGGCAAAGATACTGCAAGACGCATAGGAAGAAACTGTGCCATTGCGCACAGAACCTTGATAAGCGGAGGTGCTGCGGGAATCGACTCTTTTGCTCACATCGGGGTTTGCGAGGCGGGCGGAGAGACTGCGGCTGTATTCGGAACCGGCATTGATGTTCTCTATCCAGCGTCCAATGCGCCATTGTTTGAACAGATAGCGGAACATGGCGCCCTTATTACGGAGTTTCCGACAGGCAGCGGAGCCGAAGCATGGCGTTTTCCGCGCAGAAACAGAATAGTGGCGGCTCTTTCGGAACGTCTTATTGTGGCGGAAGCGCCTCAGAAAAGCGGAGCTATGATAACGGCAAAGCTGGCTCTCGATCTTGGGAGGGAAGTATGGGCGGTGCCGGGCCGTATTGACCAAGACGTAACATCCGGTTCTAACAGATTAATATTTGACGGTGCTTATCCTTACATATCAGATGATGTATTTTTTCAGCTTAATAACAGACAGCAGTCGCTTTTTGATAATTACATAACAGAAAACAGAGCCGATATAGAGAATTTATCTCCAGACGAAAGTGTCGTTCTCAAAGCTATGTGGAATAAAAGCTCTCAAACGGTTGACAATCTTGCGGATGAAGTTAAAATGAGCGCCGCTTGTATTCTTAAAATTATTGCAATTTTATCTGCTAAGGGTATGATTTATACATCGGGCCCAGGTAGATTCAGCGCTAAAGTTTGAAAGAGGTGGGACGAATGGCTGTAAAAAAAGAGGAAAAAACAGAGGAAAAGAAAGAG
>CAZNYN010000012.1:0-37938 GCA_964577295.1 uncultured Synergistaceae bacterium | reverse complement strand
AGAGGAAAAGAAAGAGAAAAAGAAAGAAACCACTGCAAAATCAGCTCCAAAAAAGACAAAAAAATCTGCAGATAAAGAAATAAAGAGTGAAAAGACAACTTCTAAAAAGACGTCGGCTAAAAAGACCGCACCTAAAGAAAGTTCAAAACAGTCTAAGTCCAAGCAGAAATTCGCATCCTATGAGGGAAAGACTCTCGTCGTTGTCGAATCTCCCGCAAAGGCTAAGACTCTCGAAAAAATCTTGGGCGGCAAGTACAGAGTTCTTGCCAGCGTCGGACATGTCAGAGATTTGCCGAAGGGCAGAATTGCCATTGACGTAGATAATAATTTTGAACCCGATTATATACAGGTAAGGGGAAAGGCCGACCTCATAAAAGAGCTCAAAGGGGCTTCAGCCGCCAGCGGCAAGACACTTCTCGCCTCCGACCCCGACCGTGAGGGCGAAGCTATAGCGTGGCATTTGGCCACTCTTCTTAATATAGACCCCGAATCCGACTGCCGTATCCGTATGCATGAAATCACTCAGAACGGCGTCAAGGGAGCTGTGGCTGCACCGGACAAGATAGATTTGGACAAGGTAAATGCTCAGCAGGCACGCAGAGTGCTCGACAGGCTTGTTGGATATCAGCTCAGCCCCCTTCTATGGTACAAAGTGCAAAGGGGACTTTCGGCAGGCAGAGTGCAGTCTGTTGCTTTGAAAATAGTCTGCGAGAGAGAAGAAGAAATAGAGAAATTTATCCCCGAAGAATATTGGCTTATTGACGTTAAGGCATCATCCCTGACCGATAAACGCCGTTATGAGCTAAGAGTGGATAAATACAAAGACAAACCCCTAACCATACAAAACGCGGCCGAAGCTGCGGCAGTGGAGAAGGCGATAGGCAGCAGCAAACTTATCGTAGACGAGTTCAAGACAAAAGAAAATTCAAAATCCGCTCTGCCTCCGTTTAAGACAAGCACGCTGCAGCAGGAAGCATCGAGACGCTGTGGTTTCGCACCGAAACGCACTATGAGAATAGCCCAGGCACTCTATGAGGGAATAGACATCCCCGGCAGAGGCCCCACCGGTCTCATAACATACATGCGTACAGACAGTCTCCGCCTTGCGCCCGAAGCTATAGAAGCTTCAAGAAAATACATAGAGGAACATATCGGCAAAGAATATTTGCCGAAAACAGCGAATGAGTACTCGCCGAAGGGCAAATCGCAGGATGCTCACGAAGCCATTCGCGCTACGGATGCTTTCTTGACCCCCGAATATCTTAAAGCTTATCTGACTCCCGAACAGCACAAACTTTACGACCTTATCTGGAGCAGATTTGTGGCCAGTCAGATGGCGGATGCGAGAACGGCGCGCACAACTATGGTGTGCTCCTGCTCCGACTACAAGCTGAAGCAGTCAGGCATTGTCGTAACTTTTGACGGATGGGGCAGGATTTATCCTCTCGGTGTTAAAAATACGACAATAGAGGCCGCCGTAGAGGGTGAAACATTAACAGCGGATGAGATCAGCAAAGAGCAGAAATTCACTCAGCCACCGGCACGCTATACGGAGGCAGGTCTCGTAAAGGCTCTTGAAGAGAAGGGCATAGGACGTCCTTCAACCTATGCGACAATAATAGACACCCTCTCCGTAAGAGGCTATGTTGACCGAGGCGAGGAAGACAAAAAATTAATCCCGACAAAGCTTGGGCGTCTTGTAAATACATTCCTTGTAAAATACTTTCACCAATTTATCAACGTGGACTTCACCGCAAAAATGGAAGAATCTCTTGACAGCATCGAAGCTGGAAGTCTCAAGTGGCGCGAGGTTATGAGTAAGTTCTGGAATATATTTAAGCCGATACTCGATGATGTCTCTGCCAATGCGGAAAGCATGAGACCAGAACCGGAGCTGATAGGCGAAAAATGCCCCGAATGCGGCAACGAACTGATAATAAAACGTGGACGGTTCGGAGAGTTTATCGCCTGCACGGGATATCCCGAATGCAGATATACAAGAAAAATCGTGAAGTCAACTGGCATCAAATGCCCCAAATGCGGAGAAGGAGAGCTCATCCGCAGGAAAACCACAAAGGGCAAAATGAAGGGGCGTTTCTTCTACGGATGCAACAGATACCCCGATTGTGACTTCATCTCATGGAAGAAGCCCGAAACTACGGGCGAACAGGCAGCGGAAAATGCTGTTAAGGAAACATCCGATGCCGAATCAGACATGTAGCGTTACTGTCATAGGAGGCGGGCTTGCAGGCTCGGAGGCGGCGTGGCAGCTTGCGGAGCGCGGCGTGCATGTGCGTCTCTATGAAATGAGACCGCAAAAAAACACACCTGCTCACGAGACAGCATTAATGGGCGAGCTTGTGTGCAGCAACTCGCTCGGCGGCGAGATGACAAAGACTCCCGCAGGAATCCTTAAGGCGGAATTAAAAACTTTGGGCAGTTTTTTAATGGACTGTGCAGAGAAAAGCCGCGTTCCCGCAGGCAATGCACTGGCTGTTGACAGAACGGAATTCGCAAAGCTGGTAAGTGCGGGCATAGAAAACCACCCTATGATAGATGTGATAAGGGAAGAGATTACAGAAATACCCGAAGGGCCTGTCATAATAGCCACAGGGCCTCTGACGTCACAGCTTCTTGCCGAGAGGCTGAAAGAGCTGGCAGGGGAGTCGTTTCTTTACTTCTTTGATGCTGTAGCTCCTATAGTGACACTTGAAAGCATAGATCCCGCTCTGTCTTTTAGAGCAAACAGATACGGCGACACGGGAGATTACATCAACTGCCCAATGGATGAAGAGACATACGCCGCCTTCTGGGAAGCGCTTGTGAATGCGGAAACGGCACCGCTGCATGACTTTGAAAAAGAAGCAATGAAGCACTTTGAGGGCTGTCTGCCAGTTGAAGTGATTGCAAAACGCGGTGAAAAAACACTGCTATTCGGTCCTCTGCGCCCGGTAGGACTTTCACGCGACGGCGAGGCTCACTGTGCGGTGGTACAGCTTAGACAGGATAATGAGGACGGAACTTTATACAACATGGTAGGCTTTCAGACAAACCTCAAATGGGGTGAGCAGGAGAGAGTCTTCAAAATGATTCCCGCTCTCAGAAATGCGGAATTTGTGCGCAAAGGAGTAATGCACAGAAACATGTTTGTCTGTGCTCCGAAAGTTCTTGACGGATCTCTGCGTGTGAACGGAACGGAATCCACATTCCTTGCGGGACAGATAACGGGTGTGGAGGGGTATGTAGAAAGCATGGCAATGGGTATGGCTTCGGCTGTTTTTATGCATGCGTATCTCAACAAATACACAATGCCCGTTTTTCCTCAAGAGACGGCAATCGGCTCTCTGCTGAACTATTTACAGACAGCAATTCCCGAAACCTTTCAGCCTATGAACGTTAACTTGGGAATATTTCCAAAACTTCCCGGGAAAAAGATCTCTAAACGCACGCTGCGCTGCGAGACCTATGCGGAACGCTCCGCCGCTGCCCTCGGTGAATTTGTTAAAAATCCCGAATATTTATTTTTTCACAGGCACGGTGTACAGCAACAGAAAATTTTAAACTAAATTAATTTATTAAATAAGTTTTTCAAATAACGAAAATATTTTCCAATTTGCAACTTAAATTATAAAGATACCCCCTCTTTTTAAAGTACAATCGAAACTTAAAAAGAGGGGATTTTTTTTAAATAGTAAACAAATGCTCTTTTCTTGTGAATTTTCTCAAAATTTCCCTTGAAATTTACAATTTTCCTGTTAGAATACCGTTCATGGTTGAAAATATTTGTTCTAATATTGATGACTTCCTGAAGTACTTAGAAACAAGAGGGCGTTCGCAAAATACCCTTGTGAATTATTCTGTTGATTTGAACCAATTCGCCGAATATTTGGAAAAGCAGGGGATAACCGACGCATCGGAAATAGACTCGGACTCTGTAAGAGTCTTTTTGAGCAACATAATAGGCATCAACATGGCAAAGAGCTCTGCGTCAAGAAAATTATCCGCCGTTCGCGGCTTTGTCAAATGGCTTGGCAGCAGAAATATTATCCAAAAGAAAGATATCGCACTGGGGCTGAAAGGTCCAAAGATACAGCCGGCGATACCGAGAGCTCTCTCCTTTGAAGACACTGTTAAGCTGATAACTGAAGGGCCCAAACAGGACGCGCACTACAAAAGAGACAGACTCATACTGGAGCTTATGTACAGTGCGGGGCTTCGTGTATCGGAGCTTATAGCCCTTAACTGGGAAGACATAGAATTTTCAACAAGAACCATGCGTATTATGGGTAAGGGTGAGAAGGAAAGAATAGCTCCGTTCGGAAGAGAGGCCGAAAGCCTGCTTGACGAATGGAGGACCATAAACGGAGCGAAAAACGAAGGGCCTGTCTTCCTGTCGGAGAAAAACGCGGAAAGGCTAACTGTCAGGACAGTACACAGATTGGTGACCAGAGCGGCGAAACGCACGGGACTTCACGGAGTATCGCCTCACACGTTAAGGCACTGTTTTGCAACACACATGCTCGAACGCGGTGCTCCCCTAAGAGTGGTGCAGGAGCTGCTCGGGCATGAGACAATAGCCACAACACAGAGATATCTGTCAATAACGACGGAACAGATAAAAAAAAGCTACATGCAGTCACATCCAAGGGCACAAGGATAATAATGATATAACGGATTAAAATCAGGGAGGAATCACTACAAATGGATACACCGAAGGAATTAATCGAAGCACGCCCCAAAATAATGAATCAATCTGCAATGCAGGATCTTCTGGAGAAGACCCGCGTCGTAAGCAGAGTGCTGCAGTCACGCAAAGACAGAGGCGCCCCCGACTATCCCAAGCTTGCAAGGCTTATGTGCGACCTGTCAGCAGCCAATGTTTACATAATCAACAGAGAAGGACGCATACTGGGCTATGCATGGATAAGCGAGTATGACTGCCCCATAATGGCGGATATGCTTATCAATGCTTCAATGCCTGCATCCTACGCGGAAAAAGTCAACCAGTACCATGAGTCGATACTCAACCACACAGACCACGGTCTCTGCGCTTACGCCGACCAGCCCTGCACATATTCCAACAAACATGTGCTGCTTGTTCCGATCAATGGCTCGGGCGAACGCCTCGGAACTCTCATACTTGCGAGATTCGGCTGCCAGTTCGACACAAGAGATCTAGTCCTAGCCGAGTATCTCGGCACTGTTGTCGGACTTGAGATACTCAACGACAGAGGCAAGTCAATAGAGGAACGCGGACGCGAGCGTCTTGTCGTCCAGATGGCCATGAGAGCTCTCTCCTACTCCGAAGTAGAATCGGTGCGCCACATTATAGAGGACTTGGGCGGCCCCGAAGGCGTTGTTGTAGCGAGCAAAGTTGCCGACAGAGTCGGAGTAACCAGAAGCGTTATAGTCAATGCCTTAAGAAAACTCGGCAGTGCTGGTATAATAGAGAGCAGAAGTCTGGGCATGAAGGGAACCTATATAAAGGTTCTGAGCCCCCTCTTTCTTGAAGAACTTGGAATTATAATAAAATAAATTCTGATAAATAGGGAGGTCTTGGTTGTGAAGGCTAGAATACTCATCGCTGAAGATTCCACATATATGAGAATGCTGCTGAAAGAACTTCTTATCCGCAACGGATATGATGTTGTGGCGGAAGCGGACAACGGCAGTGACGCAGTCAGACTATATGACAAGCACAAGCCGGATATAGCCGCTATAGACATGCTGATGCCGGAACAGAACGGAATTGATGTCCTAAAAGCCATAAAAGCTTCTCATCCCAACGCCCGTGTCCTTATGATCAGCTCCATGGGACAGGAAAATATGGTAATCGAAGCAATGAAGGCCGGAGCCTCAGACTTTTTTATCAAGCCGCTGCAGTCGGAAAGAGTAATGGAAGCTATAGAAAGAACCATGAGACGCTAACCCGACACACAAATATTGGGATGGTGCCTAATATTTATTTTTATGATAAAATATGCTGATGTGATAAAAGTATTCTGTACTGAGAAGCTTTTGCCGATAGATAATAACGCACAAATTTTGGAGGTTTGAACCGCATATGGTAGAAAAGACGTCCGCAGCGTCAGTAGTCAGCGTTGGTGATGTTCTCAACGGAACAGTTGAGCATCTGGCTCCTTACGGAGCGTTTGTCAGACTTGAATCAGGGCAGAAAGCAATGGTTCATATATCCGAGCTGTCACACAATTATGTCAAAAAAGTTGAAGATGTGCTCGAAATGGGACAAAAAGTAACTGCTAAAGTCATAAAAATTGACGACAAAGGCAGAATAGATTTATCCATCAAGGCTATGCAGGTAAAAGAGGTAAAACCGCCTGTTCACCGTGAGGAAGATTTTGAAAAAAAACTCACAAACTTCATGAAATTCAGTGACGAAAAGATAGCCGACCTAAACAGCAAGTGCAAAGATCCGCGCGGAACAAAAAGACGCACGGGCAACAGCGCTTCCGGCAAGAAATAACATTGGACGACATTAATCAGTTAAATAAAAAGCCGGATGGCAATATGCTTCCGGCTTTTTGGAGTTATCTTACAGATGATGATATTGCCGTCATAAAGAGACAAAAAAATGGCAGACGCTTTGACCCAAAGCAGGTTTATGCAGTTGGGTGCCGCTGTTCATACGGCTATCCGCAGGTTGTGGTCTGTAACCCGATAACAAAAAATCTGACTCCGTTTCCCACACTTTTCTGGCTGACATGCCCATATCTTGACAGAAAGTGCGGAGAGTTGGAATCAATGCACAAGATTCAGCCTCTCGAGGAAGCTTTGAGCGCCCAAAAAGATAAAGTTATACTTTGGCACAAGGAATATTCCGTTCTGCGCATGATGCTCATAGACGACAAAACAGCCGATGCCGTAAAGGATAAAAATATTTCGATGTGGGAGTCTCTGACAGAGTGCGGAGTGGGCGGAATAAACTGGAAAGAAAACGCTTCAGGAGTGAAATGTCTGCATTTACAGACAGCTACATGGCTGGGAATGCGTTCTCATCCCGCTGCCGATTTACTTATGCGGACAGTAGGCGCGGCAGAGTGCGGCGACGGATTTTGCCGCGGTTTTGCAGATAAAAATTCGGAGATTGCATAACAGACTGCAAAAGAATTTAAATATAGCTGTTGACAATTAGCGATTAGATGATAAAATGTTCACCAAGTTTTTAATGAGACTATCCGAAAGGAGGCTGGAATCTTGAATTTTACCGCTGTTGAACGGGCACGACGAATACGACGAATCGACCGATTTTCGCAGATAGTTTTATGCGATGACGGGGAGATGGATCTTGTTGCTCGGCGACAGAGATAAAGCGTCACAGGCTGAAAGCGCTTTTCGCAGGTAGAATCAAGACTCTCGCACCCCTGAGCAGAATTCCGAAGAAAGACACAAAGTCAAGTAGGAGTTCCGTAACTTTTCGATAAAAGTGAACCAAGTGGACACATAGTGTCAACGAGGGTGGTACCGCGGGTAATTTTACTCGTCCCTCTTCTTCCATGGAAGAAGAGGGACGAGTTTTTTTATGGATTTTTAAAATAAAAAACAACATACAGGAGGAATTTCAAATGACAGCAGAAAAAAAAGGTAAGGTAGTATTGGCGTACAGCGGCGGACTTGACACATCGGTGGCCATTCCCTGGCTCCATGACAACGGGTATGAGGTAATCACCCTTACAATGAACGTCGGTCAGCAGGCTGATAATCTTGAAGAAATCAAGCAGAAGGCTTATGAAGTCGGAGCTGAGAAGGCCTATGTCGTCGATCTTCGTGAGGCTTTTGTAGACACATTTGTATGGCCGGCTCTTAAGGCGAACGCCATGTACCAGGGAGTTTATCCCCTCAACTCCGCACTCTCCCGTCCTATGATAGCTCAGGCTATGATATGGTGCGCGGAGAAAGAAGGCGCAGTAGCGGTTGCACACGGATGCACAGGCAAGGGACAGGATCAGGTTCGTATGGAAGTCTGCTGCAACGCGCTGAATCCTGATATAGACGTTCTTGCCCCTGTGCGCGACTGGGGATTTACGAGAGAAGAAGAGATGGACTATGCGGCTGCTCACAATGTTCCCGTACCGACAACCCGCAAAAGCCCCTACAGCCTTGACGACAACCTCTGGGGACGTTCCATAGAGTGCGGCATATTGGAAGATCCCTGGAATGAACCCCCGACAGATGCTTACGCTCTGACAGCCGACCCCAAGGAAGCTCCAGACGAGGAAGTCACGGTAGAGATTACTTTTGAAGAAGGCATTCCCGTAGCGATAAACGGCAAAAAGATGGGAAGCATAGAGCTTATCGACTTTATGAACAAGACGGCCGGTAAGGCGGGATACGGAAGAATCGACGTTATCGAAGACAGGCTTGTAGGCTTTAAAAGCCGTGAAGTATACGAGTGCCCCGGTGCTCTTGCTCTCATAGCGGCTCACAAAAAACTCGAAGCCATTACCCTTTCAAAGGATACACTCAAGACCAAAAAGGAACTTGAAGTACGCTTTGCTGAGATGGCATACGAAGGCTACTGGTTCTCTCCCCTTATGGAAGCGGTTCAGGCCTTCATGGACAGCACACAGAAGACAGTCAACGGAACAGTGAGAATGAAGTTCTACAAAGGCAACGCCATAATCAACGGAATGAAGTCGGACACATCCGTATACAGCAAAGAGCTGGCCACTTACTCGGCAGGCGATATATTTGACCAGTCTGCCTCGGTCGGATTCATCAAAATATGGGGAATGCCCATTAAGACATGGAGGCAGGTACACAAGGAGAAGAATATCAACCCGATAGATTCGTATGTAGTGGCAAAGGGCAAAGACGCGTACTAGATCAACGCACGCAAAAATACAGCTTAAAGGAAGCTCCTTCGATAATCCGAGGGAGCTTCTCTTTTTGCCCTTATGAAAAATTTCGCTTGGGATATAATAGGAATGATGATAAAATCCGAAGCCGTTATTTTAAAGAGAGCTTTAATATTACAAAGTGCAAGCCGGGAGAATAAAATTGGAAATCAATTCTATCAAAAGACTTTTTATAGCAGAGAAGCCGTCCCTTGCAAGGGCGGTTGCGGAAGCTCTTCCCGCAGGCAGAAAGAGCAGGACACCCCTTGCCATACTGGCGGGAGACGATGTCGTATGCTGGGCGGCAGGCCATATAATAACGCCGCTTCAGCCCGATGAATACGGCGCGGAGTACAAGAGATGGGAGACAACGAAGCTTCCCATAGTACCGCCGATGTGGAGAGTAAAGCCGAATCCTGGAACTCAGGATTTGCTGAACAACATAGGAACTCTTCTGCAAAAAGCGGAGAGTGTCGTAAATGCCGGAGACGCAGACAGGGAGGGGCAGCTCCTTGTCGATGAAATCCTGCGTTATTTTGCTTACAAAGGCCCGGTATACAGGCTTCTCGTGACAGACATGAACACAGATGCTATAAAAAAGGCGATAGGAGCCATGAAACCCAACGAAGAGTACAAAAGTGTCTTTGAGTCTGCCTTGTGCCGTCAGAGGGCTGATTGGCTCTTCGGCAACAACCTGACAAGGCTATATTCCATAACTACAAACAGAGCATGGGGCGAAAAAATTACCGTGGGCAGAGTGCAGACACCCACATTGGCCCTTGTCGTGCGCAGAGACAGCGAGATAGACAATTTTGCAAAGCACCCTTTCTATGATGTGAAAGCGGAAATTACAGTAGGCGGCGAAAAATTTACTGCCACTTGGAAACCGGGCGAAGATCAGGCGGGGCTTGATGAGAAGGGGCGCATCATAGATCCCGCCGTAATCGAAAATCTGCGCAAAAAACTTGAAAATAAGACGGGCTCCGTTACAAAGTACGAGAAAAAAAGAAGCCAGACTCAACCCCCGATGCCCCACTCCCTTCCGACTCTGCAGATTGAGGCGTCAAAACAGCACGGATTTTCCCCTGCTGCGGCGCTGGAAACGGTACAGGCTCTTTATGAGGCAAAACTTGTTACATATCCGCGTTCCGACTGCCAATATCTTCCCGAGACACTCTACGATGAGAGGGAAAAAACATTAAAGACAATTGCCGTTATGGTTCCCGAGATGGCGGAGACTATATCTCAGACAGATATAAACTTAAAAACAAAGGCCTGGAATACAGAAAAAGTGGAGGAGCACCATGCGATAATTCCTACGGGAACAGTTGGAGGGCTTACGGAAGACGGTGCTAAAATATATGACCTCACTGCAAGAAGATATGCTGCGCAGTTTCTGCCTCCGCAGGAACACAACGAAGTCCTTGTCGAAGTTGTCATAGACAATGAACTTTTCAGAGCCAGGACAAAGAGATGCGTGGCTCTAGGCTGGAAAGTTCTTTATAAAAATTTAAAAGAAGAAAAATCCGACGATGAAGATAGTGAAAACAGCAAGGTAAAACTGCCCGAACTGTCCGAAGGCGGAGAAGCAAAGATTTCGGAGCTCAAAGCGGACGAAAAAAAGACATCTCCGCCCGAGCGCTTTACGGAAGCTACTCTCATAGAAGCTATGAACAATATTCATAGGTTTGTGGAGGCTCCGGAGATAAAAGCCGCTCTCAAAGAAACTTCGGGCATAGGGACTGCCGCTACTCAGGCGGGCATAATAGAGCTTTTAAAGGAAAGAAACTACGTCTCCCTTGTAAGGAAGAGAATCATCTCTACTGAAAAAGGCAGGGATCTCATCAGAAATGTGGGAGAAGAGCTGAGCAAACCGGACACAACCGCTATATGGGAGATGAAGCTAAAAAATATCGAACATAAAGAGGGTTCGCCAAAAGAATTTATACATGAACTATTGAGCCAGGTGCGCTCGATAGTGGACGAAAGAATGAAAAAGCACCCTATATACATAGTAAGGCGAGATCCCTCTCAGAATGAAGTCAGATACAAATGCCCCGTTGAAGGATGTGAGGGAAGAATGTTCCTCCACACGGGAAAATACGGCAAATACTGGAAGTGCCACACATGCGGACTTTCTCTCTCCGATATGGAGGGAGAGCCTCAGAAGAGCGGAAAGTGCCCCGCCTGCGGCCAAATATTAGTCAGAATAATGGGCAAAAACGGCTGGTTCTGGGGCTGTAAAAACTCGCAGTGTAAAAAGACATTTTCCGATGAAAACGGTGAACCCAAAAGCTGATATGCACCACTTAAAAGAAAAATCCCTAAAAACCGTGTGATATACGGCCAACGGGATTTTTTATTATATCGGAGGAAAAAGACAGCTACTTTCTCAGCGTTCTTACGCCAAATAGTATAAGCACTGCCCCGACAACCACATTCATCGCCGTTATTACGGATTCGGGCAGGAAACTGCTTGTAAGAATTCCCGCCACTGCAACGGCGCTCATGCAGACAAGTGTCGAAAGCACCGCTCCAAGAGCGTAGATGTGAACATCTATGCGGCTCATATTATCCTCGGTAAGTTTCGAGGAAAAAATACCTGCCCAAAATACAATAGTGAGCGGGCTCGATATAGCCAAGATAAAACAGTAAGCAAAGGCACTGTTCGCCGTATGTTCGGCGGAGATATCAAACCCCGGAATGATATTAATGCCGAAAGCTCCGAGGATTGCCGCAGCACCGAACAGCCAAAGTACCGCCGCCCCGAAATATTTAAAGTATATTTTGCCCTGCCCGCTCTGTTCGAGCAGAGTGCCGACTCCCCATATAGCGGCAGTGACGCAGACAAGGTCTGCCAATGTTACCCCAAGCACCGCTCCCAGCGCGGACACAAGTCCCGATGCCGCGGCTGTCTGGAATATAAATATACTGACAGGCCCGACAGCAGCCTGCAGAATCAGTCCGAATTTAGATCCGTTCCATAAAGTTCTGTACATAAAAAATTCTCCCTGCAGCGGAATAGAAGAGCATTAATAGTATAGCGTAAAATAGCCGTAAAGAGGAAATCCCGACGGAGATAAAAAATGCCGCAGTCGTTTTTTGAGAAAACAACTGCGGCCGGCGAGTGTGTTTTTATTGAAATTACAACGGTCTTGTGAATTTAGCCCGTAAACCTGTATGTGCAGCCATGCGGCACCATTCGTCTAGTGTGTTCTGTCGTAGGTTTTGCTCTTTACGCTCTCCCTGAGCGATGCGGGGCTGAATGCGTGAGCCGGCCAGAAAAGACCTGCCTCGTCGCGGAATGCGGTGTCTTTGGACTGATCATTCCTGTGGTATGATGCGTCTTTGTATCTGTCTGTTCTGTATTCTTCGTGTGTCATAATTAAACGTCCTTTCCCATACAAACATTAAACTCAGCCGCCTAGCATGAGCGGCTTAACGAACAATGCGGCACGAAAGCCGCTTTTCAGCATAGGGTATCGTCTTGGAGTATTATTCCTGTTTGCGTGTGGTCTTGACGTAGTTTATCGAAGGCAGCGCGGATATTTTTACACTGTCGGAGGGCTGAGAGATAAATTTTGCCTCATTGCCGTCACATGGAATGAAAAAATAGCATTTTTCCGCCGTTTGCGAAGATTTTCTGCTTCTGTCATTATCTTCGAAGTTTAAGTCACTTTCGGGAGGCAGGGCGGAGAATATAAAGTTATGAGTGTCCATAACTCTTGTGTCGTCTTTTGAGGGATCAGTAATCGTGCCTAGGACATTAAGACCGCTAAGGTCCGGCGGTGTGACGGCATAAGCAAGCGAAAATCCTGCTGCCGAAACTAAAAACAGAACAGCCAGGAACACAATAGAATAAAAACGTTTCATCTTTGTGAGACTGCGCATTATGAACACCTCCCGCCTACAAAATTTATCGATGATTCAGTTTATATATCTCATATTGAGTAATGTCAAGTTTTACAAGGCATATTATGTGCATAGAGGTAAAAATACGTATTTTTTGCTGCTAACTGCAAAATACGCCTCTGACGCGGTGTCAAACATCGTACATAATGTATAATCATCAAGTCTCGCAAAATGTATGAATTGAGGGCGATGGTTGCTGTGACTAACGTAAGTGCAGGTATTATAAGAAACGAAAAGGGCGAAATTCTCATCTGTCAAAGAGGTGCGGGCGGGAGCTGCGCACACTTGTGGGAATTTCCGGGCGGCAAAGAGGAAGACGGAGAAACCCCGGAATCGTGCCTTGTCCGTGAATGCAAAGAGGAGCTTTCGATAGATATAACTCCCGATGAGCTCTTTTTGACCACCTTCTATTCATACCCGGAAGGCGACATTTACTTTTCATTCTTTTACGCATCAATAGTAAGTGGTCTCATAAACATGAAAGTTCACAGCTCTATAAAATGGGTTTTGCCGTGTGAGCTCGAAAATTATGATTTTTGTCCTGCGGACGCAACGGTGCTGAAGCGTCTTTCATCCATAGCCTGACCGTATTGACAAAATTTTGCATAATATATTTTTTTATTAATATAACCACTTGACAATCTAACAAACAAGTAGTATAAATACCCCCAACAAACTTAATATTTACAGTGCGATGAAGGGGAAAGTAAAGAATATTTGTATCCCAGAGAAGAATTCCCGCTTATGCGGAGCTGTGAGAATTCTGATACACTCTTTTTGAAGACCACCCCCGAGCGGCCGTCGAAGCCTGATTAGGATAAGGCGGCAGGGTGCGCCCTTTACAGCGCGGCGAGGGTTAGCGTTTACGCAGACCGAAGTGGAGTGGAACCGCGGTATGGATACCGCCTCCTGTTTTTATGACAGGAGGCGTTTTTTTTATTTTTAAAGGGGGTATTATAATGGGAATCATTCAAAAGTATGCGGAACTATTACCAATCACCGAGGCTACACCGAGGATTACTCTCGGTGAAGGAGGCACTCCTCTCGTGCGCCTTGACACACTAAGCGCTATTTTGGAGATAGACATGTGGGCAAAACTCGAAGGCTGCAACCCATCCGGTTCTTTTAAGGACAGAGGCATGGTTATGGCCGTGGCCAAAGCTATGGAGAGCGGTGCAAAGGCTCTTGTATGCGCATCCACGGGAAACACCTCCGCTTCCGCGGCCGCGTATGCCGCATCCGCAGGTATTCCCTGCTATGTGCTTCTGCCAGCCGGAAAGGTCGCTCTTGGAAAGCTTGCTCAGGCTCTTATGTACGGAGCGAAGGTAATAGCGGTAAACGGCAATTTTGACAAAGCTCTGGAGATGGCACGAGCCGCCGCGGATGAGAAGGGATACGCCATAGTAAACTCGGTCAACCCATATCGCCTATGGGGACAGAGAAGCGGGGCGTGGGAAGTGTGCGACATTCTCGGAAAAGCTCCGGACTGGCATGCTATACCGGTAGGCAACGCGGGCAATATAAGCGCGTACTGGGCAGGATACAAGCAATATAAAGAGATAGGCCGCATAGATAAACTCCCGAAGATGATGGGCTTCCAGGCGGAGGGCGCGGCCCCCATGGTGACTGGGAAGCCATGTCCGAACCCGGAAACAGTAGCAACTGCCATACGTATAGGCAACCCCGTCAGCGCACATCTTGCAAGAGAAGCGGCGGAGCAGTCCGGAGGCGAATTTAATTCCGTCTCCGATGCTCAGATACTTGCCGCGCAGAAACTTCTTTCATCAAAGGGAGGAATTTTTGCGGAACCTGCATCATGCGCACCTCTTGCGGGACTTATTAAATTAAAGGAAGAAGGACGTCTGCCTAAAGGAATCACTGTTGTAATGGTTCTGACGGGCAACGGACTCAAAGACCCCGACACAGCGATGTCTCAGGTGGGAAAGCCCGTCGAGATAGGCGACAGTCTTGATGAACTGCTGGAGGTGATGAAGGGGTGAATCCTCTTATAACGCTCAGAGTTCCCGCTACGAGCGCGAATCTAGGTTCGGGCTTTGATGCAATCGGAATGGCTGTGTCACTCTATAACATATTCAAAGTAACGGAGCTTCTGCCTGACGGAGAGTACAAAATCGACGCCAACGGAGAGGGCTCCAGGGAACTTTCCGATCCGAGGCAGAATCTCGTCGTTACTGCTTACGAAAAGACATGCGAGCGCTGGAATGTCAAGGGTCCGGGTTTTGCCCTTTGGTGTCATAACATAATACCTCTCTGCCGCGGACTGGGCAGTTCCGCAGGAGCGGTTGTCGCAGGCGTTCTTATCGCGAAGCACCTGACAGGATACAAAGCGGACAATGATGAACTTTTGCGCGCTATGACAATGATAGAAGGTCATCCCGACAATGTGGCCCCCTGTTTTCTAGGTGGAATGGTCGTAAGCTGCTGGGACGGAACAGATCTGCGATATGTAAACCTGCCAGCTCTGCCTCCCGAAGTTCAGTGCGTAGTCGCTGTCCCCGACGAGAAAGTAAAGACTTCCGATGCGAGAAACGCTTTGCCAAAGCAGGTGCCCTTTGAAGATGCCGTATTCAACTTGGGAAGAGCGGCGCTGCTCACAGCCGCATGGGCTACAGGCAAATGGGATTATCTGAAGTGGGGAATGGATGATAAACTCCACCAGCCTTACAGAACCAAACTCTTCAGCGGCGGAGAGGCGATATTCTCAAGCGTGGAAGAGCTCCCCGAGTGCATAAGCATAGCGATAAGCGGCTCGGGGCCGAGTGTCATAGCCCTCGTCAACGGCACAGCCCACAGAGTGGCAGAGGCCATGTGCCGCACCTTTACGGAACACGGGGTACGCTCCCAGTTTTTTGTCTTGGACGGCAGCGCGCAGGGTGCAAGAGTTAATATCAGTATGAGCTTAAGCGAAGCTCTTGAAAAAACAGGGAGGTAAGTATGATGAACTGGGCAGAACTCCCCCTTACAGTGCTTAAATTCGGAGGAACCTCCGTTGCAGGCCCCGAAAGAATGAAACATGTGGCGGGCATTGTTAAAAAGATCAGAGATAATGGCTATCGTGTGGCGGTAGTAGTCTCCGCAATGGGAAATATGACGGATGACCTCCTTGCAATGGCTGACAATGTTGCGAATATGAAAAACGGAAGAGAGATGGATCAGCTCCTTGCAACTGGTGAACAGCAGAGTGTGGCATTGCTCTCACTGGCGCTCCAGCAGTTCGGACTTCCCGCTCAGTCCTTTACCGCTCTTCAGGCGGGGATAAAGGCAAAAGGCTTTCCCATGGAAGGACGCATATACCGCATAGAGCCCGAAGCCGTGGAAAAAGTCCTCAACGACGGAACAGTGGCAGTTATTACAGGCTTCCAGGCCATAACCGACAGCGGAGACGTAATAACTCTCGGCCGCGGAGGTTCAGACCTCTCCGCCGTGGCTCTAGCGGGTGCCATGAGCGCCGATTCATGCCAGCTTCTGAAGGATGTTACAGGCATAATGACCGGAGACCCGAGAGTGGTCAAGAAGCCGCATAAGATGAAGCAAATAGGTTTTGATGAGTGTATAGAGATGGCTGTTCAGGGGGCGAGCGTGCTTCAGGCCAGAAGTGTCGAGATGGCGGCGCGTTATGAAATCCCGCTGTACGTTGGTTCAAGTTTTGTCGAAGAGGAGGGTACATGGGTTATGAGCAATCCAGTAACAGAAGGTCTTATCATAAAAGCTGTCGTACACGATTCAAAGGTGGCTAAAGTTATTCTGCTGGGAGTTCCCGATATTCCCGGTGTGGCGGCGCGTCTGTTTTCCAACCTGTCCGACGAGGGTGTCGGAGCGGAGATGATTATACAGAATAATATGCGCGGCGGAGTGAACGACATCGGCTTCCTTGTAAAGAAGACAAACCTCGAATCGGCGATAAAAGTCTGCCGTGATCTGTGCCGTGAGATAGATGCCCAGGGTGTCTCCTTCGACACGGAAATAGCGCGTGTGACAATAGTAGGAGCAGGCATTGCAAACCATCCCGAAGTGCCGTCAAAGATGTTTAATATTCTGGCGGAAGAGGGAATCAACATAGAGATGATAGCTTCAACCTCTCTTGCCGTCACATGTGTCGTAGGTGCGTCAAGAGCCGAAGATGCGGTGCGTGCTCTGCATGAGCATTTTATAGAGGAGGTAGCTTTTTAATGTCGGGCAAAAATGTGGCGGTTCTCGGTGCGACAGGGCTTGTCGGCCGTGAGATGCTCAAAACTTTGGAGCAGAGAAATTTTCCCGTATCAAGCCTGACACTTCTTGCGTCTCCGCGTTCAGCAGGTCAGAAAATGGTGTTCCGAGGCGAGGAGCACACAGTCCGTGCCGTTGATGAACACTCCTTTGAAGGTATAGACATAGCGCTCTTTTCGGCGGGAGGCAAGACCTCAAAGCAGTGGGCAAAAATTGCCGCAAAATCAGGCGCAATAGTCATAGACAACAGCTCCGCATGGCGCATGGATGAGGACGTCCCTCTAGTCGTGCCCGAAATAAATCCGCAGGATGCGCTGAAGCACAACGGAATAATAGCAAATCCCAACTGTTCCACGATACAGGCTGTCGTAGCTCTCTATCCTCTGCACAAAGAGGCGGGGCTTGAATACATAAATATCAGTACATATCAGTCAGTTGCCGGTACGGGAATAAAGGCGGTCGAAGCCCTGCGTGAAGAGGCAAAAGCTGTGATAGAGGAACGTGAGCCCGAAAACTCGGGAGTATATCCCCACAGAATAGCTTTTGACCTGCTTCCGCAGATAGGAGCGTTTGACGATGATGGAATATCGGAAGAAGAGTGGAAGATGGTAAACGAATCCCGCAAAATAATGCACCTTCCCGACCTCAGAGTGAGCGGCATTACAGTCAGAGTTCCCGTATTCAGGTGCCATGGAGAAAGCGTCACGGCAAAGTTCAAAAAAGAGCTGACGCCGGAGCGGGCAAGAGAGATACTCAGGAGTGCTCCCGGAGTAATCGTTGCCGATGATCCCAAAAACAGTGTATATCCCCTTCCTATAGAATGTGCGGAAAAAGATGCCGTACATGTAGGAAGAATACGCAAAGACACAGGCCTTGACAACGCCCTCGCTATGTGGGTTGTAGCAGACAATTTAAGAAAAGGCGCGGCTCTGAACGCGGTACAGATAGCAGAACTTTTCTTAAACTAAGTTTCCATAAAAAAATTTTAAAATCGAGCCTCCTGTAAACACCGGACAAGCAAATAAATGCACCGCACTTGCCCTCTGTACATTTGCCATTTATAATATAGTGATTGTGCATTATAAAATCTTTCAAAAACAGAGATTTTATTAGAGTTTACAGGAGGTTACATCTATGGCCAAAGACTACAAAGATACGCTGTTCCTTCCGCAGACATCATTCCCGATGCGGGCAAACCTTTCTCAGCGTGAGCCGGAATTTTTGAAATTCTGGTATGACATGGATCTTTACGAAGAACTGAAGAAGAAAAACAAGGGCAAACCGTCATTTATCCTTCATGATGGCCCTCCCTACGCCAATGCCAGCATTCACATAGGCACAGCCACAAACAAAATACTGAAAGACTTCGTTGTAAAATATAAATGGCAGCGCGGATATTTCTCTCCCTACGTTCCCGGCTATGACACACACGGACTTCCCATAGAGCTGAAAGTTCTTAAAGAGCAGGGCATAGACAGAGACAACATAAGCCCGGTCGAACTGCGCGAAAAATGCGCGTCATACGCCAAGAGCTTTGCCGATATCCAGACGGGACAGTTTAAACGCCTCGGAGTAATAGGCGATTGGGAACATCCCTACATGACGCTTGTCCCTGCCTATGAAGCCACACAGATAGAAGGCTTCGCCGAGATGGTGGACAAAGGACTTGTCTACAAAGGGCGCAAGGCCATATACTGGTGCACCGACTGCCAGACGGCTCTTGCCGCGGCGGAAATAGAATATTCCGACGAGACATCACCATCAATATTCGTAGCATACCAGTATGACGATGCGGCAAGACTCTTCCCCGAGCTTTCGGGCAAGGATGTCAACGTAATAATCTGGACAACAACACCTTGGACTCTGCCGGCTTCAATGGCCGTAGCCATTCACCCGCGTTATGACTATGGATTCTATGAGGTTGACGGCAAAGTCTACCTCATCGCTCAGGGGCTCAAGGACGAAGTTGTAAAAGCCACAGGCCTTGAACTCGGCGAACCTATAATTTCCTGCAAGGGTGCGGATCTGGAACACAGCAAGGCAATGCACCCGTTCTACGATAGAGTAACACCTCTCGTATTGGCTGACTATGTAACGCTTGAGTCAGGCACAGGCTGTGTGCATACTGCCCCCGGACATGGAACGGAAGACTATGAGACAGGTGTTCGCTATGGCATAGAGATATACAACCCTGTCGATGAGACAGGACACTACTATCAGGATACACCTATCTTTGCGGGACTTTCTCTTGCCGAAGGGGAGAAAAAAGTATTTGAACTCCTCGGTGAGTCAAAGAGACTTCTGGGCTGTCAGAAGATTGTCCACTCCTACCCGCACTGCTGGCGCTGCAAGAAGCCTGTAATATTCCGTGCTACGGAGCAGTGGTTTGTCTCTGTGGCAGATTTCAGAGAGGAATCCCTAAAGTGCATCGACGAAGTCAAGTGGGTTCCCGACTGGGGCAAAGACAGAATCTCAAACATGGTCAGAGACCGCTCCGACTGGTGCATAAGCCGTCAGAGAACATGGGGTGTGCCTATTCCCGCATTCTACTGCGAAGACTGCGGAGAAGTCATCCTTACCGGAGACAGAGTACGCAAAGTTGCCGACAAAATCCGCGCACTGGGAAGCAATTGCTGGTGGGAACTCACACCGGAAGAGCTGATCGGTGATTTGGCTGTATGCCCGAAGTGCGGAAGCAGACATCTGCGCAAAGACTCCGACATAATGGACGTATGGTTTGACTCAGGCACAAGCCACACTGCCGTTCTTGAAAACTGGGAAGATTTAAGCTGGCCCGCAGACCTCTACCTTGAGGGCAGTGACCAGCACAGAGGCTGGTTCCAGACATCGCTCCTCAACAGCGTAGCGACAAGAGGAACAGCTCCGTATAAAACAGTCCTGACACACGGCTTCATCATGGCGGGCGACGGCAGAAAGATGTCAAAGTCGCTTGGCAACACAATGACGCCCGAGAAAATAATCGACAAAAACGGTGCGGATATTTTGAGACTCTGGGTAGCGTCATCCGATTACCGCGGAGATGTTCGCATATCACAGGAGATATTCAACAACCTGATTGAGTCATACCGCCGCATCAGAAACACGGCAAGATTCCTCCTTGCGAACCTCAAAGGCTTCAACCCCGCATTCGACATAGTGCCTAACGAGCAGCTTTCACAGATTGACCAGTACATAATGCTCAAGCTTGAAAAGCTGCGTTCCAGAGTTACAAACGGACTTGACGAGTATGAGTTCCACCAGCCCATGACTCTCATTCACCAGTTCTGTGACAATGAACTCAGCTCCTTCTACATAGACGTGAGCAAAGACAAACTCTACGCGGACAGAGAAAACTCGGATGCGCGCCGCTCCATACGCAGCGTAATGTGGACAGTGCTCAAGTACATGACCCAGATGATGTCGCCTGTTCTTTCATTCACAGCCGAAGAAATTTGGCAGGAAATGAGAGCAATGGATCCGACACTGCCAAAGAGCGTATTCCTCACAGATTGGCCCGAATCTCTCAGCACAGGCATCAATCCCGAAGTCGAAGGCCTCTGGGACAGTGTTATGACAGCGAGACAGGCCGTTCTGCGCGGTCTTGAATCCGCACGCGGCAAGGGCGTAATAGGGCATCCCCTTGATGCCGATGTACAGCTTGTATTAGGCAAGAATTACGCACACCTTGCGGACAAAATATGTGACGACACATGGGAGACAATACTCATTGTTTCATCATGCAAAGTCACGGACGAAATCAAAAATGCCGAAGTTGTATATAACGACGAGACAACGGGAATTGCCATCGGAGTCACAAAGTCAAACGATGAAAAGTGCCCGCGCTGCTGGAAAAAGCGTCATGAGGTAGCGGCAAACGGAATTTGCAATCGCTGCAAAGATGTCATCGGAGAATAACAATATAACAGATATCACAGAAGCGGGGGAGAGGGAGACCTCTTCCCTCTTTTTCTGTGACGAAAACGTACAGAGCTTCACAGTGCCGTCAGAAATGGACGGGCACAGAGTGGACTATGCCCTTTCCAGAGCAATGGGGATAAGCAGGGGATTTTCTCAGAAGCTCATAAAAGAAGGCGCAGTAAAACTTCTGCCCGAAAGGCGAATAAAGCCCTCCATAAAGGTAGCAGAAGGGGACATTATGAATGTCAATGTGCCTCCTCTCGAAACTCTGGATCTTGAACCGGAGGACATAAAGTTTGAAGTTGTCTACGAAGACTGCGATATTGTTGTAATCAATAAGCCGGCAGGGCTTGTTGTCCACCCTGCTCCGGGCCACTGGACAGGGACACTCGTGCATGGCTTGCTATTCAAATATCCCGATTTGGGCAGTTTAAACGGTGTTAAACGCCCAGGAATCGTTCATAGGCTTGACGCAACCACATCTGGGCTTATGGTTATAGCGAGGAACGGGCTTGCTCAGGAAGGGCTCTTCCGCGACTTTAAGGCGCGCCGAGTGGAGAAAGAATATATAGCTTTGGCATACGGCACTCTTCCGTCCAATGAGTGCGAAATTCGCTATCCCATAGGCAGAGATCCCTATAACCGCATGAGGATGGCTGTCACGGATGACGGGCGCGACTCATGGACAGATATAAGCCGTATATGGAGCAAAAACGGATACTCCCTTGTCAGGTGCAGACTTCACACGGGAAGAACACACCAGATAAGGGTTCACATGCAGGCGATACGCTGTCCTCTTGTCGGAGACAGACTCTATGCTCCGTCCAGAGTATCTCCGTTCGGAGAGGAGAGGCTCTTTCTGCATTCGTGGCGCCTTTCCTTTGCACATCCGAGGAGCGGCGAGAAATTATCCTTCCTCTCGCACCTTCCGCAAGAGCTCACTTTATTTCTCGGAGATGTTCTTTCCAAAAATCAGAATCCCCTGTAAGGGATTTAAATTCCTTGTATGTAACATTCGCTACTCCGCCTTTTATAGGAGATACATGTTTTCTCTGAGTGTAATCCACTCTCAGAGATCTGCTTCCGTGCCCCTTGCTGAAATCCGCGGCCAACGATGCGCAGAAATTCAAGGCAAATGCCCGCTCTTCTTCCTCCGTATCCATGATGAATCTTAAAATAACATGTGCACCGGGGATTCCCTGAGCATGAAACCAGATGTCGTTCGGAGATGCGGTTTTGAATGTCACATATCTGTTGCCCTTGGCGGAAAGCCCCGCAAAGACGAGAGCATAGCCCAAGTCAAACCTCTTATGCGGGGGAAGAGGGGCTTCTTTTTTCTTTGAACCTTTTGACGCTCTTTCTTTTCTTATTCCGGCCTCTTCTTCAAGCATCGCCACAGATTCTGCGTCCGAGACACTCATGGCAAGAGCCAGAGCTTCCATCAGATCGTCAAGCTCTTCCTGCGCTCTTTGGAGCACCGTCATAGCCCTGTTCTGAGCCGCTATTATTTTTTTGTACTTAGCAAAGAAACGTGCTCTGTTCTGTGATGCCGTCATTGCGGGATTCAGCGGAACTTTGCATATAATCTCCCGCCCTTCCTTATCCCATGATGTCAGCTCCGCCTCTGATGCGCCCTGCTTTATCTTCCACAGGTTTGCCACCACCGCTTCGCCGTAAATCCTGTACTTTTCGGGCTCTTCATTGTAGAGAAGCTTGTTTATATCCTCAATCTGACGCTCTCTGCGTGTCGCTTCCTTTATTATGTGATCCGTAATTTTTTTTACTCTTGAATCAAAGGCATGTTTGAACATCGGAGCAAGAACAACTTCTGCGGCAGCATCGCCTGAAAGTGCTTCGGAAGAATCAAGCTCTATAGGAAAGGCCGTAATGTACCTGCCGATTTTTTGAAAAATAAATTGCTCGCTTGGCTCTTCAGTATAAAACCGGCTCAAATATTTGACGGCATCATCCAAAGAGAGAGATTCGGCTTTTTTTATAAGAGCGCGTCCGAACCCGGCTATTTTGGGCAGAGTCTCTGCGGAGGGGGAAGCTGTCCACTCTTCGAGAGTTATTCCCGCAAACTCGGGAGGGAGAATATACATCTGTCCCGGCAGCACTGAACGATACGGATTATCGGCGGGATGTATGTGTTTGGCCGTCTCGATAATAATGCCGTCTCCGTCGGTGATAAGTATATTGCTGTAGCGCTCCATGGCTTCCAATATTACATGTCTTGTGTTTGAGAAGCCCGCTCCTATTGTCTTAATAAAGGTAAATTTCATAATCCTGTCTCTGCGAATCTGCTCGCATCCGACAAACTCCGAGCCTGCCAAGTGGCTCTTCAGAGCGTTTGTAATGGAAGGTGTCTGTTTTGCGAGAGTGAGAAGGGATTTTTTGTCATTGTCCGTGATTATTGCCGCTCCGCAGTTCACAGAGCCCCATGAGAGCAGAAGGTTAATTCCCCCCGACATGGAGAGGGAGACCCAGCTGTCGCCGCCCTCAATTTTCTGCACCCTTTTGGGAGCGAGGCTGTTAATCTTTAAAGTCCAAAGCCAAACAAGTTCCGCACCGAAAGCCATAATGCCACCGCCAATAGAATAGTATTGTCCATATTATACATTCAAAAATAAAGATATATGAGTAAATATAGCTGTACATAAAATGTGATTGGAGATAAAATCAAAATGTTGTGACCACACAACATAATTTAACGGAGGTGTTTGAAAATGAGCAAAGAACGGTATCTAATTTCCTCTGAGTCAGTCACGGAGGGGCACCCTGACAAACTCGCAGATCAAATATCCGATGCGGTCCTTGACGCAATACTGGCAGAAGACCCTATGGGCAGAGTTGCATGTGAAACTTTGGTAAGTACGGGTCTCATAGTTGTTGCCGGCGAAATAACCACGTCATGCTATGTCGATATTCCCAAAATAGCGAGGGACACGGTAAAAGAAGTCGGATACACCAGGGCCAAATACGGCTTTGACGGAGACACATGCGCCGTACTCACGGCGATAGACGAACAGTCCCCCGACATAGCTCAGGGAGTAAACAAAGCAAAAGAATCCCGCGAGCTTTCAGAGGACGAAATAGACAGTATAGGAGCCGGTGACCAGGGTTTGATGGTCGGCTATGCCTGTGACGA
Source organism: uncultured Synergistaceae bacterium (assembly GCA_964577295.1). Classification (GTDB taxonomy): domain Bacteria; phylum Synergistota; class Synergistia; order Synergistales; family Synergistaceae; genus CAZNYN01. Next base: position 13,878 of record CAZNYN010000012.1, on the reverse strand, counting down.
TACGGAAGAGCTCATGCCCCTTCCCATATCATTGGCGCACAAACTTACACGCAGACTTGCAGCAGTACGCAAAAACAAAACAATCCCTTATCTCCGTCCCGACGGAAAGAGCCAGGTCACAATAGAATACTCCGAAGGCAAGCCCGTAAGAGTGGACACCGTGGTTATCAGCACACAGCACCATCCCGCGGTTGATCAGGCTCAGATAGAAAACGACATAAAAGAACACGTTATCAAGCCCGTAATTCCCGAAGAGCTTATACAGGGCAAACCGCGCATCCTCGTCAACCCAACGGGACGCTTTGTAATGGGCGGTCCTCAGGCTGACAGCGGACTGACGGGACGCAAAATAATAGTCGACACATACGGCGGTGCGGTACCTCACGGAGGCGGAGCTTTCTCAGGCAAAGACCCTACGAAAGTTGACCGTTCCGGCGCTTATATGGCAAGATACGCAGCCAAAAACGTCGTTGCCGCAGGTCTTGCCTCTTCGTGCCAGATACAGGTTGCTTATGCCATAGGAGTGGCTCATCCCGTATCCATAATGGTCGAAACATTCGGCACCGGCATAATTTCCGATGCTCACATAACAGAGCTCCTGCGCGAACATTTTGACTTCCGTCCCGCCGCCATAATAAGAGACCTCGAGCTGCGCAAACCCCAGTACAAAAAGCTTGCAGCGTACGGACACATGGGACGCATCGACCTTGATCCAATGCCTGCATGGGAACGCACGGATAAAGCCGAAGTTCTGAAAAACGCCGCGCGCAGATTCGCCTAAATAACAAGATAATAAATAGTCCGCCTAACTTAAATTTCAGGCGGACTATTTATTTTAAAAAGCACAGTGTCTGACATAACAAAAATAATTGCTCATATAATATGGCCCGAACACTGCCCGGTATGCGGGCGGCCTGCTGTCTCCCACTGCCCCGAGTGCCTTTCTGCATCCGCATCCCCTCTGCCTCCGTTCTGCATAGAGTGCGGGGGAAGATACGGCGCCGAGTGCTGCGAAACATCCTCTCCCGCCTATGCTCTCTCCGTGCACGGAGGATCTTCCAGAGAGTTTCTGCTCAGACTTAAATACAAAAACGCAAGATCCTTGGGCATTCCTATGGGAAGGCTTATGGCGGAGAATACCATGCGCATCGATGCGGACTTACTTGTTCCGATACCTCTTCACAAAGACAGTAAAAGAGAATACAACCAAACGGAACTAATCGCGCGCGGAATATCTGAGATATGGAATATCCCCACTGCGCCGGACGCTCTCTTTTGGAATAAAGGCCAAGGACGTCAGACGGAAAAAAGCGGGCACTTAAGAAAAATGCTGCCTTACGGCTCTATCTCGTCAAGCTCTCTGAACGGAGGCTGCAGAGTTGTGCTGGTCGATGATGTCTACACAACGGGCGCAACTCTCAGAGCTGCGAAATTTGCGGCGGAGCGGTCAGGGGCTGTTGTCCTCGGGGCAATGCTCTGGTCCAGAAGGCTTTCGACAGCGGAAAATTCGCTGTCATGGGAAAAAACGGAGTAAATATAAATATTTCTTTGATATAATTAGCGAAGACCGATTTTACAGCTTACAGAAACGGGTTTTGTTTGTTAACTCTTTATTCCATATATACTCATCAGAGGTGAGATGTCAAATGATAAAAAGGATAGGCGTCCTGACCAGCGGCGGAGATTCTCCGGGAATGAATGCCGCAATAAGATCGGTGACAAGGACAGCTCTCTATCACGGCATACAGATTGTTGGCATAAGACGCGGCTATCAGGGCTTGCTTGAGGAAGATTTTATACCTCTGATACGAAGCACTGTAGGCGGAATACTCCTTCACGGAGGGACAATACTGAGAACGGCAAGATGTCCCGAATTCATGCGTCCCGAAGGCATCAACTCCGCAGTTTCCAACCTTAGAGAAAACGAAATAGACGCACTTGCAATAATAGGAGGCGACGGCTCTTTCAGAGGCGCAAAAGAGCTTGCCGACAGAGGCTTTCCCGTGGTAGGCATACCTGGAACAATAGACAATGACATGGCGGGAACGGACTGCACAATAGGTTTTGATACAGCGTGCAATACGGCGCTTGACTGCATAAGCAAACTTCGCGACACAGCATCCAGCCACGACAGAATGTTTATAGTTGAAGTAATGGGGCGAAATGCGGGATATCTGGCACTGGAGACTGGTGTCGCATGCGGAGCTGAATTTGTCCTTGTCCCCGAAATTAAAGTCAACATTGAAAGTATATGTCAGAGGATACACTATGCAAAAGAGAGGGGGAAAACACACTCCCTCATAGTTCTTGCCGAAGGAGTAATGTCCGCTTCCGAACTTGCGGAAAAACTTAAAGCCGCGTCATGCGGATACGATCCCAGAATAGTAGTCTTGGGACATCTGCAAAGAGGCGGAGCTCCGTCATGTTTTGACACAGTGCTTGCATCAAGACTCGGTTCTGCCGCAGTCGAGGTACTGCTGGAAGGGCATACAGACAAAATGGTAGGCAGAGTAGACGGTAAAATAGTGGCGTCTCCGCTCGAAGTCTCGTGGACAGAGCGAAGACCTCTTGACCCGGACATGCTGCGCTTGCTCGATACTTTAAGCATATAGCCGAAAGAGGAAAAAATGAATAATACAAAGATTCTGCCGAGAGAATTTGCTGAAAGTCTTACAGAAATAGTGGCTAAAGACAGGGCGCAAAGAGGTGTCTCGAAATTATGCAGGCCCGAATACTGGTGCGAAGCATCAGAACTTTTTGCGGAAATGTCCAAAGTCGCCGTTGTCTCAGGATTCTACGTGCCCCGCGCCGGAGCCCCCGAAACCGACGGGCCGTGCGGAGCTGTAATATTGGCAAGAGCTTTTTACCTGCAAGGCATAAAAAGCGAGATATGGACAGATAATCTTTGTGTCGAATCAATGAAAGAGTGCGCATGCGCGGCAGGATATCCCCCGGAATGTGTGAAAACAGCGGACGAAAATAAAATCATAGACGAATTTCTCCCCGAAGGAATAATATTTACCGAAAGATTGGGACGCTCCGCGGACGGCGGTTACTACAACTTCAGAAAACAGGAAATATCAAAATACACTCCGCCGCTCGATCTCCTTGCGCTAAAAGCCGCCGAGAAAGGAATAAAGACACTCGGAATAGGTGACGGCGGCAATGAAGTAGGGATGGGCAATTTTTTTCCCGAACTTTCCGTGCTGCTTCCCGAATACAAACAGTGTCTGTGTGTCGTAAAAACCGACACAGCTCTCCCCGTGGACGTAAGCAACTGGGGATGCTATGCTCTTACATCGGCTCTTTCACATCTTTGGGGCGTGTGGCGCGGGCACGAAAAGGACGACGAGAGAAAAATGCTCGATGCTTTAGTCAAATGCGGAGTCGTTGACGGAATCAGCGGCAAAAGCGAAGCCAGTGTGGATGGTTTTCCGATTGAAATTCAGGAGAGTATCATACGCCAAATCCACGATGTTTGGAAAAAATTTTTGTAATATTGGTTTTTTAACCCAATCTCATGGTAAAATAATCATCCAGATAGGTGGTCTTCTGTAATGAACAACACAAATGAAGCCGGAAAGAGGCCGCTCATCATACTTGGTTCTGCTGTAGTCTTGCTGCTGCTGCTTAGCGCCTGGAGTTTAAAGGCGGACTTGTTCACGGATAAGTTTAGTATCGATAAATCAGTGATATGTTTGGAACTTGATAAAAACCGCAAGCCGCTTAACGTAAGCAGCAAAATACAGTACGGGTCCCGCCAAATATGTTTATGGTTTCAATACTCCAAAGCAAAAGAAGGAAATCATCTCGATATTACGTGGTACTACGGAAAAGACAAGGTGCTGACGGAACAACTGAAGCTAATGACTGCTGACGGTGTGAAAGCATTTTACCTTCTCAGAGAGGAAGGAACACCTTTGCCGGTAGGGTCATATAAAGCGGTAATATCCACGCCTGTTAAAACCTTATCAGAAATAAAATTTGACATAGTAAAAAGAAAATAACACTTGACCGGGAGGTCCAGCGATTTGCCAAGAAAAAAATCAGAAACTACAGAAGCGGAAAACATAGCAGAAGTTAAAAAGCCATCCGCCAGAAGAACAAAAAAAGCGGATACGGAAAATAAGGCGGAAGTGTCTCTTCCCAAAACACCGGAGACTTCAACCGAAGAAACTGCGGAAATAAAACCCAAAAGAGAACATAGGAAAAAAACAGAGACAGAATCTGAGGAGAAGCCTTTGTCCGAAAAACCGAAACGCGTTTATGCCAGGACAAAACGGCAGGATGCCGCTCCGAAGGAAGAGCAGGCAATAACGGAAACACCTGAAAAAGAGACAAAAACACCGGCCCGAAAACGTACAGAAGCCCCCAAAACAACCACTCACAGAAAAAAAACGGCGGAAAAAGCGGAAAAAGAAGAACAGAAGACTCCTGCAGAAAGCAACAACAGTGAAACCGCGGCAGCGGCCGAAGCAATCAAAGAAGCCGCAGCGGAAAGTGATTTGGTTTCACAGCAGGCGGAAGCTGTCAAGGAAAGTAATAATGCCGCACAGCAGACGGAAGCCGTCAAGGAAAGTGATGCCGCTTTGCTGCAGGCTGAACCTGCACAGCAGCAGGAAACCTCTTCCGAAAATATGCCAATCGAAAATAAGACTGCTCCTGCTACGGATAAAGTACTTGCAGAGGAAAACATAACCGAAGCACCCGAGGCAGAAGCTGCCCCAAACGAAACAATATACATACCGGCACAGCTGCCGGTCGTTCAGGAAGTTCAGCCCGTGTCCGAACCTCCCAAGCAGGAACAAGAAAAAAGTAATACAAAAAACCAGTATAAACACTCTCATCCGAAACTGGGCTTTAACTTTTTGGCCGCTCAGACGCTTGCCGAACTTCGCAAAATAGCCAAAGAGATAGGAGTCCCCTCTATATCCGCAAGGCGCAAAGACGACCTTATCGTGGATATTCTGAAAACACAGGCAGAGACAATGGGATACCGCTTCAACGGCGGAACTCTCGAGTGTATGCAGGAAGGATACGGATTCCTGCGCCCGTCGGGGCTTTTGCCGAGCAACAACGACATATATGTATCGGCATCCCAGATTCGCAGATTCGGACTCAGAAACGGTGACGTTGTATGGGGAATAATACGCCCTCCGAAAGATCAGGAACACTATGAAGCACTTCTCAGAGTCGAAAACGTAAACTTCACCGACCCCGAAGAGGCTCGCAGAAGACCCCATTTCGAAAACCTGACACCTATATTCCCGAATGAAAAGCTAAACCTCGAAACGGATCGCAAACAGATAGCCACAAGAATAGTAGACCTCTTTGCTCCCATAGGAAAAGGCCAGAGAGCTCTTATCGTTTCGCCTCCGAAAGCAGGAAAGACAACACTGCTCAAACATTTGGCAAATTCGATAACCACAAACCACCCCGAAGTCATTCTCATGGTTCTGCTCATTGACGAACGTCCCGAAGAAGTCACGGATATGGCGCGTTCCGTGGACGGTGAAATAATCGCATCCACATTTGACAGACCTGCAGAAGAGCATCTGCGTGTAGCCGCACTCGCTCTGGAAAAGGCGAAGAGACTTGTCGAAGTTTCCAAAGATGTCGTACTCCTTCTGGACTCGATAACCCGCCTTGCAAGGGCTTCAAACCTCATAGTTCCGCCGTCGGGAAGAACCCTTTCCGGAGGTATGGATCCTGCCGCACTCTACTTCCCGAAGAAATTTTTCGGAGCTGCCAGAAATATCGAATTCGGAGGCAGCCTTACAATCATAGGCACCTCCCTTGTTGAGACAGGCAGCAGAATGGACGATGTCATCTACGAAGAATTTAAGGGAACGGGCAATATGGAAGTCCACCTCTCACGCAAGATATCGGAGCAGAGAATATTCCCCGCCCTCGACATAATAAAGTCCGGCACAAGAAAAGAAGAACTGCTGGTTCCAGAAGATGATTTGCAGAGAATCTGGGCTCTGCGCAGAAAAATAGGCAGCATGGATGAGGCTGAAGTCCTAAACTTAATTCTTGATAAATTGCGCAGCACTGCCGCCAATAAAGATTTTCTTGCTACAATAAAGGTCAGTTAATATTGCGCACTGCGGTTCATTATAAAAAAATTCGGAGTAAATGATGATGGCTAAATTTTCGAGTTTTTTGGCAAAAAACAAAAAAATTATTACCTTCACGCTCTTTATGTCCGTAACGCTGGGAGCGGCTTTGGTCTTTGCGGCAAAAGCAGCCGAAGTCAGCGGACTTTACTGGACATCTCTTGACAGCGACGTCAACTCGAGTACCTCCCTGAACAACAGGGGGTTCTTCATGGTTGATGTCTCTGACCTGCTTTCCACAAGCGGAGTCGGAACAGAAACATCTGAAGCAGAGAATGACATCGTGCCGATAGGCATAGGGCCTCTGCCAAGCGTGCCGACCTTGACAAACGAAGAACTCAAGCTGTACGGTGTACTCTCCAAAGGAGACGGACTGCTTTCCAGCTCCGATGTTTCATCCCTGGATGATGACATACATTGGCAGGAGATAGTTTTGGACGAAAACGACACACTGGCGTCCATAGCGGAAGAGTTTGGAATAAGCGCAGCGGACATACGCAAAGCAAATGCGATGGCACCGAACACAAAACTGAATTATTCCGAAGTGCTCTACATTCCAGACAGTCACAGCGATGTAGACAAAACATTGGCTTTTGTAAAAAAACTGCAAAAATCAGAATTTGAGGAAAAGCGCCAGGCAAAGACAGTACATGTAACGGCGTACGTGGTACAAAACGGCGATACTCTGTGGTCAATAGCCAACAGATTTAACCTTGACCTTGACACAATAATAGGTTCTAATAAACTCAGTAACGTCAACATGCTGAAACTGGGCATCACATTGAGAATTCCGAACCAGGACGGTATCTTTGTGAGTGCGAATAAATCCGACACAGTCTCAAAACTTGCGGATAAATATGGTTCTACAAAAGAATCTGTGATAATTGCCAACTCTCTTGGAGAAAATCCGGTGCTGAAAGTAGGCCAGGAAATATTCCTGCCGGGAGCAAAGGTCGTTGCCGTAATAGAGAGCGGATCGCGCAGCAGCAGAATGAGAGTTACGACGAACAAATTTACAGAGAGCAGTTCTCGCCGTTTCAGATGGCCTGTTATAGGCAAAATCTCAAGCACTTTCGGCTGGAGGCGCAGCCCATTCGGCAAGAGGCGCGTATTCCACTCGGGGCTTGACATAAGAGCGCCGCGAGGACGCGGAATATCGGCGGCGGGTTCGGGCGTTGTTGTGCATTCCGGTTGGATGGGCGGCTACGGCAAGACAATAGTAATAGCTCACTCCGGCGGAATAAGCACTCTCTACGGACATTGCAGCAGCCTTATAGCAAGACGCGGCGAGAGAGTCAACACCGGCGAAATTATCGCCAGAGTCGGAAGCACTGGGCGTTCCACAGGTAACCACCTCCACTTCGAGGTGCGCAGGGGAGGAACACCGATACATCCGCTGAAAGTTCTAAGATAGTACGTTAAGAAAAATTAAATATACATTGGAATTGCAAAGGAGCGTTACTCTATGACAAAGTACATTTTTGTGACCGGCGGTGTCGTATCGTCATTAGGCAAAGGAATTACGGCCGCATCGCTGGGTTCCCTGCTGAAACGCAGAGGATTCAAAGTAAGCATCTTAAAAATGGATCCATATATCAATGTAGATGCCGGAGCCATGAGCCCCTTTCAGCACGGAGAAGTCTTTGTAACATGGGACGGAGCCGAGACAGACTTAGACCTCGGACATTATGAGAGATTCATAGATGAGGCCATCTCCGCCAAAAACAGCTGCACAACGGGCAAAGTTTACTCAGCGGTAATCCTGCGCGAGCGTGAGGGCGGATACAACGGCGGTACGGTTCAGGTAATACCGCACATCACAAACGAGATTCAGGACAGGATACTGGCGGTCGGTGAGGACAACGAAATTGTCATATCCGAAATAGGAGGCACTGTGGGAGACATAGAAGGCCTTCCTTTCCTTGAAGCGATAAGACAGCTCTCCGTAAGAGTAGGCAAGGAAAATATACTATACTGCCATGTTACCCTTGTTCCTTACATTGCCGCGTCCGGAGAATTGAAGACAAAGCCGACACAGCACAGCGTCAACGAGCTAAGACGCATCGGAATACAGCCCGATGTCATAGTGTGCCGTTCACAGTACACAGTAGGTCCGGAACTCAGAGAGAAAATAGGACTCTTCTGCAGCGTTGCTCCGGAATGCGTTGTCGAAGCCAAAGACTCGGATTCAATATACAGAATCCCCGAAGTACTGCACCAGCAGGGCTTTGACGCTATGGTACTCAGAAAGCTCGGACTGCCCGTCGATAAAGAACCGGATATGAAAGACTGGCAGGAATTCCTTCGCCGCTATGACAGCTTGACAGGCGAAGTCACGGTTGCCCTTGTCGGAAAGTACACAGAAATAAAAGACGCCTATCTCAGCGTAAATGAAGCTCTGGCTCATGCCGGCATAGCCAACGGAGTCAAAGTAAAAGTGATGCCTGTTGAGGCGGAAGACCTTGTTACAGGCAATCCTTCGGATATATTATCCTGCGCCGACGCTATACTTGTACCGGGAGGATTCGGACAGCGCGGAGTGGAGGGAAAAATTCTTGCGGCACAATATGCCCGCGAGAACAAAATACCCTACTTCGGACTTTGCCTCGGAATGCAGATAGCGGCGGTAGAGTTCGCGCGCAACGTACTGGGGCTTGAAGGAGCCAACAGCCTGGAAATGGATGAGAATACGCCTCATCCCGTAATACACTTGATGGACGAACAGAAAGACATAGTCGACATAGGCGGCACGTCAAGACTCGGAGCTTATCCGTGCGATATTATAAAAGGTTCGAAGTCTGAGAGCATATACGGTGCTCCCACAATAAGCGAAAGACACCGCCATCGTTTTGAATTTAACAACGAATACATAGAAATGTTTGACAAAGCAGGGATGAAAGTCGCAGGCATCTGCCCCGTAGGAGGACAGGTTGAAATTCTTGAAAACGTAAATCATCCTTGGATGATAGGGGTTCAGTTCCATCCCGAATTTTTGTCAAGACCTGTAAGACCGCATCCTCTCTTTAAAGATTTTATCGCAGCAGCGGTAAAGAATGCAAAAATATAACCGATAAGGGGGCTTCCAATATGAAACTGTACCTAAAGCTAATGACGCTTCTCACAGTGCTGTTAATAGCCGCACTTCCCGTATATGCGGCGGATACTAAGGCCGATGCCAATCCCGCGTTCCAGACTCTCGAAAGAATAGAGACAATAGTCTATGGCGCGCCTCAGGGCGGCGGACTTCTCCCAAGACTCAGCCTGGCGGAAAAAGACGTGTTCGGCAGAGAGCTCCCCGGCAGCCTTACAGAGAGACAGACAGCCATGCTGGACTTCCTTGAAAAAGGAACTCCGACACTGCCGTCACTGCTTTTCAAACTGGCAGTTGCGGAATGGGCGGTTTCACAGCAGCTTCATCCCTCATGGGCTCTTTCAAGACGTGTCGAGACGATAGAAGCCATCACAGAAGGCACAGTTCAGAGCGGAGCACTTGCGGCAAGAATAGAAAGACTCATAACAAAGCTCCTTCCTGACGGAGTTACTGCATCGCAGATTCAAGTACCTGCCGCTACCGTTGTCAAAAGCGCACTCGGACAGACACTCTCCGTCCGCAACATAAAAGTTGACGACAAAGTTGTCCTAAACCTCACACAGGAGATAGTGATAGGCGGAACTCTCGTTGCTCCGAAAGGAAGCAGAGTATTTGCACATATCACAAAAGTAAAGCCTCCGCGCAGCTTCGGACGCGCTTCCGAAATAGAAATGGCTTTTGACTCGCTTGAAGTAATAGGCCCGAATCTGCTTGCCGTTGCCATGGGCGAATCCGCGAAAAAAGCAATGGAAGCCGATGCAGGTACAATCGGAGCTGTCGGCGCCAGCTTTGCGGGAGCTGTTCTGCTCGGACCTTTGGGGCTTGCGGGCGGATTCCTTGTAAGAGGTTCCGACAAGCAGCTTAAAGAAGGTACACTCTTCTATGTAGAGACGACAGAAGCCTCAACGATAATGGGCTACAAAATACCGGGACAGATTTCATCTATAGTCGTATCCGGAGACCCAACCGTGCCTCAGGGCAGCACAACCAAATAAAAGACAAGCCATCGTGTTCATACGTGAGTTTGGATTAAAGAAAATAATAATAAGCGCAGTTATATTAATAACTGCGCTTATGGCTGTATATCTGTGGCGTGATCTGCATCTTGGCGACAAAGATAGAATTCGTGTGCCCGATATCGTTGTTGAAAACATCGAAGTAAACAGAGACATTGAAGGTAAAAAATGGACTCTCAAAGCGCCCAGAGTTGAACACAAAGACGGCATAATATACGGATACTCCATGGATGTTACAGTAGCTTACAAAGACGGGAGAAAGACAGAGCTAAAATCCGAAAACGGAACATTTACGAGAGAGAGCGAAGACATTACATTAAACAACTCCCACGGAACTCTTTCGGACAAGGACAAAATGTACAATTTAAATACAGGTACGGCATTCTACAACTCCGCGTCAAAGACATGGTACTTCTCGAACGACATATATATAAGCGATGCGAAGAGCGAACTCACGGCGGCGAAGGGTACATACGATACGAATACCGGAATATTCTCGGTAAGCGGAAACAGCAAAATCAAGTGGGGGAAATAACAATGAAGTTATGTGACGGAAAAATAATCCTAAAAAATGCAGTCAGAATAACGGCTGTACTGCTAATTATATTATTGCGCCTGTCGATGCCCTCTTATGCCGCTGAAGAAGAAAACAAAGTGCAGCTTGATGCCGACAAATTAACATATGAAGACGCCACAGGAATAGCAAAAGCAGACGGAAACGTGCGCCTGCGCAATAAAGACATGAGAATGTACGCTCCTTATGCGGAATATGACACCGCAAACGAGATGATAAAAGCCTTTTCCGACAGCAGAAACGAAGTTTCTCTGCTTGTAGACGGCAAAAAACTTACAGGGCAGAGGCTTAACTACAACATTGCGACCAGAAAAGGCGTTATGACTGACGCAGCGGGAAAGATGGATGCAATATTCTTCAAGGGCAAAGACCTTGAAATAATGCCTCTCGAAGAAGCCATAAAACAAAACGTGATAAGCAGCAGAAACAGAGCCAATTCAAAAGAGGATGACATGGTTGCGAAGTGGACGGAAGTCGCTTCTACAACGTGCGATTTTTCCAATCCGCATTACAAATTTTTAGCAAAAGAAATAATTGTCATACAGAACAAAAAAGTCGTAATCAAGCGTCCGCAGGTATATATAGGAAAACACAAACTATTTAACTATCCCTTTGACTACGTTGTCCCTCTCAACAAAAATGCGAAGTCAAGCAGCTCCGTAATGCCGCGCGTGGCATACGACTCAAGCAAAGGAGTCGGAATAGGCATTAGCGGCCCCATAGTATGGGAGAGCGGAGAAGTATCAATAGACACAACCTACTGGACAGACGACATCTGGGAAGCAAAATTAAAATTTTACCAGAGAATAGCAAAGAACGTATATGTCTTTGCCGAAACAAACAGAGAGTACAACAAAGATGAAAAAGAAACCCTCTGGAGACCGAAATGGGGGCTGAAATACAGTGACGAAAACGGCTGGAGTGCCTCTTTTTACGAGAGCCAGAGAGAACTTGTCGAAACAGAGATGCGTCCCGGGCAGGACAGAAGGTACAACGTCTGGCGCTCACCGGAATTTACCATAAACACGCCATGGTTTAAAGACCCGGCAGCAGGCGGTTACTTCAAACTTTCCGGTATATGGGGAAGGTATCAGGACAACGTGGAAACCATAAAACCGTGGACTAACAGGCTTGGCATGGGAGTTCAGGTGTACGGAGAGCCTAATATTCTGGGCGGTCTGCATCCCTTCTACAACGCTTCATATTGGTACTATGACTATGACGGAGTTGGCAGCACAAACCAGCAGGTTACGGACGCGATAATAGGACTGCGCTGGGGCATAGGCAAAGTGGGACTTGAGACGGCATACGTCAGGCGCTGGGTATCCGGTGAAAGCCAGCTCACTTGGGACAACTACCTTGACAGAGAGGATATATACCAGAAAGTTTCCTTTACTCTGCCGGGAGGAACATCATGGGAGAGCTGGAACATATCGCTGCGTGCCGGCTATGACCTTATCGAGAATCAACTGGCAGAAATGATATACACTGTCGCATACATAAAACACTGCCTCACATGGGAACTGTGGGCAAGAGACAGCAGACCGGAAAGCGAATTTACGGTCGGACTTAAATTTATAATCAATGCATATCCCGAGACAGAACTTAAGCTTGGAGAGAAAGAAATATTTGATCCCTTCAAAGTTCCCGACGGCATAAATTTACATAAGGAGAATACGGCAAAATGAAAATAGTTGTAGCATACGGCGGAACAAGCCCGGAAAGAGAAGTCTCTCTGAACTCAGGGGCGGCAGTTGCAAAAGCTCTTGAAGAGGCAGGACATAAAGTAATACTGGAGGATGTAAAATCTCCCGCCGAATTTATAAAAAAATGGAAATCCTTTGATGCAGACGGCGTGTTTATCGCGCTTCACGGCGGATGGGGAGAAAACGGCTACTTCCAGGCGTGCCTTGACGCATTTGAAATACCGTACACCGGCTCGCGCTCCGAAGCATGCATGTATGCCATGGACAAAAATGTGGCAAGACTTCTCTTTGCCGAATTCGGCGTAAAAGTTCCTGACGGATGCCTTGTAAGAAAAGGCGCATCAGCGGATAAAGCATTGGAGCTCCTCAATAAATACAAAACGGTAATAATCAAGCCAAACAGCGGAGGCAGCACGGTCGGAGTCACAAAAGCCTCAACGGAAGCAGAACTGCTCAAAGGTCTTGAAGTAGCTTGGGAGAGCGAGGACAATGCTCTCGTGGAACAGTTCATACCGGGAAGAGAGCTGACAGTGCCTGTCATGGAAAAAGAAGACGGCAGCGTGATAGCTCTTCCCGCAATAGACATAAGACCGAAAAGCGGTTTCTATGACTATAAAAATAAATACACGGCAGGATGTACGGAATACCTCTGTCCCGCGCCCCTTTCCGACAAAGAAGTCTCAGTGCTCTCCGAGCTGGCTGTAAACGCCCACATAAGTCTAGGATGCAGCATCTACAGCAGAGTGGACTTCAGAATGACGGAAGAGGGAGAGATGTACGCGCTGGAGGTCAATACAGCCCCAGGTATGACAGCCACAAGCCTTGTGCCGAAGTCGGCCAAAGTATACGGCATGGAGTTTGCATCATTCCTTGAAGGAGTAATAAAAAGTTCTTTTAAGATAAACAAATAACAAGAGCTGCACAAAGGGCAGGTGGTCTCTTTGGAATACAAATATAAAGCAAAAACCCCCAACGGCAAAAATACACAGGGGGTTCGCAATGCGGACAGTGAAAGCGAGCTCATCTCATGGATTCGCGACAAAGGCTGGGTTCCTATAGATGTGTCGCGTACTCACGAAGTCGCCAAACAGATAGGGGAGTCTGTCGCAAGCGGGAAAAATATTGATTGGAGCGAACTGACAGACCTTTCGCCCAGAATAAAACTTCGGGACAAATCCATATTCTTCCGCCAGCTTGCCACAATGATAGCGGCAGGAGTCCCCATTGCGTCCGCCATACAAATATTGACGGAACAGACCACAAGCAAAAGACTCAAAAAAGTAATATCAAAAGTATATGACAGAGTCAGCTCCGGCTCCACCCTGGGACTGGCTCTGCTTCAGCATCCGAAAGTTTTTGATTCTCTCACCTC
>CAZNYN010000011.1:0-44921 GCA_964577295.1 uncultured Synergistaceae bacterium | reverse complement strand
TGCGATGTGGTCCCTTCGTCTAGGGGCCCAGGACGGCGGGTTCTCAGCCCGTTAACAGGGGTTCGAATCCCCTAGGGACTGCCAAATAAAGTCCGTGTTTATTTTGCTTATGGCAAAGTAAGCCGGAAGGTTTACGGAAAGAGACGGGCTTGCCCGTCTCTTTCCGTATTTACATCATTTACTATTTTGCAAATCACCGAACATTTAGCCATTTAAAAAATCAGCCCCGATACGGGGCTGATTTTTGTTAATCTATTTTATGAACTACAATCTGAGGATAAGCGAACTCTATATTATCTCTGTCAAAACGTTCCTTCAGTCTCATTCTGTATTCTCTGCCTACGCTCCACTGCATGCCAGGGGAAGTTTTTAACATCGCTCTCATGTTTATGGAGTTCTCCGCAAATTCTGTTATGCCCTGCACAACAGGCGTTTCGATAATAGAGGACCCCTCTTTCTCGGCCATCTCGTTCGCCAAGTCCTGCATTATTCGCAATGCTTTTCTGTAATCGGACTCGTATGTTATGCCTATTTTGACAACTGCGACAGACCAGATTTTTGTATAGTTCACCACTGTTTGTATTGTACTGTTTGGTATAACAACAAGGTTGCCGTCAAAATCTCTGAGCCTCGTGACTCTCAATGTGAATTTTTCCACGGATCCGGATAGTTTGCCTATCTCGACCCAGTCACCGACATTATACTGATCCTCTATCAAGATAAGTATGCCGTTGATAAAGTCCCGTATTACGTTCTGCGCGGCCAAAGAAACGGCGATACCGACAACTCCGATACCTGCTATTATGGGGCGGACATCTATTCCTACGGAGCTGAGTATCCAAAATCCCATAAGCAGACCTATGACAACGCGTGAAAGCTGGGTCATAAGCTGTCTTATAGTCTTTAGCCTCTGTATTATAGCGTCGCGGGCTACAGCACCTGACGATCCTTCGGGGATTTTCTGTATTGCTGCGTCAAATACGTGGCGCAATGCTTTATTGGACGCTCTGGAAGCGATATACCAAAGTGCGAAGAGAAAAATAACTCTCGCTATGTCGGCGACGTGTCCTATCAGGGCCTGTATCAAAAACTCAGCGTTGTAAAGCATTATAACCACCTCACGTAAGCGAACTATTTATCTATGTAAATGTCAGCGGCATCTATATGTTTTTTTAAAAATGAGATGACATCTTTTTCCATTTCACGGGGAAATATAAACGGCCATGACCCTTTTAGTGAATTTGGTATGACATAAATGTTGCTGCCTTTGTTAAGGATAACCTTGACATCAGCTATGTCCTGCCAGGGGATTGTTTCTCTTTTAGCCTGCCCCCAAAAGATTTTGTCCCTGCATACTCCCTCGGAGGAGAAAAAAAGTTTTTTGCTGTATCCGGAGAAATAGACTACAAAAAATCCCAGAAATATGGGGAGTATTACCTGTGACATTCCTCCTCCCGAGAGGAAAGCACTCATCCCGTAGCCTGCCGCCGATATACCCGCCACAGCTCCTAGTATTCTGATACGGAGGGGAAAGTTTATCCCCTCCGGAAGTGAGTATAGTTCTGCCATTTATTTACTTTGATTCGGCGGGAGCAGGTACGCCTCCAAGGTTTGAGAGTATCTTTTCGTCTATTGTGACTTTGTATTTTTCTTTCAGTGCTTTAAGCTCTTTGTCTATATACGCTCTCTGAAGTCTCTGTTCTACTTCCTGAGCGGCCTCTTTGTATGTCATCTGATGTGCGGGGCGGCGTTCGAGAACTTCTATAACATGCCATCCAAACTCCGATTTAACCGGTCCTGCTAGTGATCCTATGGCAGACTCGGAAACAACTTTATCCACAGCAGCGGAAAGTGTGCCCTTCTCTACCCACCCTAATTCGCCGCCATTGTTCGCGTTGTTGGGGTCACGGCTGTATTCAGCCGCTGTTTTTGCAAAATCTTTTGTTTTGTAAATATTGAGAATAGCGTTGACTGCATCCGCTTCGGTCTCTGTAAGAATGTGTCTTGTATGAGCCGCGGGAGCCTGAACAAATTCGTTGAGGTGCGCTTCATAGTATGCTTTCATCGCTTTTTCGCTGAAGTCCCACTTGGCGCTTACCTCTGAGAAATATGCCTGCAGAAGGGTCTGCATTGTCTGCCATTTAATCTGAAAAGCTACGTCGGGGCGGCTGTCCAGGCCTTTGCCTTTGGCAGCTTCCGCGAAGATCATTGCATCGGCTACCTGCTCGAGAATTTCTTTTCTCTCTTTGATTGTAGACTGTCCGAGCATCATTCCTACCATCATTTCGTTGCCGCCTGCGGAGCTTGCCAAAACCTGCAGAGCTTCTCTCTCGTTCAAAGATGCGGAGCCTACTGTCAAAACCGCATCATCGGCTGCAAAGGCCGCCGCAGATATACCCATAACCGTAAATAGTGTGAGTGTTCTTAATGTTCCCCTTAGTTTCATAACGCAAATCCCTCCTGAATTAAGCTGCTGTCTATGCTAGCATAAACTTTAAAAAAACAGGAGGGGTAAAACACATACCTCTCCTGTTTTATTAAACATTTTATTTTTTAAAACCTAGCTCTCCGTTCTCTGCGGCAAGAGTGATTAGATCACCTATGCCCGCGCTGCCCTCAAGTATTTTATTTGCAAGCTCGTCCTCCACCATTTTCTGTATGGCTCTGCGAAGAGGCCTCGCTCCGTATTTTGGATCGTATCCTTTTTTCAGAAGAATTTTTTTTGCCTCGTCGTCGACAGTGAGTGTGATTCCCCTCTCTGCGACTCTTTCTATGACTTCGCGCAGCATAACATCAACAATCTTAAGCAAACTCTCCGATGTCAGAGACTTGAATACGAGCAGTTCGTCTATCCTGTTGATAAACTCCGGACGGAAGGTTCGCTTTACTTCTTCCATTGTTGAGCTCTTTATCTTTTCATCATCTATGGCATCTTGAGTGTCGGAAAACCCCATGGAGCGTGCTTTTGAAGCGTCTGTCACTCCGACATTACTGGTCATTATTATCACAGTATTGCGGAAATCGGCACGGCGTCCCTGACCGTCGGTGAGACGACCGTCGTCGAGCAGCTGAAGAAGCACATTAAATATATCGGGATGAGCCTTTTCTATCTCATCGAAGAGGATTACGGAATATGGCCTGCGTTTGACAGCCTCCGTAAGTTTTCCTCCGTCCTCAAACCCCACGTATCCCGGAGGAGCTCCTATGAGCTTTGCCGCTTCGTGGCGCTCCATGTACTCGCTCATGTCTATTCTGATCAGAGCATCCTCGCTTCCGAATAGAAATTCCGCCAGAGAGCGGGCCAATTCTGTTTTTCCCACTCCCGTGGGGCCAAGGAAGAGGAAGCTGCCCACCGGGCGTTTTGGGTCTTTCATGCCGCTTCTCGCTCTGCGTATAGCGCATGATACGGCGTGAACAGCCTCGTTCTGCCCTATGACACGAGAGGATATGGCACTTTCCATTCCGACAAGCCTTGCGCTTTCTTCCTCCGTAAGCTGAGTGACAGGCACGCCCGTTATCTCGGACACTACAAGCGCTATGTCCTCGGCTGTTATATCGGGGGCAAGGCGGCTTCTGCTCTCTTTCCACGATGAGCGCAGTTCCGATATTTTTGCGCATATTGTTTTTTCCTGGTCGCGGAATATGGCGGCTTTTTCAAATTCCTGTGATACAACGGCGTTTTCTTTTTCTCT
Organism: uncultured Synergistaceae bacterium; assembly: GCA_964577295.1. Classification (GTDB taxonomy): domain Bacteria; phylum Synergistota; class Synergistia; order Synergistales; family Synergistaceae; genus CAZNYN01. Next base: position 41,229 of record CAZNYN010000011.1, on the reverse strand, counting down.
GCGCACGCTCTCAGCATTTTTTTCGAGCTCTTTTATCTCTTCGGGGACTTCAAGAGTCTTGATCCTTGCACGTGCCGAGGATTCGTCGATGAGGTCTATGGCCTTATCGGGAAGAAATCTGTCTGTGATGTACCGTTTGGAAAGTTTCGCCGCAGCTTGAAGAGCTCCGTCTGAGATTCTGACATTATGGTGGGACTCGTAATTCTCCCTCAGCCCTTTCAGGATATCTACAGTATCATCCTCCGACGGCTCTTCCACCACTACAGGCTGAAAGCGCCGTTCCAATGCGGCGTCTTTTTCTATATATTTTCTGTATTCGTTTATTGTTGTAGCGCCGATAACCTGGAACTCTCCCCTTGCAAGGCTGGGCTTTAGGATATTCGCCGCATCCACGGCACCTTCCGCTCCTCCTGCTCCGACAAGTGTGTGTATTTCATCTATGAAAAGTATAACGCTCTTGGCTTCTTTTACTTCCTTCAGAAGACGGCGCATGCGCTCCTCAAACTCGCCTCTGTACTTCGTTCCGGCGACAAGGTTCGCCACATTGAGCTGCATAACTCTCTTATTTTTTAAGATTTCGGGAATGTTACCGGAAAGTATTCGCTGTGCAAGCCCCTCAGCGATTGCGGTCTTGCCCACTCCAGGCTCACCTATGAGCACCGGGTTGTTCTTCGTTCTCCTGGATAGTATCTGTACTACCCTCTGAATTTCTTTTTCTCTGCCTATTACCGGGTCAAGCTCGCCGCCTGCCGCCATTTTTGTCAGGTCTATACCGGTTTGGTCGAGCACGGGGGTCTTTGTCTGGGATGGGACGTTTTCATTGTTCCCGTTCTCCGCCCTCTGTTCAGTGAAGCTTTTTTCTGGCGGCTCGGGCGTTGCTCCTCCGGTTATATTGCGTACTGCCTGACGGCAGGAATCCAAATCAATGCCGTGAGAGGCAAGAAGCTGAGCCGCCATGCCCTCCCCTTCCGCAAGTATCCCAAGCAGAATATGCTCCGTACCTATATAATTCACGCCCATCTTGCGGGCTTCTCTCATTGAAAGTTCGACGACAAGCTTTGCTCTTGAGCTTGACGGAAGATCTATCGTCTCATTGGCAGGCTCGCCCGGGTTTGCAAAGTGCTCAGTCTCAGCACGAAGCAGAGATGTATCGACATTAAACGAAGATAGTATCTGAGATACCGCACCGTCGCTGTCGCTGAGCAGTGCCAGCAGTATATGCTCCGTGCCCACGATTCCGTGACCTAGGCGCAGTGCTTCCTTATGAGCCTGAGTAAAGACTCTCTTTCCCCGCTCTGTAAAGTTCTGCCACATTAATTATTTTCCGCCTTCCGCTTAGCCTTGAGAGCAGATATATCGTCTCTTATCTTTGCCGCGTCCTCATAGCGCTCTTCCCGTACGGCAGCCGCCATTTCAGCTTTCAGAAGCTCAAGTTCATCAGCAGGTACTGCGGCGCTTTCTGCCACGATATTATCATCATTGTGGTTTAAATTCGGATGCATGGGAGATCCGCATATAGGACAAGCTATTAAATCTTTTTCTTCATTTCCGCCGAAAAGTTCCGGCAGCACAGGAAAGAGCAAGTCCTTGAGAGCATCCTGAATGTCGGATAGACCGTCTACGGAGAATGCCATCCTCATCATTTTTTCGGTGCCGTCAAAAGGAACAAACGACTTGGCACACTCTCTGCACAAAATTTCTTCTACTTTATGGCCGTCAACCATGCGCACTATGTGGATATTTGCGCCGCTGCCGCCGCATCTGTCGCAAAACATCAAAAACACCTACCCCAATGCCAAACTGGTCAAAAGTTTCTTCAGTAAATCAGCCCTCATAATATCTCTTCTATATGTTGAAACATCAAACATAGTTCTGCCGCTATCCTCTTGATTGCGCAGAGCAACTTCGATTATAAGTCTCTCTCTCGGAGATATAATCTCTCTGTTTTGCAGATTAACAAGCAGTTTGCGCGCCTCCTGCTCGGTTACGGCATTTCCTATGAGGTCGGAGAGATGGACAACTTCCTCATCACAGTTTTTGAATGTAAGCTGCACAACGCGTATGTATCCATGGCCTCCGCGCTGGCTTTCCACCAGAAAACCGTTCTCAGGGGCGAATCTGCTCCTTAACACATAATTTATCTGGCTGGGCACGCAGCCGAAACGCTCGGCAAGATCTTTTCTGCGAAGCGATATACTTCCGTCACCGTTTTCCTCAAGAAGCTGTGCAATATACTCCTCAATAACCTTTGTAAGACTTGATGACATAACACGTCACTCCGTTCAATTTGGACTCAATCAATCCATACTTATTTCACCTTATGATTATATAATTTTGGTCAGTATAAGTCAATAACATTGAATAGTGCCGGTGAAGGATAATCTTCATTACAGGCAGGTAGATTTTTTATTTTATATTCGTTGCGTATGGGATGGAAAAAATAAAATCGGAAGAATTTTTCGGCAAAGGCTTCGTATGAATATTTTAGAGGCTTGTCACTGCACAAGCCTCTAAAGAAGCGGCATGACTCTTTTATCGTTTTGGGCTCAGCAGGAGACCTTCGTCTCTGTGCCATCTTTGATCCTTGCTATATTTGACTTGTGTCTCCATACGGAGAGAGATGCCAGAAATAGTGCGGCTATGTAATAAGGGCGCGGCATTCCGAAAAGGGGCATAAGAAATGCCGAGATAAATAGGGCGGCCATAGAGGCAATAGAGACGTATTTTGTCTTTTTCATAAGCAGATACCACACACATCCTCCGATGAGTGCCGGAAGAGGGTTAAAAAAATCGAAGAAGCCGAATACACCGAACGTTGTAGCAACCCCTTTCCCTCCTTTAAATTTCAGCCATACGGGGTAGTTGTGCCCTAAGACCGCAAAGCAGCCGACCAAGGCAGATACCGTCGGCTCCTGCGTAAATATTGAGACAAGCATTATTGCGATTCCGCCCTTCAGCATGTCAAAAGCAGCCACGGCTACTGCCCACTTTTTTCCCAAAAGGCGTCCCGTGTTTGTTGCTCCTATGTTCCCCGAGCCATACGTCCTTATGTCAATGCCTTTTATTGCTTTGGCTGCGATGAAGCCTGTCGGACAGGAACCTATGAGGTATGCCGCCATAATCCATATCAATGTCATTTAATCACCTGCTATTTATTAAAAAATAAAAAACGCGCCATCCCGAGTTAACGGAACGGCGCGCGATAGTTTCAATCAGTTACCTTTTAAGGGCTGTGATTACGTCCTGCGTAAGGTCAACACCGCCGTAGTAGACAAGGACTTTGTTGAGGACTATTGTTACGCCCTTTGCCTTAGCAACTTTGGATATGGTGTCATTGACTTCCTTGAGAACGGGCGACATGAGCTTTGACTCTTCTTCTCTCATTTCGAGCTGAAGACTCTGCACAATGTTAGCTTTTTTCTTCTCATCTGTCTCTTTGTCAAAAGCTGCCTTGGCTGCGTCAGACTTTTTCTTGCTCAGAGTCTCAAGCTGCTGCTGTGCCTGCTTGAATTTTGAGAACTGCTGTAGAATAGCCATATCATCGACATAACCTACTGTATCGTTCGCGGCAAATGAGACTGTGCCGAAAGTGAGTATTGCCATAACTGCAATCATAACAAGTAATGCTGTCTTTTTCATTACGATGTAACCTCCCGAATTTTGCGTTTAACAAATACTAGTTGATTCTATCTCGTGTTCCTTTTATTGTCCATAGTATTTTTTACTTTTTTTGTATAATTTCTTGCCTGTGTTACCAGACAGTGAGCGCTATTGCCTATTAAGTCCGTCCGTCCCAGTTCCTCAAGGGCTTTGCGCACAAGTTCTGCGTTTTCGGGCATCCAATATTGCAGGAGAGCCCTTTGCATTTTGCGCTCTTCAAATGATTTCGGAACGTAGACTGACTCTCCAGTCATGGGGTCTGTGCCCGTGTAGTATATACATGTAGAGATCGAGCCCGGCGTGGGGGTAAAATCCTGAACCTGCTCGGGGCGAAGTCCCGTGTCTCTTATATATTCCGCAAGCTCAAGCGCATCCCTTAGTGTCGAGCCAGGATGTGAGGACATGAAGTATGGCACTATAAACTGTTTCATGCCGAGCTTCATGTTCATATCTCTGAAGTCGGATATGAATTTTGTCGTAACTTCCTCAGGTGCTTTTCTCATAACTTTCAGAACGTTGCGGCTCACGTGCTCGGGAGCGATTTTAAGCTGTCCGCTCACGTGGTATCGGCAGAGCTCTTCCATAAAGCCGCTTTTTTTATCTGCCTGCATGTAGTCATAACGAATACCCGAACGTATAAAGACTTTTTTTATTCCCGGAAGTTCTCTTAATTTGCGCAAAAGTTCTATGTAGCGGCTGTGATCCGTATCGAGTTTACGGCACAATGATGGATAGAGGCAGGATTTGCCGCTGCATGCACCTCGTTTGAGCTGCTCCGCACAGGCCGGTTCCGTGAAGTTCGCGGTTGGGCCGCCGACATCGTGAATGTAGCCTTTGAAGCCTTTGGCACGGCGGAATTTTTTCGCTTCCGCAATCATGGAGGAATCGCTTCTGCGCTGTATGACTCTGCCCTGATGCGATGCAAGAGCGCAGAAGGCGCACTCTCCGAAACATCCTCTGTGGCTCGTTATGCTGAATCTTACTTCTTCAAGAGCTGGTATTCCTCCGTCCGCGTCATAATCGGGATGCCATGTTCCCGTGTACGGGTATGAGTATACGGCATCCATCTCTCCCTCCGAAAGAGGTCTAGCGGGCTTGTTCTGTACCACGTGCCACGCACCCTGATCCTGAATAAGCCGGCTGCCTCTGAAAGCATCCTGCTCTACATAGAATCTCTTAAAGGCTGAGGCAAAGAGTTTTTTGTCCGTGGATACTTCTTCGAAGGACGGAAGCACTGCGGCATCATTTGCCGAATCGGGAGAGTGCGTCTTCCAGCATGTTCCCGGTATGTCTCTTATTGCGCTTACATCAGTGCCTTCAGCCAGAGCTTTCGCTATAGCCGCGGAAGCAAGTTCTCCCATTCCGAATACCAACAGGTCTGCACGGCTGTCTGCAAGAATTGACCTCCGCACACTGTCGCTCCAGTAGTCGTAATGAGCAATTCGCCGCAAACTTGCCTCTATTCCTCCTATTATGAGGGGAATGTCTTTCCACAATTCTCTGACTCTGTTGCAGTAAACGACAGTAGCCCTGTCGGGACGCATTCCTGCCTTCCCTCCCGGTGTGTAGCTGTCGCTGCGCCTTTTTTTGCCCGACGCTGTATAGTGGTTGAGCATAGAGTCCATATTGCCCGCGCTCACCATTACGCCAAGGCGCGGTCTGCCCATGAGCTCGAAATCTTTTGTGCTGCGCCAGTCCGGCTGAGCAATTATACCGACTCTGTAGCCTCTGGCCTCGAGACAGCGCGCTATTATCGCGTGTCCGAAGCTCGGATGGTCAACATAAGCATCTCCCGTAATGAGGAGAAAATCCAGTTCATCCCAGCCTCTGGCGTCCATGTCGGCTCTATTTACGGGAAGAAACATATCCCTTGTTATAACAATCTGCGGTGCTTTTGCCATTAAGTTCAACCCCGATTAAATTCATTTAAAATCATAAAACAATATGCCCAATATTAATCCCCAACTGATATAGTATACATGGTAATGCGAAAGGATGGGGAGGACAATGGCGGATTTTATGAGATTCGAAGGACACGACTTTGAAATACGTCCCAATGCCAGAAGGACGCGAATCTCCGTCGGCATTGATGAAAACGGCAAATATTTTATTGCATCCCCCGCATCCCTGACATTAAAAGAGCTTAAAAAACTTATAGAACCTGAGATTAAAAAAGTTATCGAAAATATTGAGAGCAAAGCTGTAAAACAGCCAAGCCGCAAAAGATACACTACAGGCGAGAAATTCCTCTGCCACGGCACGGAATATCCTCTTATAAGAACAAACGAAGAGAACAGAGAGCCTCTCATTATGAAAGACGGGGCTTTTATTATGTCCCCCTCGGCAGACGGATGTGAATACTCCGCATTTGAACGCCTCTACTCGCGGATTCTTTATGATGATTTAAAGTCCGAACTGCCGAAATGGACAAAGCTGTTGGCCGTGAATCCCCGAAGGATAAATATAAAAACGGTAAAAACATTATGGGGAAGCTGTTCCTCAAAGGGCAGCATAACCTTTTGCACAAGGCTGGCTCTGGTACCGCACAGCCTGCTTGAATATATCATCGTTCACGAACTGTCACACATGAAAGAGATGAACCACTCTCCCCGATTCTGGTGTGAGGTTGAAAAGTATATACCCGATTATGCAGAGAGAAGACACTCTATCAATAAAAATTCCTCTCTCTACGTATGGTGGTAAGATTTTATGCTCGGAGGGCAATTTCATGAGTAATTTTTCATATCCCGAAAATTATATAAAATATCTCGGAACGGGAGGAGCACGTTTCTGTATGGTACGGCAGATGCGCTGGACCGGAGGAATATGGTTTTCCTACGGCGGAATCAAGGGCGTCATCGATCCGGGGCCCGGCAGTCTTTATCACATGTGCTCGGCATCTCCCGCCCTTGACCCTCATGAGATAAGAGCGGTACTGCTGACACACAGGCATCTTGACCACAGTACGGATATCAATGTCATTACAGAAGCAATGACAGGCGGCGGCTTTGAAAAAAACGGTGTCATTATATTGCCGAATGACGCTGTGAACTCTGCCGACCCTGTACTGCTGCACTATTGCGCGGACAAGCCTGCACACGTATATGTATCGGAAGACGGCAAGATTTTTGATATAGGAATGGGAGTAACTGCGGAGGCAGTGCTGCACATTCACCACGGAGTGGACTGCTTCGGCTTTATATTCAGAAAAGAAGGGCTCCCCACATGGGGCGTTATAAGCGACACAAAGCTCCTTGACACTTTCCCGAACAGATACAGAGAGTGTGTCTATATCTCCATAAATGTAACATTTCCCGACAAGAAGCCGCGGCTCCAGCATATGTCGGTGGAAGAGCTGAAAGAGCTTCTTGAAATGATGCACCCTAACCTCGTGACAATATCCCACATGGGAGTCCACATGATAGAAAACGGGCCTGAAAATTTCGCGGCAGAAACAAGCACGCCCCGCACAAGAGTTGTGGCGGGACGTGACGGTATGGTCGTAAATCTTGACAGCCTTGAGATATTTTCACCTGCGCCAAAAGAACCGGAGGAGAGTGTGTATGAGGCTATAAAGTGAAATACAGTCTTATGATAATTACAGCCGTCACAACAAGGTTTACTCTGATTGAGTAAATTTCCTCCGACCACGCCGTCTTCATATTAAAGGGCTTTTCGTCGGGAGATACGTCGGGGAATCCGTTTCTGGGAAAGGGAAAGAGCGACGGAACTTTACTTTTGAAAGACCTATAGGAATCTTTAAATTTAGACTCCAGAAATTCCTCTTCGGCAGGTATTATTATGAGCCAGTAGAGGAACAGAAATGCGGCAGAAAACGCAAACACCCAGAGCCATCCCACCATGACCGCCCATCCAAGCCCCATTATAAAGTTGCCCGCGTATAGAGGATTTCGCACCCACTTGTACGGCCCCCATGTGACAAGCACAGGAGCACCGATAACTTCCGTTCTGTACTTTGGAATGAATCCTGCTGCCCAGAACCGCAGAAGCTGTCCGAGGATAAGTATTATCATTCCGAAAACAAAGCGCCATATGTCAAAATCGGCGGGGAATATAAGTATTCCCGCTGCAAATATGCCCCAGAAGAGCCCTCTGCACTTAAACGCCGCGGAACTGATTTTTTTATTTAATTTCATCTTCGTTATTCACACTTTCTTCTCTCATAACTTCATCGACACCGCACCAGCCCAGCAGCCTTATGGCAATAACTGTTCCGAGCGCCACACCTGTATATTCGGAGAGCAGCCTCCATGCCACGGCCATAACACCAGCCAAATTCCACGGAACAAACAGAGCGAACACTGCGGCAGCTCCGCCTTCTGCCGCACCGCTGCCGCCCGGCGTGGGCACAAAGTACAGCAGGAAGAGCAGAAGCGATTCTGCCAGCATGCATTGCATATAGCTGACATCAAAGCCCATGGCCACTATGAGGCACGGCATGATTGACATATAGACCAGCAGATGGAGCGCAGCAACCAGCAATGATATAAAGAACCAGTTTCGCCCTGTCGATGTAAATAACCTTATGTTCGTGCTGTAATTGTCAATTTCTTTATTTATCCATCTGATAGCAATGAGCAGGCGTTTAGGCTTCAGTATTCCGATATGTTTCATTTTCAAAAGTCCACCGCTGCTCCATCTCTTGATCCATTTAGGACGAACCACGCTGACGACCAGCAGAAATGCCGCGAAGGATATGAATAGTATTACGTAACCGACAAACCATTTAAGCATCATGTGCTGTTCGAAAAATTCCGGTTCGGAAATAAGCGCGAAGGGAAGCACCAAAGCAAGCAGAAAGAGTACCTGTATTGTTCTTACAAGTGTTATAGCAACAGATTTGCCCACGGATACGCCGTTTCTGTAGAGAAGATAAATCTGAAAAGGGCCCCCGCCGCTTTGCATAGGGGTTATCGCGCAGCCGAAATAGTTGATCCACACTACTGACATTGTCTGGCGCAATGTCAGAGATTCGCCCGCCGCTCTGGAAAGACATACAAATTTAAGGGCATCAAGAGACCAGCCCATAACAACCAGAAGGGCGGAATAGAATAAATATTCGCCGTCGGCTTTCATGAGGATGTCAAAAGTCGCAGAATCTATGCTGAGAAACAGGACACCCACTATTGACAGAACAACTATGGAGACAAATATCGAAAAACTTTTTTTGACTGTCAATCTCCGTCCCCCTTGCCGCAAAAAAATCAGAAAAAAATTCCCCAACAAAACAACACTTGGCATAATATCACAATGATGGAATTTTGTCCCCGTATGAGGCAGCAAAACAAAATCGGTGCGGCCGTTACATTCCTTCCGTGTCGGGCATGAAAAATTCCTCCGGAATCAGAGAGAGACCGCTCTTCCATGCACATGCCGCTGCCTTTGTCCTATCTGTGACGCCGAGTTTTTTCAAAATATGGCTTACGTGGTTTTTTACGGTTTTTTCGGATAGAATCATCATTGACGATATTTCTTTATTGGTGTTTCCCAAAGAGAGCCAGAACAAAATTTCCCGCTCTCTGTGTGTAAGAGTACTTAGGATGTCCTCCTCCTCTATTACTTTTTTCACTGTTCTGAGATTTTCCAAGACATTCTCGCTGATATAGCGCTCGCCTTTTGAAAGAGATGTAAGAGCAGCCAGAAGCTCCTTTATATCGGAGTTGTACTCTATTACGGCCGCACTGTTCAAATCTCCAAGCGCTTTCAGCAGCTCCTGAGATGAGTCATTTACGATGAAGAGGTATTTTATATTTTTTTTATGGCGCTTAAGCTCATTCACAACAGAGAGCATTGCTATATCGGCAAGTATCTGTCCTATTATCAATATATCTGGACATTCCAAGACAGCACTGCGCACTGTTTCTATCCCGCTTTTGCTGCAGGAGACAACATTGCAGCCCGTTTCTTTCTCGATAATAATCTTTAGGGCATCTAAAAAAAGACGATTGCCATCCGCAAGCATTATACTGTTTTTTCTCATGACATCGCCTCCGTTTATGATAGGATAAAGACATTACAAAATACAGTCAAGGGAGGTATACCTCTGAAAGATTTTGAAGAACTTTATCCCATTTCAAAAAAATTGTCTCGATTCATAGGTGAATCCATACGTGATTATAACATGATACAGCCAAAAGACAGTATCATGATAGGCCTATCGGGAGGCAAGGACAGTCTGCTGCTTTCACTGGCTTTAGCGGTGCTCCGCAAGAGAAGCCCTATCAAATTCGGCCTTAAGGCCTGCATTATAGACCAGTCCGACGGCGCCATGGAGACGGAAAAGCTGTTTAAGTATATGGATACGCTCGGAATAGAGCTTGAACTTCTGAAACATCCAACGTACAAAATAATAAAAGACAGGGAAGAACGCTCTCCATGCGGACTTTGCGCAAATCTGAGACGCGGCATACTTGCGGGAAAGGCAAATGAATCAGGCTGCAATGTCATAGCTCTGGGACATCACAAAGACGACGCAGTGGAGACGGTGCTCCTTAACCTGCTGTACGGAGGGCGTTTCAAATGCTACCACCCGCACCTTTACATGAGCAGGACAAAAGTGCGTGTAATAAGACCATTGCTCTATGTCGAAGAGAGAAACATAGTCCTTGAAGCCGCACGCTTGGCTCTGCCTGTAACAAGCTCCTGCTGCCCTTACGGAGATAAGTCAAAGAGAAAATCCACAAAAGAACTACTTGCTTTGATAGAAAGAGACGTTCCGGAAATTAAAAGCAATGTGCTGCACGCCTTAAAAAATGTAAAAGACAGCGATGTCTGGAAAAAACAGATGCTTGATGATTAACGTGAACAATGAACGCAAGGTAATTTTTGCACTTTATTCTGCCTTATTTGACCATTCAGGATAAATGTGAGATACTAAGAAGACATTTACATAAAATTTTTAGCTTTGGAGAGATTACCTTGTTTAATAACTTTAGCACAATTATCCATGATGAATTTAAGGGCTACAATTCATCTAAGCTTGTAAAAGATTTTTCGTCGGGACTGACAGTCTCCGCCGTTGCTCTGCCTCTGGCGCTTGCTTTCGGAGTAGGCAGCGGAGCGGACGCGGCGGCAGGGCTTATCACTGCCATAATAGCAGGCCTTGTTATCAGCACTCTGTCGGGCGCTTCGTTCCAGATTTCCGGCCCGACGGGAGCAATGACAGCCGTACTGACAATCATAGTTGCCCGCTACGGGCTTCAGGGAGTCTTTCTTGTCAGCTTTCTGGCAGGCGCTATTCTGCTTATTCTGGGCTTATTCAAGCTAGGCAAGCTTATATCTCTCATCCCGGCGCCCGTTATCACGGGATTTACGTCCGGCATTGCGATAATCATAGCTTTAGGCCAGATCGACAGTCTATTTGGCACAACATCCAGCGGAACAACCTTAATAGAAAGATTTATGTCATACACGCAGAACGGCTTTAACATCAATTTTCAGGCACTCGCGACAGGGCTCACCGTTATATTTATAATGTTTCTGTGGCCTAAAAAATGGAATGAAAAAGCGCCTTCATCACTTGTCGCAATAATTGCAGCAACGGCACTCAGCCAATTCATGGGCTTCGATATAGCAGTTGTGGGAAAAATACCAAAGACACTGCTGCCTGATCTGCGGCTTGATATCACGGCAATCAATATATTTCAAATACCTGCCCTCGTATCACCTGCCATAACAATAGCATCACTCGGCATGATAGAGAGCCTCCTCTGCGGAGCAAGCGCCTCGCAGATGAAAGACTCGCCCTTTGACGCAAACCAGGAACTTATAGCCCAGGGAATAGGAAATATGATAATCCCCCTATTCGGCGGAGTACCGGCAACAGCCGCCATCGCGCGCACGAGCGTCGCGATTAAATCAGGCTGCGAGACCAGACTTACTGGAATATTTCATGCATTCGGACTTTTGGCTTCGATGTTTGTATTAAGCGACATAATGTCCCAACTTCCTCTTTCCGCCCTAGCCGGAGTCCTGATAGTCACAGCGTGGCGCATGAACGAGTGGGCGGCGATCAAAAAATTATTCCGCAGCAAGTTCAAAGGTGCTATCACATCTTTCCTTGTCACAATGCTCTGCACCGTTATTTTCGACCTTACTGTGGCGATCGTCATAGGGATAGAGTTCGCAATAATTTTCTTTGTCGCCAGAGCCGTCGAAATAAACGTAAACTTTTCAAAAGTCTGCAACCACAGAATGAAAACTTCCGGGATAGACTTGGAATCAGAGCATGAAAACACGTACGTAGTATATATAACAGGTATTCTCTTCTTCTCAAACGCATCGACGCTTAAAACAAAAATGGCCGAGATTCCGAGCGAGTGTGAAGAACTTATATTCTCTTTGCGCGGAGTTCCCCAGATAGACTTTGTCGGAGCTCAGACCTTTATGGACATAATAAAAAGAAACCAAGATAACGGAGTCAGAGTCATGGTCTGCGGAATGCAGGACAAGGTGAAAAACACACTGCTTCGCTGCAATATAAACGACATACTTCCGGAGGAGAATTTCTACTGGAGCGTGGACAAGGCTCTTATCGACAACTAAAAAATACCATTTGACTTGGCCTGCCGAGGATGTTATAATTCACAGCGCTGTCGGGGCGTAGCGCAGTCTGGTTAGCGTGCCTGGTTCGGGACCAGGAGGTCGGAAGTTCAACTCTTCTCGCCCCGACCATTTTAGAGATAATATTTTGATATATAAACAGCTCTCAGTCATTTGACTGGGAGTATTTTTTATCCTTGTATACATAAGCCGCAAAGGCCTCCCGCTTTCACAGAATTTCAGCGAAAATTACCTTACAATAAATGCTTGCCTTATTTAATATTAAAGATGTAAATTTGTTGTGCGGGAGGTTTTATCACATGTATATATCGCACGGAGAAATATTGCTGCGGTTGGGGATTGCCGCTTTCTGCGGCATGATGTTCGGATTTGAGCGCAAACACAAAAATAAGCCGATAGGTGCCAGAACCCACATACTCATCCTTCTGGCTTCCTGCGCCGTAACGATAATGTCAGCTTACGGATATGTGGATTTATACGCCTCGTACCCAGCCAATGTCCAAGTAAGAAGCGACCCTGCACGCCTTATGGTCGGTCTGCTTACGGGCATCGGCTTTATCGGAGCGGGAATCATCTATAAAGGCCCTCGCGGAGATATCAGAGGCATAACCACGGCGGCGGAAGTCTTTCTGATGGCTGTTATGGGCATGTGTTTCGGGCTTGGGCTGTATATGCTCGGAGGCGTAGTTGCTATAATGGCTTTTGTCACTCTCATGTCTACAAGCTCCGGCTTGGAAAAATATCTGCGATTTTTGAAGAAAAAGAAAAAAGCGGAAGACGCACCGGTGAGCGTAATCAAAGACGGCTTTGAGTAAAAATATGCGCCCTGTTTACCCGAGGCACATGGAAAAACAGGGCGCGCATCAACTGTTTGTGGTTCAGATTCCCTTATTCAGACCATTCAAATGAGGTATCCTTTGGGTTGTACCTGTAAAAATCCGCATAGCTGATATTAAACGGAGATTTTTTTATATCACAAAGGCTTATTTTATTTTTTACAATTTCCTGCCATATACCTTTGTTGGAAATATCCCCCTGAATAATAACGCCGACAACAGCTCCTCCCCTCACTATAAGGCGCTCGTACTGACTTTTGCTCTCACGCGCATAGACTTCATCTCCCTCGCACGGCAAAGCTGTCCCCAGAGAAAGGGTGGTAAGACCAAAGAAGTTCATCGTGTTTTTAAGGCCGTAGCGGTTATTATAAGGTGTTGGGATTCCAAGCATGTTTTTGGCGGCAATTTCGCCCTGCTCCATAGCATTTGGCCATATACCCGTGATTCCGGCGACATCTCCCGCGGCCCAGACATTTGCTATGTTTGTCCTCATATATTCGTCTGTGCAGACAGATTTATCGGTCTTTATTCCGCTTCCCTCGAGGAAAGCAACGGCAGGCTTTACTCCTGCGGCGACGATGACAAAATCACATGGGATTTCCTTGCCGCTTGCCAAAATCAACGATGTTATATTGCCGCTGCCGTCTATTTTTGAATCGGCCGCTTTTTCATCCAAATAGAATGTGCAGCCCGCCGCTTCAAAACGTTTCTGATACTCGCCGGCAGAGGTATAGTCAAGCTGCAGAGGCGATATTCTGTCAGCCATTTCGACTACGGAACACTTAATGCCTCTTTCGCAGAGTGCATAGGCCGCGTCGAGCCCAACCAGCCCCGAACCTACAATGACACAGCTTTTGGCTTTCGCAGCGGCTTCGGATATTTTTTGAGCGTCATATATATCCCGCAGTCCGTAGACATTCCCCGATGTCCTAAAATTAGGTATCGGCGGTATCACAAAAACCGCTCCCGTCGCAACGAGGAGGTTGTCGTATGTCACTTCCGCGCCATCGTCAAGGATGACAAGGTTCTTGTCTGTATTAACTTTTACCGCTCTCTTCCCCTTTATCCACTGTACCGAATATTTCTCAAAAAAATCACTTCCGGCAAAGTTTACATCCTCGATACTCTTATGCCCCCCCATGAAATGGTGCAGCATACATCTTGAATGCACATTCGTGTCTGAGGAGAGGAGCACAATCTCATCGTCTTTTTTCAGGGTTCTGAGTGTTTTGGCGGCGCTTATTCCAGCCGCTGAAGCTCCTATTATGAGATGTCTCATTGCTCCGCCTCCTCTACCCATATCGCTTTTTTGGGGCATGCTTTTACACAGCTAGGCTCTCCGTCCCTGCTTGTGCAGAAGTCACACTTAATAACCTTTGTCCGCGAAGTTCTGTCCGGCTTCGGCACTCCGAACGGGCAGTTCATGACACACATAAAGCATGAACCGCACTTAGCCTCGTCATACAGGACAAGCCCGCTCTCCTCATCCTTCCGCAGTGCGCCGCTCATACAGCTTCCGGCGCACATAGGCTCATCGCAGTGCCTGCAAAATACAGGCTTATATTTGCCGTCCCGGCCGCGCAAAATAAAGTTGCGGCTCTCGTTTGCCGGATCCGAAAGGTCTACGGAGTATATATCCGAAACACCATCCGCTCTGTGAGCATCCATACAGGCGACAGAGCAGTTTTTGCATCCGTCACACTTGTCAGCGTCAATAAAAATACGTCTCATTTTTATGCGCCTCCGTCCTATATATTCAGTGCCGCGCGTTTTTCTATAATTATTTTTTCAAGTTTGTCCGCCGCCGACGCACCGTCAGGGTCAATAATTACTTGCCCTCCCGTAAGGGATTTCATATCTTCCGTCAATATTTTTGTAACCAATGAGCTGCCTGTGATAAAGGGCGGCTCTCCGAGGTGAAGAGGAAGCCCCAAAGCAAGCCCGTAAGCTCCGTCCGCCAGTGCCTGTTCTTCAAGCCATTGCGGAGCGGAGAGGACAAGAGGCATCTGAGGAAGGTCAATGCCGATAGCCTCCGCAAGCTCTGTAGCCACAATCTCAAGTCTGCCTATCGCAAGACACGGGCCGAAGTTAAGCACAGGCGGAATGCCTAATGACTTGCATATCGCTTTGAGTTTTGGCCCTGCAAGCTCTGCCGCTTCGGGAGTCATAAGACCGCAGTTTTCAAGACCGCCCGAAGAGCAGCCTGCGGAGAGCACAATAATATCCCTTTTTATAAGCTCTTTTGTAAGTTCTACCGTGAGTACGTCATGCCCGCCGAAGGTGAGATTTGAGCATCCGACAACACCGGCAACTCCTTTAATCTCGCCGGCAACAATAAGATCAATAAGAGGCTTCCAATTTCCGCCAAGAAATTTTTTAAGGGATACTTCGGAGACTCCCGTTATTGTGTTCGTATTGCCATGCTTGGGCATAAGGTTCAGAGGCACATTGCCGCGGCGTTTTACATAGGCCGCTGTAATTTCGTCTATAATCGCATCGCTGTCGGCTTCGCGAGTGGCAAAGACAAACGGCTTATACTCGGCGTTCGCCTTCTTTGCAACATCATCAAGACATATCTGCAATATCTGAAGTTCGTCGCATATAGGCTCAATTCCAGGAAGAGTGCAGTTAAATTCAGAGAGGACAGCATCTATCGCTCCTGTTGCAAGCACTGCCTCGGAAGTATAGTTATTGCCGGCATGCCCCGTAAAAACCTCCGTATAGTGAGCTCCGCGAAGCTGCAAATCCTGCCCCACGCATGTACAGCCCACTAGACGGAAGCCCTTTGCTCCCGCGGCCTTAGCCTTTGCGGCCACGTCCGGCTCGACAAGCCTGTCCTGAAGATATGAGAAAGACGAGTGCTGATGGCCCGTAATCATAATATTTATATAATCGGGGTCGATAACGCCCAGCCCGACGGGGGCGGGGCGAATTTCCGGCTCTCCCAGCATAACATCGTTCAGAAGATTGGTAAGAGTCAGACCATATATACCTGTAGAAATTCCAAGCTTAAGGCATGTTAAAAGCATATCCACCGGGTCTGAGTTAAGGTTCGTAGAACACTTTACAACACCCTTCACTATCTCCGCATTCGCGCCGCCCGGAAGAATATTGAGCTCCTGCCACCTCTTGAAGCGAGGAGCATAAGCCATATTCTCCGTCAGCTTCATCTTCTCGTACTCAGGTCTGTAAACATCATCCAGCACGGCCTGAGCAACGGCAAGGGCCTTCTCGTACTTATCGGCGCCAGTCACGCTAAAAATTTCACAAAGATGGTTCAAAGCATTTTCGCCCTTTATGACACCCTTCGCAAGAGCGGTATTCTTTAAATTCAACGCTGTATTCTCCACAATATGAATATAACAGCCTGAGCCTGACGCTACGGCACGCAGGAAATTGCGTGCGACTATTACATCAGCGGAAGCGCCGCAAATACCTTTAGGTGCCTCCGGCGTAACTCTGCACGGGCCGTTGGAACATAGCCTGCAGCAAACACCCTGAAGACCGAAACCGCATTTAACCGACTGCCCCTCTACGCGATGGTGCGAAGTCTGCATAGGCAGAGAACGTATATACTCCTCAAGAGGTTTATCCGCGCTGCTGCATGTGCTGCATCCGAAACACTGATTCATTAAAATAGCCTCCCTTTTGTAGATATTTTTTGTCTAATTTATGGTTAAAAATTAATTTCTGCATTAGACAGAAATTAATTTTGAGAATACTATGAAATTTTAAATGTCGACAAGCAAATCACTGATGAATGAATTTTTCATTTCATTGTCAAGCTCTGTCTGCATTTTGCACAAATGCTTGTGAACCGTGCAGGCATGGTCGTGGCTTATATTCCACCGGCACTCATGGTTGCGCCCAACGCATGCTGTTATGAGACGTTCCTCTCCCATAATCGAAAAGATATCAAAGAGGGAGACCTTTGACAAATCCGCCGTCAATACACATCCGCCGTTTACGCCCCTATATATTGTAAGAATGTCGGCTTTTTCAAGCTTCTTTATTATCTTATATGCAAAGTGGCAAGGTACATCTTCAGTTTCACTCATATTTTGGACGCTGTGCTGTTCCTTGTCGGCAAGCACCATCAGCATCCTGATTGCATAATCTATTTCCTTCGTGATTATCAACTTTGTTCCCCCTTCCACTAAATTAAGAATGATTTTATTGTAGTATTATAACGGAACGCTCTATTTTACGCCACATTAAATATCAAAAATAAGCAAAAATATAAAATTACGTATTAATACACATTTGACTAATCCTGCTCTTTTTGCTATAGTCTCTCCGAGGTGAGATTATGCCTGAAGATAAGACAGTTGCCCAAAATAGAAAAGCACGTCATGAATATTTTATAATAGAATCATTCGAGACAGGCATAGTCCTATCCGGAACAGAGATAAAATCCGTAAGAGAAGGACATGCAAACCTTAAAGACGGATTCGCAAGAGTGGAAAACGGTGAGCTGTGGCTGTACAATGTGCACATATCACCATATGAAAAGGGAAGCTATTACAACAAAGAACCGCTTAGACCAAGAAAACTTCTCGTTCATAAATCCGAAATAAGAAAACTGCTCTCAAAGACAAGGGAAAAAGGATTAACCTTGGTTCCTTTGAAAATATACATAAAGAACGGACGCTGGGCAAAGTGTGAGCTTGCTATAGCAAAAGGCAAACAGCTTCACGATAAGCGCGATACAGCAGCAGAAAAAGATGCGGCAAGAGAGATGGACAGAGCCATCCGCCGAAAGGTACGAGGAAACGACTAGTTTTTTGACAAAGCGCATCGGCGCATTATAAGGGGACGTATGGTTTCGACAGCAGGTTGGAGGATCGGGAGGAGCGGGCCGAGGATGGGGAATCCTCGTTAATCCGGCTCCAAAACAATAATCGTCAATAACGATTACGCACTCGCTGCTTAGTTTTAAGTAGCGCGCTCTCTGTGGCTTCCGTCATCGGGCTGCAGAAGGGCGTCACAAAGATGACTGGGGTTTCTTCAGAGCTTTCTGGAAGAAATCCGAGACTCTAGGGAAGGCTGGGAATTTCATATCCTGTCTTTGGGAGATGAAGTTCTAAGATGAAATCAAAGACTACGCTCGTAGTGCCTCCCAGATTGGCCCCTGTTGGACCGGAGTTCGAATCTCCGCGTCTCCACCAAAATTCCTAATCAAGCCTCTTCGGAGGCTTGATTTTTTATTAACGTTATATCCTTCAGCGTTTTGCATAATGTAGTCATTGAAACGATGCCATAATGATAATATGACCGCCGAACAGTATCGGCGGTCATATTTGTTTGCCGTGATTTTAAGAGTGGTTTTGTAGGTGCTCAGTGCAGTGGTTTACAGTCGCAAGCTTGTTTTTCATAACACTCCAGCGATAGATGCCTATAATGAGAAATACCCATGATGATACTGTGAAGGTGATTCCTATAGCCATATAGAAGCGTGAATCGGGGAAAACTTTGGCCATTCCCGCTCCGGCAGCCATAAGCCCTACAAACAGACGTATGTAGGAAAGCAGCGTTCTCTCATTGGCCATGACTGTCCTGTCGAGAGCAAGACAATCCCTTAACGTTCTTTCCTCCGTAAACCCTGAGTAATCTTCCGACATATCAGCTCGTCCTCTTATGCGTAGAAGTCTCCCGCTTTGCGCACCAGCTCTTCGAGCAGCATTTCAAGCTTTGCCGACACGGGATGGGCTTCGAGTGAATAGTCCGCCATAAGTCTGCCTATACGAGGGAAAGCAAGCCATGTGCTGCCCTTCTCATCTTCCCAAACAGATATTTTTATCGGCAGCTCAAGAGATACGCTCTGATCTGCCTGCATAAGAGCTGTTCCTACTTTCGGGGCACCGAATACGAGCACGGTGGTGGGGCGCAGTGAAAGTCCTGCTTCCTCTGCATTCTTCGCATGGTTGAATTTCGCAAAGATGGGGATGTTTTTCTCGCTCAAAAGTTTTTCGAGGCGTTTGACTGTCGCATCGACAGGAAGCTGACCTTCATAGAGGAAGAGCTTGTTGTCATCGTAATTTGTCGACAGAAGGTCTCCGAAAGCTCCGGCTATCCTGCGCGCAAGGCTTGTAAAGTCGATGCCATCTTTATTGGCGAGCAATGTTACGCATACAAGTTCGGCAGGATCTGTAAAGCGGCTGAGGTAGGACGAGTATCCCGGTATCGAGCCTTTAATGTCCATGAAGCCGCTGTGGGCATAGAACTGCCAGCCTGCGGAGGCAGGAACTGTGCGCCCGTCAGGAAGAGTCCAAGGAGCATAGACTATGCTTCTGTTTTCGGGAGAATGTATCAGTATTGAACCGGCAAGAGCTATATCCCAGAATGATATGTCCTGAGCGCTTGCCCATATATCCGAAAAGCCTCTGAGGGCGGATGAGGGAATGGGGAGAATTTCTTTTCCTTCGCTGTCATAGCTTTTTGCGGGCTCTGCGGGGTTGACATAGAGCATGTCTTTCTTAAACAGCTGATGTACGCCTTCCGATTCGGCGAGATTTTCATAATTTAA
Organism: uncultured Synergistaceae bacterium; assembly: GCA_964577295.1. Taxonomy (GTDB): domain Bacteria; phylum Synergistota; class Synergistia; order Synergistales; family Synergistaceae; genus CAZNYN01. Next base: position 21,624 of record CAZNYN010000011.1, on the reverse strand, counting down.
TTTTGAAAAATCTTCCGCAAAAGCAGTGTGCTTCAATCCCAGATATTCTATCTGGTTTTTATTTACAAAATTTCGGTAGGACATTCCCGATGCACGTTCCACAATTTCGGTAAGCAAAAGGAAGTTTGTCGCACTTCTTTCTGCTTCCGTGCCAGGAGTAAATTTCAAAGCCGCATCCTTTATCAGAGCGACTATTTCCGCAAATTTCAACTCTGCGCTTGTGTTCGGGGCCGAGCTGCTGCGGTAGTCGGGAAGCCCCGATGCATGCCTGAGAAGCTGTAGAACGGTGATATCCGCCCATGACGCGGGGAGTTCCGGAATGTATTTTACGGCTTTGTCGTCAAGCGATATTTTTGACTGCTCGACAAGCTGCATCACCGCTACCGCGGCAAATGCCTGAGATATCTGCCCGGCAGGCCAAAGCGTGTTTACAGACGCAAGAGTCCTGTGTTTGGTATCTGAAACACCATATCCCACGCTTCTGGGGATATAAGGTGCTTGAACAATGGCAAGGGAAAGACCGTCTATCTTGTGTTCCTCCATAAAGCTGTAAACCATTTCATCAAGTGCGCGGCCGAGATATGCAACATTGGAGCTTCCTCTGATTTTCTTCACTTTTGCTTCTTTGCTGTTCATAAATTTTTCCTCCTTTAATATAGCGTTCTCCCATATAAAGATCCGCTTCAAAGAGTTCCGCCTCTGTCTGAAATGAGACTAACTTGTTATAAAGGAAATATCCACGTAGTTTTAACCATTTAGCAAATATTCAAAAATAAATAACGACTGTAATCTTGCCTATATATTGAGTATGATTTATAAGCAATAACACTTGCGGCCATAAGCGGATAAAAAATGCGGTGCCGCGAAATGTATCCGCCGCACCGCATTTTTTAAAATTTTCAAATAGTTATTCCGAAAGGTCTACAAGCTGCGCTTTGACTCCGCAAATTGCGTTGAGTTTGCATGCAAGTTCTTTGGATGTTTCTTCGGAAGATATGAGCTGAAGAATCAGAAGACCGTGAGGGGAGCATGTTCCGTCCATCTGGTCGTGAAGTCCAAGTCTTGTCTTTATGGAGCAGCCGTACTCCGTCAAAAGCTTTTGAACCTCAAGTGCCGTTGACTCTCTCTGTGCAACTCTTACCGCCATAATCTGAAGACAATTCATTGCGCCACTTCCTTTGTGAAATTAGGATAACTGCTTCTCTGAAGTGTATTGCAATTTTAAGTTTATTGCAATGATATTTTAGACTATTTTACCGTTTCTTATATAGCTCCACAGCTCTTCTTTGGATACGGATATAAATTCTCCCGCAGCCAGATTTTTGAGTTCGAGTTTTCCTATTTTGCGCCTCAGAAGTCTTCGAACGTCATTGTCCAATGCCCTCGCCATCATGCGTATCTCGCGCTTTATGCCTTCGCCGAGCACCACTTCAAACCAGCAGTGCAGGGGCTTCCAGCCTATTCTCTTCACGCTCAGGGGCTTGAGCAGTCTGTCTTCTACGACTACTCCCTTTGTCCACTCTATGAGTTTTTCTTCATCAAGCGGCTTGCGAAGCTCGACTTCGTATGTCTTGGAAGTTCCGTTGCTCGGGTGTATGAGCTCCTGGGAGAACATCCCGTCGTTTGTCAGTATAATGAGCCCTTCGCTGTCACGGTCGAGACGCCCCACGGGGAATAGGCGGAGATGGTCCATCGATGTGGGCAGTACGTCTATTATTGTCTGCTCACGGCTGTCTTCCACTGCACAGAGCAGCCCTTTAGGTTTATGGTATATAAGATATGTCAGTGTCACCGGAGACACTTCCGCTCCGTCGAATGTAACTCTGTCCGACGGTGCGACCTGCCGCCCCGGTTCTGTCACGACTTCTCCGTTTATTGTCACTCTTTCCGCAGTTATGTACTCTTCGACTTTGCGCCGCGCACCTATGCCGCACATGGCAAGAAATCTGTTAAGTCTGATTGTTTCTTTACCGTTCATCTTCTTCAGCCTCCGCACCTCTGCCGTTCATAAGGGCAAAGGCATCATTGTAGTTTTCTTCTCCGCCGCTCTCTCTGAGTTCTTCGAGTGTAGGGAGTGCATTTATTCCGGACAGCCCAAATATTTCAAGGAACCTGTCGGTTGTTCTGAAAAGAAGTGGGGATCCCATGCTTTTTTTTCTTCCCGCCACTCTTACAAGGCCGTGTTTGAGCAGTGTATCGACAACTCTGTCACAGCGAACAGAGCGGATGTCTTCTATCTCGGAGCGCGTTACGGGCTGATTGTAGGCTATTACAGAGAGTGTTTCGAGCGCGGCGCGGCTCAGCCTGACACGCTGTAAAGCCACGATGTTGGCAAAGCTCTCCACGGTGTCCGCCAAATCCGAAGCAGTAGCCATCTGCCATCCTCCGGCATGATTCAGTATTGTGAGGCCATGCCCGGTTTTATAGAGTTCTTTGATTATTTTTACGCCTTTTTCCGCTCTTTCGGCGGTAACACCGAGATGTGACGCCAGTTCCTGCGATGAGACGGGCTGAGGAGAGACAAAGAGCATCGCCTCTATCTGTCTTTCGAGAAGTCCCATTTCGTTATCTTTTATTTCAGGCAGAGACAATTTCAACATCCCCCAGAGTTTCGCTCTGCGTTAGGTTTATCATGCCGAGACGCGACATTTCAAGAAGTGCGAGCAGAGTTACTATCAGTATTTTTTTATCCCGTTCCGTCAGTATTTCTCTTAATGTGATTTTTTTGTCCTTTATGCGGCACATAAGTTCGTCCATTATCTGTTCAACCTTACGTTCCTCCGGCACTGCGTCCGGTATGTCGTCCCAAGGGTCTTCATCTTCGTATGATGAGTTTCTTCTGCTCTCGTTATACCTGTCGAGCAGCTCCCACCACTTGGAAGCGAGCCCGTAGAGGTCACCCAGATCGTAGAAGGGTGCAGCATCTTCGTCGGAGATTCTAGTAAAGCAGCGTTCCCTCCGAGACTGAAGTTCCGCAAGGTGTGATGCCGCGTTTCTGTATGGGCGAAAAGCCTCTAAAAGGCGCAGCAGCTCTTCTTCCGTGTCTTCATATATCTCATCTGGGCTCTCTTCCTCCTCCGATAGCTGGGACGGAAACAGTGAGTGGACTTTTCTCAGCAGAAGGCGGCTTGCGAAGGAAAAAAATTCCGCCATATCGTTAAGAGAGGTTCTGCCGCTGTTTACAAGAAAGGATACGTACTGCGAGACAAGCTCCGTAAGGTTCAGCTTTGAGGGGTCTACCTCGCGGCTCTCGACAAGGTGGCACAAAAGGTCAAGAGGACCGGAAAAGGCTTCAAGGCGAACCTCAAAGCCCCTCCTGTCCTCTGTTGTTTCTTCATGTTTATTTTCCGTGTTATGTTCTGTCAATTCTGCCTCTTAGTGGAGTATTCCCATGGCGTTGTAGACATCTTCCATTGTCTCTTCCGCGACTTTGCGCGCACGTGCCGCGCCGGACTCGAGTATCTGTCTTAAATCGTCTTCGCGGTTTTCAAACGCCGCGCGGCGCTCGCGAATTGGCGCCATCATCTTTTCGAGATGTACCATGAGTTTTTTCTTGCAGTCGACACAGCCTATGCCTGCCTTCGTGCATCCCTCGTGTATCTCGAGCAGTTCCTGCGGGTCTTTGTTGAAGAACTTCTGTATATCCCACACGGGGCACTTCTCGGGTGTACCCGGGTCTGTCCTGCGTTCGCGCGCGGGGTCTGTGGTCATTGTGCGCAGTTTGCCCCACACTGTCTCCATGTCATCCGCTATATTCAGAGCGTTGCCGTATGACTTGCTCATCTTACGTCCGTCCGTACCAGGCATTTTTGCGGTAGGAGTGAGCAGTGTCTGAGGCTCGGGAAAAACTTCTCCGTAGAAATTGTTAAAGCGTCTTACAACTTCGCGGCTCAGTTCAAGATGAGCGCTCTGGTCCTCTCCGACTGGAACGGCAAATGATTTATAAAGGAGGATATCCCCCGCCATGAGTACGGGATAGCCTAGGAACGCATAGGTCGAGAGGTCTTTGTTCTGAAGGTTGAGTATCTGCTCCTTGTATGTCGGGCAGCGTTCCAGCCAGCCGAGCGGGGTAATCATGGAGAGGGCAAGATGTATCTCCGCGTGCTGTTTTACGTGGGACTGTATAAATATAGCCGCCTTATTTGGGTCTACGCCCACGGCAAGCCAGTCTAGGAGTATTTCACGGCAGTTTGATTTCACTTTGCTGACATCGGCATAGTCTGACATCATAGCATGCCAGTCCACTATTCCGAAAAAGCAGTTGTATTCTTCCTGGAGTTTTACCCAGTTTATCAGCGCGCCTGCCATATGTCCGTAGTGAAGTTTGCCTGTCGGTCTCATGCCGCTGAAAATTCTCTTTTTTTCGTCCATTACGTTCACGACTCCTGTCATATTCTTTTGACCGGCTCTTCCTCTATTATCGTTACGGGAAGAGAGGTCTCTTTTTCTATTATTTTTTTAAGCGCGGGAAGAGAAAGCCTCTCTGTCTCCCCGTGATCCGTCTCTATAAGGTTAAGCCCCATGCTCAGAGCGTCCTGTCTGTGGTGGTACGATATGTCGGATGTTATAAACAGATCCGCGCCTTTGTCCAGCGCCCTCTGCCACATGTCGCCGCATGAGCCTCCGCCTATCGCAATTTTGCGTATAACTCTCTTTCTATCTCCGAATGCAGCAATATCGGAAACCCGCCATCGCTCTTTAAGGAGTTGTATGCACTCTGTCATAATCAAGGGAGTGTCGAATGAGCCGAACGCTCCTATTCCGAACGCTCCGTTTTTGTACTTGGGCTCTTCCAATGGTTCAGCGTCTCTCAGTCCGAGCAGATCCGCCAATATTACATTAACTCCTTCGGGAGATGAGTCCCAATTCGTATGAAGCGAATAGAGAGCAATGTCGTGCTTTATGGCATTCGCAATAGCCCTTGCCGCAGGTTTATCTGTGACAATGGACTTCATGGCGCGGAATATTATCGGGTGGTGCGTCACAAGGAGCTGTGAAAACTTGGATGCATCGGAGACAGTCTGCTCCGTTACATCAAGAGCCAACGCTATTTCTTTTATGTCGGAAGCAGGTGTGCCGAAGGCAAGCCCCGTGTTATCCCAATCTTCCGCCCAATTTCTCGGGATTCTCTTCTCTATATTGTGAACAACAGCAGAAAGTTTCATTTTCCACCTCCTGAGATATGCTTTAATGTTTGACATCAATAACCCTACTATTGTAGTATACCTTTTTCAGTCCGTCAAAAAATCTTATGAAACTCGCAAGGCGGACACTCTTCACTCTCTCGCTTCGCAATTATAAAGACTAATTGCCGCTATCTGATATATAATAGATCCGTAGCCTGATGCGCTTAATACTCGGATAAAGGTGATACAAAATGCCGGAATGGAAAAACAGCTCTTTAAAAGACAAAACTTCATACTCTCTCCACGGCCTGCGTGATGCCTTTATATCGGAGAAAGCCATAAGAAACGAGGCAAAAGGAGCTCTAATAGTGCTTATTCTGGCCGTCGGGCACGGTCTGCCTCTACCGCGCATCGCGGCTGTATTTTTGCTCTCCCTCATTCCCATAATAGTGGAACTGATTAACACCGCTTTGGAGACTGTTGTAGACTTGATGCTGGGCGCAACATACCGCGAAGATGTCCGCATGGCAAAAGACATGCTCTCCGCCGCCGTGTTTATTTCGCTTTTTGTCTCATATTCCCTCTGTCTGCTTATAATATTTTTCTTCTAGTTTTTATAAAAAATCCCGGCTTTTAAGGCCGGGATTTTTTTCTATCTTCTTATGTTAAGCATGAGCTCCGGAAGTTCGGGATCTTCTTCGCCTCTGGTTTTAGGCTTTGTTTCCTCTCTTCCGTGTTTTGGCGCTGTCTCCGTCTCTTCGCCCTCGTCAATTCCGATCTCTGCTTCCTGTTCGGCTTCGGAGTTCTTTACTTTGATAAACTTTCTGAGCACGCCCTCAACATAGTAGTTGGTGTCTATTATTCTCATAGACCCCTCGTCAAAACGTTCTTTGAGTATCTCGCTCATCAGTCTGTCGTCGAGGAAATCTTCGGGCGACATGGCTGCCATTGCCTTGGGATCTTTGCCTTTTAATTTATCCTGCGGCCCGTCGAGAGAAACTATAATCTGGTTGTTGGATTCTTTTACGCTCATCTCTTTAAGCAGGTCTTTCAAATTCGTGATAGAACGCAGTCCCGCCGCAAGGGATTCGGAGTCGGGTTCTTCTATTCCTCCGCCTCTCACGGTTATCTCACAGAAGCCTGCCGCCTTTTTGGGAACGTTTAATGTTACTCGCTGAACTTTGGGTCTCTTGCGCCAAGGTCTCAGAGTAAGTTCCACAGTAACTTTCTCTCCGGGTTTATAAAATTCTTTTTTATCGACAATTACCATCTTTTCGATAAATACAACCCTTGGGTCACGGGTCATCTCCACGGAGACGTCAACACCGAACGGCCTTATCTCTTGGAACTGGTTCAATGAGAATATTTTAGCCAAGTCGTCAAATTCTTTTACCAAAGAGGAGATTATATCTTTGTCTGAGAAGAATATGTTGCTTCTTTCCCATCCGTTACGGAGATTTCCGCCCGAAAAACGGTATTTTATCATGGCTGTTCCCTCGCCTGACCTGCCCCACTGGTCATCGATAATTCCGAGTATTCCAAGTGAGCCCAGGGATGGGCCTATAAACGGGTCGGCCACGGTCTGGAATCTTTTGACACTGCTTCTCTTTGTGTCCACATCGTTGAACCTGACGGTATAGCTCGACGCCGCGGCGAGTTTGCCCATGTGTCCCGCTATCGCCTCGGGTCTGTCCTGAGTGACGATTCCTATGATATCTCCCATATATCCGAGCTTGAAGGAGTGTTCGCTGCTCGGTATTATCTTGACTATTTCCGCGTCTGTCAGAGGATAGGCAACAGCTCCGTAGTTCATCATCGGATGAGCGAATGCCAGAAAATTGCCCTGCTTGTCAACAGCGCTCAATGTGCCGATTCCTCCCATCTGAAAATCTCCCCAGGCAAGAGCAACGCCCATTGCGGCACCGGGTTTTAGAGTCTTTTTCAGATTGCTGTTTGCAGATGAGTTTCCCGAAGCTCCGAGCGGTATCAATGTCTGCCCAAGCTTCTTTTCAAGCATTGACGTCACTCTCGGGCTGACGCCGTCAACCAGAAGGGGCATAGCAAGTGGTGTAAATTTCCTGTCCATTAGTTCATCAAGTTTGAGAGGCTTTCTCTTCAAAGATTCTTCGGATATTGTTACGATTTTTTCTTCGCTTACTTTTGCGTCTTCGCTTACTTTCACATCCGTGCTTGATTCTTTATCGCTCTCCGCAGCGTCCGCCGATACCTCAATCTTGGCATCTTCGCTCTTTACATCCTGCGATACTGGCTTGTCGGGGCTTACCGGCTCGGACGGAATAGGCGCAGACGGAGCAATGGACGGCAGCTTTTCGGGCCATGAGAAAGCCTTTGTCATCTCCTCTATAGGAGTTGCAAGTCCGAGACTTCTCTCCGAGAATGACCAACTGTATCCTATTGCGCCTATAAGCTTTCCGTTCACATATATGGGAGAGCCGCTCATCCCAGCGGCGACACCGCCGTTATCCACAACTTTTTTGTCCTCGATGCGGAATAGGATAAGATTCTTCGGGCTTGTCTTTCTGGGGATTACCCCTATCACAGTCACTTTAAAGGAGGTTATCTCTTTTCCCTGTACAACAGTGTAAGCCATTCCCATCATTCCGGGTTTAAGCTGTTTGAGCGGCATTATGGGAACATTCGGGACGAATGTTTTAGTTGCGGCATCCGCACTTGACGGCATGGCTATAACCAATATCAGCATCAAGGACATAAATATTTTTCTTATCATTTTATTTGTCACTCCCGTTTGAGGCCTGTTTCCCTGTCTTCTGAAATCGCAGAAAACTCATTATAAGCTCGTCAATATCTCCGTCCAGCACAGACTGCACATTGCCTATTTCACATCCCGAGCGGTGGTCTTTTATAAGCTGGAAGGGCTGGAGTGTGTATGAACGTATCTGGCTGCCCCATGATATCGTCCTCTTTTCACCCTGGATATTGTCAATCTGATCCTGCCGTTCTCTCAGTGTCTTTTCAAAGAGTTTGGAACGAAGCACCTGCATTGCAGTAGCTCTGTTCATGTGCTGAGATCGCTCTGTCTGACAGCTTACTATAATTCCCGACGGTATGTGCGTGATTCTAACGGCAGAGTCAGTCATGTTTACATACTGCCCGCCCGCTCCGCTTGACCTGAAAGTATCCATTTTCAGATCCTCGGGCCTTATCTCCACTTCTACGCTGTCGGGAAGCACGGGCATTACTTCAACGGAAGCAAAACTTGTGTGGCGGCGTTTTGCGGAGTCGAATGGCGATATTCTCACAAGGCGGTGAACTCCCTGCTCGCCTTTGAGATATCCGTAGGCATAGTCTCCGTTTATGGATATTGTCACGCTCTTTATGCCTGCCTCTTGGTCGGGAAGCTCGTCGATAAGCTTGATTGAATAGCCGTGATCTTCAGCCCACCTCATATACATACGGTAGAGCATCTCGGCCCAATCCTGTGAATCAAGACCTCCCGCTCCCGCATGGACGGTCATTATAGCGTCGCTTGTATCGTACTCGCCGTCTAGCAGTATCAGTGTTTGATATGCCTCTATATCTTTTTGCAGTTCCGAAGCTCTTTTATAAAACTCGTTCAAAAGTTCCTCGTCATTGCTTTCACCAAGCATTTCCGCCAATACTTCCAAATCTTCCGTTTCTGTTTCCGAGACCTCATACTTATCCTTGCGTCCCTGAAGCCTTGCCAACTCGCGGGAAACTGTCTGCGCATCCGCAGTGTTCCAAAAATCGGGCTGTTCTGTCTCTTTGTGAAGCTCTTCTATTCTTTTTTCGATGGAAACCAGGTCAAAGACTTTCACGCAATTCGTCAAAAGACGAACGCAAGTCGGTCATGACAGTCGTTACCGGAAGTACTACCATTTGAACCCCTCCTGTTACTGCATTTGAACTTTAATTATATACGTTTAGAGTGTAAAATCGAATAGTTTTTTTACGGAGACTTTTTAGTTTGACATCTCATATAAAATGGAGTGAAAACCATGGCAATCTGCGACGAGTCATCCAGCCGTCAAAAATTATATGCAATATTGGCCGCATCACAGGATGCGGTAGTTCCCAGCTCAGTGCTTACCGAAGAGCTGCATTCATCAAGACAGGCTGTTTTTAAACTGGTCAACGCGCTTCGCGATGAAGGTATAGATATAAAATCTATACCTCAGAAGGGATATATTTTAAATTCCCTCCGCGCTCCCGAATCACTGAGCCCTACATATATAAACCACAGGCTTGCATCTTCGTCTCTCTTTCATACGATGCTTTATTTTCCGGAAGTAGGTTCAACACAGAAAGTGCTGAAGAAACTCGCGATGCAGGACGCACCTCAGGGCATAGTCGTTGCTGCGGATGAGCAAACCGAGGGAAGGGGCAGAAGAGGAAGAGTCTGGCACAATGCAAAGGGAAAGAATCTTATGTTCTCTATACTCCTGAGACCGGAACTGCGCCCAGGCGAGGTCCAGCTTTTAAACCTCGCGGCGGGCATAGCGGTAAGAAATGTCCTAAAGAATAGCTACTCTGTCGAAGCGGAATTAAAATGGCCCAACGACATTCTTGTGAACGGCAGAAAAATATGCGGCATCCTAAGCGAAGCTGCGGGAGAGACTGACCGCATATACTATGCCGTTACAGGCATAGGAATCAATGTAAATACGGAAATTGCGGATATAGCGGAGGACATAGCGAATATCGCAACATCTGTTAAGATAGAGACCGGCAAAGATGCGTCGAGGACAGAGATGCTTCTTGAAATACTTTCCGAATTTTCCTCACTTACGGAAAATATATCCGCAAAGGACGGGACAGCTAATTTACTCTCGCTTTACAGAAAAGTTTGTGCGACAATCGGAAAAAGTGTCAGAGTAATACAGGATGAAGAGGAATTTTGCGGGACAGCATCCGGAGTGACGGAACAAGGTGCTCTTATAGTTGATATAGACGGCAAAGAGACAATTTTCGCCGCAGCGGATGTCCACCATCTTCGTCTGAAATAAGAAAGGAGTTTTCGCAGTGAGACTTACGGAACGCGCAAAAACCAGCGGCTGAGCGGCCAAAATAGGGCCGGCGGAGCTGGACCAAATATTAAAAGACCTGCCTGTAATAAGAAACGAAGAACTTCTTGCCTCGTGGAACAGAGGCGAGGATGCGGCTCTTTGGAAGATAGACGAAAAGCGTGTCGGCATACTCACCATAGACTTTATAACACCTGTAGTAGACAGCCCGCGCATGTTCGGTGAGATAGCGGCGGCAAATTCCATAAGCGATGTCTACGCTATGGGAGGCAGACCGATAATCGCGCTGAATGTCGTCTGCTTCCCGACTGCCTGCGAACCTATATCCGTTCTTAAAGAAATTCTGAACGGAGGAGCTTCAAAAGTGTGCGAAGCTGGTGCAATGCTTGCGGGCGGTCACAGCGTACAGGATGATGAGCCAAAATACGGTCTTGTCGTATTCGGCGAAGTAGAATCGGACAAGATGTGGAAAGTGGGCACGGCAGAGCAAGGAGACGTTCTTATTCTGACAAAACCGATAGGGACAGGCATAGCGGTAACGGCGATAAAGGCGGGGCTTTTCTCATCTTCCGACACTGAAACTGTGACGCGAAGCATGGCAAAATTAAACTCTGTTCCTCCCATTCTCTCTGACAAGATAAGGGGAAAGATCACAGCCTGCACCGATGTTACGGGATTCGGCCTTGCGGGGCACGTTCTCGACTTGCCGTCGGAGGGCGTCTCTGTGGAAGTTGATATAGAAAAACTGCCTCTTCTGCCGGGCATAAAAGAGATGTCAAACATGGGGCTTATCCCGGCGGGTTCTTATGCCAATAAGCAGCACATAGGCGGCAAAGTTATCAATAAGTCAAAAAGAGGACGCTTCGCCGATGACCTGGCCTTCGACCCTCAGACATCGGGAGGACTGCTGATATCAATCCCTGCCGACTATGAGGCCGAACTGCTCTCGGAACTCACGGCGGGCGGTTTCGGAGACTCCGTAACGATAGGAAAGTTTATCAAAGGGGACGGAACTCTGACACTCGTATAGCACAATATGAAAAGAGCGGTTCTCTTTCGCATGAGAACCGCTCTTTTTTTATCCCAGTTTATTGGCCCTTTTGCACAATATCGTGCCTATTATCAAGAACGTGATATTGGCAATCCATGCCGCTATGAAGGGCGGAATATACGCGGCCTCTCCCAGAGAGCTTGTGAAGGACATGATGACGTAGTATACGAAAACTATGATTACGCTCAGTCCAAGCCCAACACCGGAGCTGGAGCGCTGAGGACGGCTTCCCAGAGCCGCTCCGACAAGAGCCAGAACCATACATGCCCACGGAACAGATATTCGCAGATTTAAAATCATCCACAGAGGCCCTGCATCCGTGCCGTTTCGCTCAGCAAGCTTTATGGCGGCATAGAGCTCGGGTATGGTCATCTCATCCGGTGAATCGGAAGAGCGCGCTATCTCTCCCGGGTTTAAATTCAGAGTAAGTTCCTGTTTGTCAAACTTAAAGAGGTGGTTAACATCTGCGGCTTTATTTATCTCAAAGACGTTGCCGTCCTCGATCCACCAACTGCCGCTGACCCATTTTGCCGATTTGGCGGAAACTATGCGGCTCAGCCTTCCCTGATCAAATTCTTCTATAACAATCTCCTGCATATCGCCCGTGCTGATCTTCATCTTGTTTATGTATATAACTCTTTTGAGCGCGCCTCCGCCCTCTTCCTTCAGAAATATTTTCTCTTTAAAGACGGGAGGCGACTCTTTGAAAACTTCGTAGACCATGACATTTGAAGCTGCTCTCTCGCTTATCGGTACAAGCGTCTCATTGACAAAAAACGCGCATATCGATATGAGAAACGATGCCATTATCACAGGTCTGATTATGCGCTGAAATGACAACCCCGCAGATTTGAGTGCGACAAGCTCTGAGTTCGCCGATAGCTTTCCGAAACCTAACAGGGCCGCCAAAAGACAGCTCATCGGTATGGTAAATGCAACCAGCCTGGGAAGGTAGTAAAGGAAGAGCCTTACTACTATTCCAAGAGAGACACCGCGCTGAATGACCAGGTCAGCCATCTTAAAGAGCAGGCTGCCTGCCACAAGTATTATCGTAAATGCGACCATTCCGAAAAAGAACGGCCCCATCAGCTCGCCCAATATAAATCTGTCGAGTGCTTTTAATTTAAAGATATCCGTACTAAATTTTTTTTGTGTCACTCATTGTCACCATTTATCATAAGTATGTGTTCGGCGCACTCACGGATTGCTCCGTTTCCTCCGCCAAACTTCGATATCCAATTGGCAGAGGCTTTTACTTTCTCCACAGCATTGGCGGGAGCCATGCCTATTGCAGACCAGAGAAGACACTCTATGTCGGGAATGTCATCACCGGCATACGCTGTTTCTTCCTGCTTCACTCCGAATTTTGCCGCAATTTCCGTTAAATCTTTTATTTTATTTTTTGAGCCCTGCACACAAAGAGTGATATGAAGATCCTCGGCTCTCTGAGCCGTAGCGGCGGAGAATCTTCCGCTGATAAAGACAACCTTTATGCCCTTGTTTAAGAGCTGCACAAGTCCGTATCCGTCCTGTATGTCGAAACGTTTGAACTCTCCGCCGCGGCCGTCCATATATACTCCGCCGTCGGTTAAAGTTCCGTCAACATCCAGAGCGAAAAGCTTAATCAATTTTCTTATCCTCACCCTTGCTCTGCCAATCCTGAGTCATTCTGGGGGTAAAACCTCTTATCGATTCTGCCGCAAAGCCGACAATCATATTTGCCGCTTCATTGTCGGGATATTTCGCTGCCACATGAGCAACTCCGTCTTTTACTGTAAGGCCGCTGTTGTATATAATCCTGTACATATCTCTTATCTGCCTTCTGGTTTCGGATGATATGTCACGACGGCGAAGTCCTACTCTGTTAATGTCATATACTCTAAGCGGAACACCGGCTGCCAACATATAGGGCGGTATGTCCTGTATTATCCTGGAAAGTCCGCCTACCATGCAGTAGGAGCCTACATGAGCGAACTGGTGAAAGCCTGTCATGCCGCCTATTACAACGAAATCGCCTACATGAACATGACCTGAAAGTCCGGCTTTATTCGCTATGGTACACTCTCTGCCTATTCTCACGTTATGGGCAAGATGCACCCCTTCCATGATGAAGCATCCGTCTCCTACCGATGTGATTTCTCCCTCGCCTGTTGCTCTGTTTATAGTTACAAACTCGCGGCAGACAACATTGTTTCCCACTATAGCCCATGACTCTTCTCCGCGATAGCCGAGATCCTGAGGGGCGCCGCCTATTACGGCGTGCTCGTGGAATACACAGTCTGAGCCGACTTTGGTATAGTCACAAATTCTCGCATAGGCTCTGAGTTCCGTTCTGTCTCCTATTTCGGTTTTGCCGTCAACGATACAGTAAGGCCCTATAATGACGTCCTCCCCAAGAATGGCGTCGCTCGATACAATGGCGGTGGGATGTATTTGCAGACTCATTTTTTCTCCTCCGAATCAAGGGTAAGGCCGGACATTATCGTAAATCCCATGATGGCTTCCGCGACAACATCTCCGTCGACTGTGGCCTTAAATGAAAATTTACCCATAGAACCGCGCCTTTTTATAAGAGTTGCAACAGTACGAAGCTGATCCCCCGGCTTTACCGGTTTTCTGAATTTTGCCTTTTCGATTGTAGTCAGGTAGACGAGAAGACGTTTTCCGTCCAGCATCTCGGGCTGAAGTTTCAGCAATATTGCGCCTACCTGCCCCATTGCCTCAAGAATCAGTACTCCCGGCATTACAGGCTCGTCGGGAAAGTGTCCCTGAAAAAACGGCTCGTTGTATGTCACGTTTTTATAGCCTGTCACCTGTTTCAGATTTGGCTCGTTTATGACTTCCTCTATTCTGTCCACCAAAAGAAACGGGTAGCGGTGAGGAAGAAAATCCAGTATTTCGTTTATGTTCAGCTTCATTACTATTGACCTCCAAGTGCTCTCATAATTTATTTTCACAGCTAACTGTGAATTATTCTCTTTAATCTTTCGACAAGTCTGCCGTGCATTTCATGTCCGGTACAGATTCCGACATAGTGGGCGGTGGGCACTGTGTCCATTAATGCCAAATCGCCGAGTAAGTCTATCACTTTATGGGTTACACATTCAAGTGGGAAACGCAAACCACTGTCGTTAAGAAGTCCTTTTTCGTCAAAAACAAGGGCATTTTCCAAAGATCCGCCCTTGGCTAAATTCGACTTTTTAAGATAATCCAGCTCCCTCGTAAGGCCGAAGGTACGCGCTCTTGATATTGTATTAAGAAAGATGTCGCGCGAAATTGTATAAGCGGCCCTTTGAGTTCCCACAGGGGTGCCGGAATAGTCTATCACATATGTGACCTTCAGCGTCGCAGACGGGAGAGCACAGGCTATGCGCCCCGATGCCACGTCATCGACAACAACGGGAGCAAATACGGAGGGGCGTATCATTTCGGCTCCGAATTCTAAAAAGCCCGTTTCTTCTATGGCGGATGCAAAGGGATATGCACTGCCGTCCAAGATGGGAACTTCCTCTCCGTCAAGCTGCACTGTGACAGCATCAAGCCCCATTCCTACTATTGATGCAAGGAGATGCTCTGCTGTCCTTACTGCAGTACCGTCAGGAAGGCGAAAGCCCGTAAGCCTGCTGTCCTCTTCTACGACTGCCTCCGATGATTTATAGCATCCGTTTTTTGTCTTAAATGTGATCCCCGCAGCAGATGAGGGAATCAAGGCAACTTCGGATTTTATGCCTGAGTGGAGCCCCACACCGCTGAATTTAATTTCGTTCTTTAGTGTTCTCATGCTGTTTGCATTTCTCCGCCAATTCTTCGATTTTTTGCTTAAGTTCCCTAACGCTCTTGATAATATCGGGAAGATGCTTCATTGCCGTCATTCGCCTAAGCTCCTGCTTGTGATCCTGAGCGGGAAAGCCCGATACTGTAGCTCCTGCGGGCACATCCGTCACGACACCGCCTCTGCCGCCTACGGTAGCTCCGTCGCCGATCGAAGCGTGATTCGCTATGCCGGACTGTGCCGCCATAACAACGCCGTTTCCTAGTATGCTGCTGCCCGCTATTCCGACCTGCGATACAACGATACAGAATTTTCCCAAGTGAGAATTATGTCCGATCTTTACCTGTGCATCGATTTTTGTGCCGTAGGAGATGTGAGTATCTCCGAATGTCGCTCTGTCTATGCAGGAGCATGCGCCTATCTCCACATTATCCTCGATAGTAACAGTGCCTATCTGTGGTATGCGCAGCAGTCCGCATTTAGGATCCGGCATAAAGCCGAATCCGTCACAGCCTATGACGGCATTGGCATGAATTATACAATTTTTACCTATGGAAGCGGAATCGTATAGGACGACACCCTGCTCTATTCTCGTATTCGAGCCGACAGAGACACAACGCCCTATCCATACATTTCCAAGCAGCAGAGCGTTGTCTCCTATATGTGCTCCGTCAGAAACCACACAGCCAGGGCCTATATGCACATTCTCCCCGACCGATGCAAGAGGTGATATTACGGCCGAAGGATGAACTGCGTGTTCTTCCTGTGTACGAGTATCGAAGAAATTTAGAATATCAACAAGAGCGCGCCTCGGATCTTCCGTTTCCACACCGCTACACCCCTCGGGAATCCATCCCTCTTTACTGAGAAGATTCATACCCGCGGTAATTTTTTCGGAGAACTTTTTCTCCCAGAACGGTGATATTGTGCTTGCCGCGCTTTTTTCGACATCGGCAACAGAGGTAATTACGATGGAAGGATTCCCCACAACCTTGCCCCCAACCATTGAAGCGATGTCTTTCAGCGTTATTTCCCTAACCATAAAATATCATTTCCCTTCAGAGCGCGCTTTAGAGATTGCCAAGCATTCTTAAGCTTAATGTATCTTCGTCACGTGAATCATAGTGAAGCTCAAACGATATATATTCTGTGGCCTTCCAGCCTAAGGCGGTATTTATTTCACCGTCTTCCCTTACTCTCAGCCAGAAATACGGTTTATGCAGACGCTGGTCAATGTTCAAACGTCCCCACCACATTTCATCTTTCGTAGACCATTCTCCTCCCAGCCACACATCGCCCCATGGAGACCACCTGAGGCCGAGACGTCCTTCAGTATCCCAGTTTTGAAGTTCTACAATGCCCTCACCGTAAAACTCAGTATCCCATTTAGGCATAAGGCGGACTATTTTCCCGATATGAAAACCAACTTCTGCCGTCCTGTCGGAAGTTCCTGCATAGACTGCAGCCCATGCTCCGACATTGTAGCTGCTGCTCTCTAGATTGACATTTAGGCGAGAGACGGAGGCTGCTGAAAATGAGACTGTCGGAACGGATTTTGTCTTTTGCACCATATTCC
Organism: uncultured Synergistaceae bacterium; assembly: GCA_964577295.1. Taxonomy (GTDB): domain Bacteria; phylum Synergistota; class Synergistia; order Synergistales; family Synergistaceae; genus CAZNYN01. Next base: position 5,075 of record CAZNYN010000011.1, on the reverse strand, counting down.
GATCCTCCAGCTCAAGCTCACTCCAATTTGTAATATCCTTTGCGTGAAATTTAGCCCATTCGACAGGAATTCCGATAAACGGGACAAATTTCTCCATCAAATCCTCTTTTAAGTCTTCGTGAATCAGCATTGGAAGGGTATTTGATGAAAATTTAGGATTTACTGCCAGCACAAGCGGCAAATCCGGAGTAAATGAAACTTTGAATTGGGTGCTGTCTTTTTTAGTTATTACAACAAAGGAAGCCGTCCATCCCGGCACTTTGTCCTTCATAATTTTGACTATTTCATCTCTTAGAGCACTATCACACCAATTGAGGGCGATCAGAGGCATATCTTTTATCAGAAGCATTATCTCGCGGTCAAGTGTTTTCGTGTCGGACTTGAACCACTCAAGAGGCGGGTTCTGGATTTTAGGTTCTTCCAGCTCTATCGTCCACACAGTACGGTTATCTTCGGGTATCAAAACCACATTAATAGTGTCGCTTTCCGAATAAGTAACTTCCGCACTATACCCTACAAAAAGTTTTTCCGATACTGTTTTGATTATCTTTGCGGCAGCGGCGGCATTTTCCGCGGGCAGCCTTTCGGCCACGGCAGTAAGGCTTTTTTCCGCAAGTCCGGACTGCCATGCGGCTGTTCCGGAAACGTTTACAGTATATGCTTGTGATACGAGAGGAAACATAAGAAGGGTTACGGCAGAAAACAATGCCGCAACCCAAATTTTAATTTTTATACGCGAGCTTCTAGAAGAGCTCTCCGAAACCGAAGTGGAACTTGTCATCTTCTCCGCTTGCATAGTCAAGTCTCAAATTGCCGAGAGGAGTGTTAAGCCTTACGCCGAATCCCGGTGCGGAGCCCATGTCGCTGCCCCAGCTTATATTTTCGTTCTTGCTCCACGCTCTGCCTATGTCATAGAATACGACAAAGCTGAAGGCTTTTTCCATGGGGATACGGAGTTCAAAGTTTCCTAGCATCATGTCCTCGCCGCGGTAGCGGTCATCGTCATAGCCGCGCAGAGTCGTGTCTCCGCCGATTGTGTAGCGCTCTTCATAAGGAACATCGCCGCCGCCCGAAGAACCTATCATCACTCTTGCCGCAAACATTATAGGCTTTTCGGAATTCGCGCCGAAGGATGTCTCAAGGAATCCCTTCAGGAATTTATCCATTGGGAAGTAGACCTTTGCCTCGCCCCAGTATTTGAAGTAGCTGTAATCTTTGTCGTCGACATCGGCTTTTCCGTACTGAAGGTTGATTGTCTCAACGTCGCCCTTTGAATAAGGCAGGTACTCGTCAAGGTTGAGCCTGCGAAGTGAGAGAATTCCGGAATAGTAGGTTCCTTCTCCCAAGTCATCAAGCACATACTGCTTAGTCGGCTTAGTTGTGTCCGTCAGCTTATTAAGCCAATCGCCGTTTGCACTATTGGTAACTTTATGCCAGTCCAAAGTCACATACCAGTTATACAGGGAATCATCGCGGAACTTGCGTCCGAATCCTATGTACGCACCCTGTTTGTCTCTGTCGTACTCACCGAGCTTGTTGTCGTTGTAGTAGTAATAGAGGTCATCCCACGCTCTCTTGTAAGCGCCTATCTTCCAGGCTGTGACTTTGCCGCTCATGTAAGGCTGTTCAAAGCTGAGCCAGTATTCCTCTCTGTCTCCGAGTTCAAAGCCGACTCCGAGCTTAAGTCCTTTTCCTCCGATATTGAAGTTCTCATAGCTGAGACCGCCGCCGAAGCCGCTCTGGGTGCCGTAGGCTATATTAAAGCCCAGTCGTCCGGTACGTCCTTCTTCGACAGTGATGACAATAACAACGTCATCGGGATTTTCTCCGGGTTCAAAGTTTACGTTTACATCGCTGAAGAATCCTACGCCCTGAAGTCGGTTGAGAGTGAGACGGAGTTTGTTTGAATTAAAGAGCTCTCCCTCTTTAATCTTCAGATAGCGTTCTACGACTTTTTTCTTTGTTATCTTATTTCCCTGGATGACGATTTCGCTTATCTTAGGCTCGACGATTATGACGTTTATGCTGTCACCCTCGATCTGAACGTCAGCGACATTTGCCATAACATAGCCGTCAGCCTGATATTTTTCTTTGATTCTCTGAAGGTCGTTGCGGAAGAAGGTGCGGTTGAATATCATACCGGGCTTTGTGAAGATCATCTCTGTAAGTTTCTCGGAAGTGTAGACTGTGTTGCCTTTGAAGTTGACCGAGCCGACAACGGGGTTTTCCTGCACAAGGAAATTGACTTTCACACCGTCGGAAGTGTCTGTGACTTTATAGTCGGCAGCGACAAAGAAACCAAGCTCAAAAATGGCTTCCGCGTCTTTGCGCAGCTTTTCTTCATCGACATGTTCTCCTACTTTTGATGTGATAACGCTCATAATGTGCTCCGTGACGACTTCTTTATTGCCAGTCACCGTTATCTCCTGAATCTGAGGGCCGCTCAAATCGGCTTGAGTCTGAGCTGCTTTTGGGGAGACAGGCGCTTTGTCTTCCGAGATTGCTGCATCGGCACTCACATCAGCCGAGACTGCCTTCTCGTCAGATGCGGAAGCGCTTACGGCAAATACCGCACAGAATATCGCCAGCATCATGACGACAGATAGACATTTTTTGCTTAAGGACACATAGACCACTCCTCTGAAATGTATACTTACACAATGTTATTATACATGTTAATTTATTACTTTTATTGCAGGGGAGCTGTTTCTTAGAGCTTTCTCCCCTATTTGAATCAGTGCGAGCAAATCTTCCGTGCCAAGCTCCGCATCATGTTTCCGCTGTTTTGCCTCTGTTTGCACCGCAATTTTTGCATCGGCTGTTTTTACTACTTTTGCCGTTTTCTCCGAGCTTTGCTTTTTCGGAGCATCAGCCTGAGCCATAGCATTGAATCTGGCATTAGCCCGACTTAAATCCGCTCTAAGCGACCTGAGCATACTCATCTCTTCGTCAGTAACCCAATTTAGGCTCTCCTGTGAAGACGGATCAAATTTGACCGCAGTTCGCCGTTCTGCGGGTCTGTCTGCCTCGACAGCCAAAGGCATAGTTGAGAGCATAACAATAAAAAGCGCGATAGACAAGCTTTTTACACTCATAAATACCTGCTGTCTTGAAAACATCGGCAGTTTTGCGGTATTGTCGTTTTCAAGTTTGTTCCATAAATCTTCTCTTATTTCTTTAAGTTCCGCGGAAAGGCAGTCTGCCTCAATTATTGCCGAGTCCCACTTGCCTCTCTCACATGCGGAAGAAAATCTGTCCAGCCAGCGCTGAAGCCTTGCAACTTGTTTTTTCATATACATCAGCCTCCGTGTAAGTATGAAGGAGCAATATACTTATCCCTGCCTACAGGGCTGATGTGGTACTCGGTTCTTCGTTCCCGAGCCATTTTCTCAGTTTATCCAGCGCTTTTCTTCTTATTCTGTAAACATGGCTCACGTCAAGGTTGACTTCGGATGCGACTTCTTTGGCGACTCTGCCTTCGACGACAAGTGCATTTAATATGTCAGCCTCTCTTTCCGAGAGCATAGACATTGCCTGCTCGATATCAATAGTCCACTCGGAACGCTCTGCCTCACTGGAAAGCGCGTCCGCTCTGAGTTCTTCATCAACAAATATTGATTCTTCCACTGGAATAGGAGCCTTAGCTTCTACACGCTGCAGAAAATTTATCATCCTGCCCCGTATCTTGTAGTACGCATAGGTCGAAAACCTGTTGCTTCTGTCTATGTCAAATGCGTCCACTGCAGAAATAAGGGCTACCATACCTTCCTGGATCATGTCGGGGTAGGTACTGTACGGGACACGTAGCTTTTTCGCAAGCCAATAGACCATAGGCCTATACGCAAGTATAAGTTCGTCCCTTGCAACTTCGTCCCCCTCGGAGCACCTGAGCCACAAGGCGGCCTCCTGCTCAAATCTGCTATCTTTTTCTGTGAAGTTCAGAGTCTCATCTTTCATATGATATCCTCACACATAGAAATTTAAGTGGCGCAGTCCAGACACCATTTCTATGATTTTACCACACATAATGGCAAAAAACGCTATAAGAGAGGCAAAGACAGGACTTCCTCATATGCTGATTTTATATGCAGAGTATCGTTGTAAAAAACGGCGGATACGTTATTTTTTGCATCTATGTCAAATGCCGTGATTGAGCAGTTATCCAGCCTCATCTTCCAGAAAATATTATCCTTCGCCCCGGAAAGCATCGCCGAAAAGAGTGCTCTGAAAAAAGCCCCATGTCCGACAACGATAAGACTGCCCTTCTCTTCGGAGGTTATGCGCCGTGCGGCATTGAGTGCTCTGTCAAATATTCGGTCACTATCTTCTCCTTTTGTGGCTGTTACATAGAGGGGGTTTTGTTTCCATAGATTAAAATCTTCGCCGTAGCCCCTTATAATTTCATCAACAGTCAAACCTTCCCACGAACCGAAATTTATTTCGGTAAGATCATCCCACAGTTCGACATTTTTTATTCCCACGGCATCTGCAATGCACCTTGCCGTAGTATGAGACCTTACAAGCGGACTGGATATAATTTTGTCTATATTCTTCAGACGGGACATCCTCACTGCGGCTCTTTTCGCCTGCAACATGCCCTCTTCGCACAGAGGAATATCAGTGGCCCCCTGATATCTGTAAAGCTTATTCCACTCTGTCACGCCATGGCGGACAAAATATATCCTGCGTCCTCCGGGAAGAGCAAGTCCCGGCGCGGAACATCTCTCTGCTGCGGTGCTGTCGGCTTTATCCATAAGAAATCACCTCATGCCAAGTTTTAAAAAATACATAGATTTAAATTACAAAAAACCCCGACCAAAAACGGTCGGGGAGTAGTATGCATCAATGGAGCCAGCGTCCGGATTCGGACCGGAGACCTGCGCATTACGAGTGCGCTGCTCTACCTACTGAGCTACGCTGGCAGGAATTAGAAAAATGGCGGTCCCAACGAGGTTCGAACTCGTGTCGCCGCCTTGAAAGGGCGGTGTCCTAGACCTCTGGACGATGGGACCGCAAAAGTGGTGAGCCGTCCGGGACTTGAACCCGGGACACCCGGATTAAAAGTCCGGTGCTCT
>CAZNYN010000010.1:0-50202 GCA_964577295.1 uncultured Synergistaceae bacterium | reverse complement strand
GATACTATCGAAATAGATACCCCCGATGACCTGAAGAAGATAGAGGCATATCTCAGCGCGATAACCGTTCCCTGATTTTTAATAAATTTAATTGAATTTTAAAGAAGAGAAGGTTGGTTTCTCTGCTGTTGTTTTGTGCAGTTTTTCCTTAGAAAGGAAGTAAAGGTGAAAAATGATAGTTCCGACAGATGTTAAAAGTTTTGTAAATCTCTCTCCCTGGTGGAGAACAGAAGTTCCTACAGAGGTTATTCTCTCGTCAGACGGTATTTCCGATCTTTTGGGCATGCTTGAAGCGCGCGGCAAAGTGCCGTTTTTTGTAATAGACTCCGCCCTTTTGTCTCAGCCTGCATTTGCCAAGGTGTTTGAGCAGAAGAATAAGTTTCTCTTTGACGCTACTTTTTCGGAGCCCAGAACGTCCGATGTTGATGCCCTTGTCGCGTATATAAAGGCTCTGGATTGTGAGCCTGATGTAATTGTGGGCATAGGCGGGGGAGCAGCGATGGATCTTTCAAAAGCGACCGGAATATGTATGGGCAATCCGCTTAGGGCTCAGGATTATCAGGGCTATTCCCTGCACATGAATAAAGGCAGGGATATATGGACAGTTCCGGCGTTGAATGGCACGGGAGCGGAGATAACGCCCATTGCTGTTTTGCGCGGCCCTGAAAAGAAGCTAGGAATAAATGACAGCTACACGGAATCTGCGGTGACAATAGTAGATCCTCAGCTTTCCGCAGGAGCACCTAAATTTAACAGATTTTACACGATGATGGATTGCTATTATCATCATTATGAAATCACGAAGAGCAAGACGAGTTCTGCCGAGGCTATAGCCGATGCCCATGACGGATTGAGCCTCTCAAGAGAGGTTTTGTCAAATGACCTTAGTAATTATAAAATAGAAAATGCGATAAAATCGGCAATGGCATCGGTGCTCGGAGGAAGCAGTACAATCGGGGGCAGAGTCGGGATTCCTCATGCGGTGTCATACGGACTGAGCAATGCCGCGCCTAAGCTTCCACACAGTGTGGCAGTCACTCTCTCAATGCTTGCTCTTGAAGAGATCTATCCCGACGGTTATGCCGATACGCTGAAATTCCTGAAAGCGAGCAATATGGAATTTCCGAAGGCTTCGTCATACGGGATAACAGCAGATGATATACCGATGATGACAAAGACGGCACAAGGGATGGAAAAGCTCTGGCAGAGCTGCTACGGTTTGGATAGCTGGAAGGATAATGCAACTGCGGAGTTTATAGAGGAAATCTACACAAGAATAGTGAATGCGTAAAACAGGAGGAGTTTATTATGGCGGGAGCCGAAATTTTCAACAGAGACGAGATAGATGCGATAAAGGATGTAATAGAGAGAAGGATGGTTCACAGATACGGCTCTCACAGCAGCAGGGGAGGGCATTACAAGGTTGATGAGTTTGAGGCCGAAGCGGCGGCTATCACAGGAGCAAAATATGCCTTAGCCCTTTCCAACGGTACAGCCGCATTGATAACAGCCCTTAAAGGAATAGGAATAAAGCCCGGAGACGAGATAATCACTACACCTTTCACCTTTATAGCGACAATAGAGGCGATTGTAGCCTGTGACGCAGTTCCGGTTCTCGGTGATATCGACGAGACACTGAGCCTCGACCCCAACTCCGCGGAAAAGCTCATCTCCCCCAAGACGAAGGCAATTATGCCGGTTCACATGTTCGGCTGTGCCGCGGATATGGACAGGTTTATCGAGCTTGGAAAGAAATACGGCATCCCCATAATAGAAGATGCCTGCGAAGTTGTCGGAGGAACATACAAGGGCAGATACCTGGGCACAATGGGGCTCTGCGGTACATGGAGCTTTGACCCGAACAAGACTCTCACTGTGGGCGAGGGCGGAATGGTCTTTACTCGGGATGAGGCTGTCTACAGGAAGATGGAGTATTACCACGACCACGGACATGTTCACAGCAAGGAGCACGACCGCGGAGCGGATGCGAAGTCAGGGCTCGGTGTCAATTTCAGAATGAGCGAAATAGAGGGAGCTCTCGGCCTTGTCGCACTTAAAAAGTTGGAGTACGCACTGGGACTTCTGCGTGAGGCAAAGAAGAAGATTCTTGACGCGACGGCGGAAACGGGAATAAAGCCGCGCCCCATGAATGACGAATGCGGAGATACTGCATCGCACCTTATTTTTATGATGCCAACCGCGGAAGCAGCCAAAAGATTCCAAGCCGCCTCAAAAGAAGCGGGCGCTCCGTGCGCAATAATAGCGGACAACACTTGGCACTATGCAAAACACTGGGACGCACTGCGCGAGATGAGCGGCAAAGAAGTATTCGGCACAATCGCCCCGTCTTATGAACCCGAATCTATGTTAAAAACAGAAGCGGTTCTGAGCCGCGCTGTGATGTTCGGGCTGAACTTGATAATGGAAGACGAAGCATCGGAAAAAATAATAAACGCGGTAAAAGCGGGGGCAAAAGCCGCTCTGTAAGGAATTTCTTGCGATAATAGCAATACGAACCACACCAAGGACATCCGCAGCTAGGGGTGTCCTTTTTTGACGGTACGGCAGCAGCAAGATATTTGACAGTGATGTTCCTTAATTGCTGCTGAACAGAAAATCGGGTTCTTGAGTGTATGATAGGACTTTGCCATCGTCTGACAAGTCTAGTTTGTAAAGACCTCCGTTGGGGATTTTCCATTCGCTGTGAGGTATGTATGTGTCTGCGAATCTGTGCAGTATTGCTCTCATCACATTGCCGTGCAGCATTACGGAGGCGCTGTTGATCCTTCTTTCTCTCATCATTTCCAGCATTTCGGAAAAGCCTTTTTCCGCTCTTTTGGTAAAATGTGAAAAGCTTTCTCCTCCCGGGAGAGCCGTATCGGGACTGCCGATCCATGATATGTAGTTGGGGTCGTCGTTTAAGTTTGTGTAGCTTCGCCCTTCCAATATGCCTAGCGAGCACTCCATAAACTTAGGCATTGTAAGATCAGGCTTTTTCCCGTATATGATCTCCAGTGAATGGGTACAGCGGCGCAGGGGGGATGATACGCAGAGCTCTGCCTTAGGGTAGCTGTACTTTCCGCATATTTCCCGCTGTTCTCTTATTCCATCTTCCGATAGATCTACGTCCGTCTGTCCTGTCCATATATTGTGCATGTTTGAGACGGAGAGTGCGTGGCGTATTAAATATATTTTCATCTCTGTGTGTTGTACTCTTTCATCGCGGCTGTAAAGAGGTCATTTTCCTCCTGTGTGCGTGCGGCTGCCCTGACATATTTGCCGTCGAGCCCCGGGAAATTTCTTGTGTGGCGGACAACTATTCCTTTTTTGAGGAGGAATGATATTAGTTCTTCGTCATTTTTGCACTTTATCAGGAAAAAGTTTACAGATGTCTCTGTGATTTCACATCCGCAATTTCTGAGTTCTCTTATAAAACGGGGAATTTCCGCTTTATAAAATTCTCTTGTTATTTTGGGAAATTCTCTGTCTTTGAGGAATGCTTCCGCGGCGCTTTGCGCAAGGGAGTTTACGCTCCACGTGGGCTGGCGCTTTTTGAGTTTGGCTATGATATCCGACGGAGCGGCAACGTAGCCTATCCTCGCCCCGCAGAGGTGGTATATCTTTGTAAGAGAGCGCAGAAATATTACATTGTTGAAGATAGTGTGTTCTGCCTCCGCATCTTCGTTAAATACAAATTCTCTGTATGCCTCATCTACGATGAAAGTTTTATCTTTGTGAGCGGTGAATAGGTTTTTCATCTCATTGTCTTTGATAAATTGCCCCGTGGGATTGCATGGATTGCAGAGCCACACAGTGTCCGCATCATTCGGAATGGTGTCTGCCGAAAAAATATTCGAAGGGGTTGCCCCGTAGCTTTTCAGCGCCCTTTCATATTCCCCGTATACCGGCTGTACTATGCAGTTATGCCCCGATGCAAAATACGAGGCTATTATATATATAGACTCGTTTGAACCGTTTGTCACAAGTATATTTTCTTCCGCATAATTATTTTGAGCCGCTATAAGGGAGCGTAGGGCTGAAGATTCATCATCGGGATATTCGCAGAGAATTTTTTTAATGTCCGTATTTATTTCGCCGTTCCACTCAAGAGCATTTGTATTTGTGCTGAAGTCCGATATTTTTTGCGGCATCGGAATGCCAAAGCTCTCGTAGAGCTTTTCGGGATTCGCGCCGTGAAGTCTGAAAGTTGTCATATTGTTCTCCCAAGTATGTATATGATGCAGGCGGAGAGTGCGTATGAGAATGTCAGGATTTTGTGAGATCTGATTATGTCCTCTGTCTGCGGTTCTCTTGTATTATCACCCAGTGTCGGTCTTGCTTCAAACTCGCCTCCGTAGAATGCGCCTCCGCCAAGCGATATTCCGAGCAATCCCGCATAGACACTCTCTGCGTGTGCGCTGTTTGGGCTTTTGTGCTTTTTTCTGTCGCGGATAAATATTCTAAGGGCGTTTTTGCTGTCAAAACCCAGAGCGGCTCCTGCAGCAATCGCGATAAGCGCGCCGAGCCTTGCCGGTATGAAGTTAAGAACGTCGTCAAGCTTGGCCGCGCACCAGCCGAAGTCATGGTATCTTTCATCGTCGTAGCCAACCATTGAATCCATTGTGTTTACTGCTTTGTATGCCCAGGTAAGGAGCGCCGCATGTCCCGCAAAAGAGCCCAATACCATATAAAAGAGCACTGCGAATACCCCGTCGATGTAGCTTTCCGCTATTGTCTCGACAGAGCCTCTTATTATTCCGTTTTTATCGAGTTTTTCCGTGTCTCTGCCCACAATATAGGATAAGAATTTTCTTGCCTTGCAGATATCGCCGTCGTTTAGCGCCTCCGCGACTTTCATTGATTCGTCTTTGAGAGAGCGGAATGCTATAGCCGCATAGAGCATATATATTTTTATGACGGTAAATAGGTAGCTGTTTATTGACTGTGCCGCAAAAAATAAGGCGGCTATTATAAGGAGAACAGATATGAGGACTGCGGCGCAGAATATTACGCCTCTTGCCTTCGCATGCTTTTCGGAGTAAAGAGTTTTTTCCCAGAAGGATATTATGCGCCCGACATAAGTTACGGGATGGGGTATTCCTTTTGGGTCTCCGAATATGGAGTCCAAGAGCATTGCGGCAAGTATCATCATTTTTTTTCGTCTCCTGCAAATTCGAGTGTTTTGGTATTATAATATCCTTCGTCTCCACAAGCATAAAGTCTATCACAAAACTGTATGCATTTGTGCAAAAAAGGTGGTATATAACTAATTATGATAATTGATTTTCACACACATATATTTCCCGATGCCATAGCAAGACACGCGATGGAAGTCATGTCGTCAAACTCGGAACTGCCCTATAGATCCGTGGCAACGGAGGACAGTTTGCTCGATACAATGGATAAGTGCGGCGTGGATAAGTCGGTGGTGTGCAATGTCGTTACAAAGGAGAGCCAGCACGAAAGTGTACTGCGCTTTGCGAAGTCCATCGACTCGGAGCGCCTTATATCTTTCGGTTCTGTCTGTATGGATTCCGTTTACGCACTTGAATATGTATGGAAAATTTCGGACGAAGGTTTGAAGGGCATTAAGCTGCATCCCGGAATGCAGTGCGTAAGTGCCGTCGATGAACGCTGTTTTCCCGTGTATGACTTGATAAGGGCTCTGGGGCTTATCGCCGTTTTCCATGTTGGAGCGGAATACTCCACACCAGGGGTGGTTATGGCTCATCCTCAGGATATGGCACTCATTGCCAAGGAATTCCCCGGAATAAAGATAGTCTCCGCTCACATGGGAGGGCTCAATATGGCGGATTACGTTCTCGATAATATAGCGGGGAAGAGTGACATATATTTCGATACAAGCTATGCCGCGGCGTCATGGATGGATAAAACCACTATGACAAAGATTATAAAGAGGCACGGAGCAGAAAAAATTCTTCTTGGCAGTGATTTTCCGTGGCATCTGCCCTCTCAGGAGATAGATTTGATAAACTCACTCGAGCTGAGCTCCTCGGACAAGGAGTTAATTTTAGGCGGTAATGCTGCGAGGCTGCTGGAGCTTTAGCTCTTTTCCTCTTCCGACAGCAGCGCTTCGATAAGCTCGAGAGCGGCTTTTTTTAAATTAACGTCACTTTTGTAATTTCCGATGCAGGCGGGACATCCTCCTGTGCATTTACAGGAAATCAGAGCCGCTCTTGAAGCAGAGAGTATCTTGCTTCGCAGTTCGTATGCACCTTCTGCAAGCCCTACTCCGCCCGGTGCCATGTCTGCTATAAAGAGCGCTGAGCGTTTTAATATTGGGTCTTTTATCTTTACATGTATTTTAATGTCTTCCGGTGCGCACATCAGGAATATCGGAACTATTATGCCGAACAGCCGTTCTGTGGCCTCCAACGCGGCCTTTAGCTCACACCTGTTCTCGAATGTCTCGGGGACAGCCATCAGGAAAGCATCTGTTTTTATAGCAGTCTCGGGCAAGTCTATCGCGCCGTGTCCTATTATTTCATGTGTTTTCCTGTCTTTTATTTTATAGAGATAGGGGGTCAAAACAACCATTGCTTCCCCCCACCCGAAGTTTCCCGCTCTTTCATTCTCGCTTACCATGGTTATTCGTATTTTAGAATCGGCTTCGGTGTAAATATTAAGATTACTCTCTTTTACATAGCAGCGAAGTTTCTCTGTGTCCAGCTTCTCTACTGTGTACGAGCGCCCGTTATGAAAATATGATGCGCCGGGAAATATTTGTATCAAAGCTGCGGCAAAATCCATTTTTCCTATTGCTATGCCTTCCTCTTTTGAGGTGATGTCAAAAATTGTATATGGTCTGCCATGAGAGTTTCGAAGGTTCAGTTCCGATGCGGGGTGAAATTCTTTGGCCTTCATGTAGAGTGTCTTGTCTAAATCTTTGGTCTTGAGTACCATTCCTCTCTCTGCAAGATATTCTAAAATGGCAGAAACGTCTCTGCCTGCGAAAAGTTCTCCTTCTTTAAACGGCAGTTCCGCACAGGAACATTTTACGTGCTCAACAAAGATGTAGGGGTTAGATGGGGAGATGAGAGCCGTTTCCGGAGACGCTTTGAAAAACCACTCCGGATTTGCGGCCAGGAATCTGTCCGAAGGGCGGTCTGAGGCTATTATGACGGCGAAGGATGCCTTGCCGCGCCTTCCTGCCCGTCCTATCTGCTGCCATGCCGAAGCTATGCTCCCTGGGTATCCGTGAATGACGGCAAGCTCAAGAGAGCCTATGTCAATTCCCAGTTCTAATGCATTTGTGCTCACAACGCACTTTATCTTTCCGCAGCGCAGCCCCTTTTCTATAGTGCGCCTCTCGCGCGGAAGGTAGCCCGCTCTGTATCCCGTAATATAAGAAGGAGGAAGCCCTTTATCCTTTGCCATTTTTCTAATCAATTCTGCAATCATCTCAACATTTGAGCGGGAACGTGTGAATACTATGGTGTTAATTCCCGACGCGAGAGCCTCCGATGCCAGAGCGGAGCTGTCATAGAGTGACGAACGTCTGATGAGTGGCTTATTTTTGACAATGGGCGGAGAGTATATAATGATATTCTTTTTGGGAGACGGTGCTCCGTTTTCCGATACCATTGTCATTTTTCTGCCTGTCAGAGCCTCCGCATGGCCGAGCGGATTTGCGATAGTGGCCGAACAGCAAATAAATGTTGGGTGCGAACCGTGAAAAGCGCATATTCTCTCTGTGCGTGAGAATATATTTGCCAAGTGAGAGCCGAATACGCCCCTGTACGTGTGAAGCTCGTCAACCACGATATATTTAAGGTTTCTGAAGAAATTTCCCCAAGACTCGTGATGCGGGAGTATGCCCACACTCAGCATGTCCGGGTTGGTTATAATAATTCTTCCTCTTTCCCTTGCGTCTCTCCTGTTTTTGGGCGAAGTGTCCCCGTCATAGGTGAAGGGGTGTACGTCAAAGCACATTGCAGAAGAAAATTCGGAGAGCTCTGCCATCTGATCCTGTGCCAGAGCCTTTGAGGGAAAGAGGTAGAGAGCGTGTGAATTCTCGTCTTTAAGCATTGTCTCGATAACGGGCAAATTGTAGCAAAGAGTTTTTCCCGATGATGTCGGAGTGACGACAACGATGTCTTTGCCGGAAAGAGCGAGAGAAGATGCCTTGCTTTGGTGCGAATATAGAGACGCTATTCCCATGTCGGAGAGAGCGTCTTTTATTCTTCTGTTAAAATCTGAAAAATCTCCGTACTTAGCCTCGGCAGGAGGAAAATTTTTTATGAGGGAAATGTCGCCTCCGAGTTCCCTCAAAAAGCGTGTAACATCTTTTGAGTGTGAATTTTTCCCAGCAAAAAAATTTTTAAAAATATTCACGGTATCAGCGGAAAGTGTCCCATATTATCTTAGCCGCGCTTATGAATACCGCTGCTGTCAATATAAGACGCAGATATTTTTTATCTCCTTTGAGGTTAAAGCGCGCCCCGAGATTTCCGCCCGTTACAGAACCTATGGCAAGAGCCGTGGCAGCCGTCCAGTTGACCATGCCGAAAGAGGCAAAGAGAACGAGGCTCAATACCGTATAGAGAGCGACCACAACAATCTTTATAATATTTGCTTCTTTAAGGCTTTTTTTGCACCCGCCTACTATTGCCCATATCAGGAAAAATCCGACCCCAGCCTGCAGAAAACCTCCGTACATTCCGCTGAAAAAGAGCGCGGCATCCCTTGCTCGCGGCGAAAGGGGAGTGCCTTTGGGGTTCTCCCACATCTCCCGCTTAAATGCCAGGAGTGCACCCATTGCAGCGATAGATATGGCCGCAATGATTCTGAATGCTTTCGGAGGAATATATATTGCCGTCATAGTTCCCAAGAACGAGCCTGCTATAGCGGGCAGTACATATTTCAATACGCTGTCCCACTCTATTTCGCCCCTCTTCTGGTATAGGCACATAGCGGAAAAATTCTGACACAGTATGGAAAACCTGTTTGTGGCATTTGCTATGCCCAGATCAAGCCCTATAAAATTTAGGACGGGGAGAGTGAGGAGAGAGCCTCCTCCTGCCAATGTGTTGAGAAAACCTGCGGCAACTCCCGTCAAAGCGGCAAGGAGAAGCGGAAAATATTGCGAAAAATCCAAGTGTGAACTCTCCCTTCTTGATGTAAAATAACATAAGTATGATAGCACACAGATAAAGGGCGTGGAGAAAGCACGTGCCATTTTCTTTTTTGCAAATATGTCGGAGGTATCACCAATGCAGGAATCAGGCGAAAACTACCTTGAAACTATATTAATATTGAAAGACAGAAACGGAACTGTTCGTTCCGTAGATATCGCAAACGAGCTGGGCTATGCGAAACCCAGCGTATGCCGCGCAGTAAAGCTTCTTGTGGAGCGAGGCTTTATCGTCATGCAGAGGCGCGGAGAGCTGACCCTTACCGATGCCGGAATCGAAAAAGCAAATGCGATATATGAAAGGCATAAAACTCTGTCATACCTTCTGCACGAGATATTGGGCGTTTCCAAGGAAACTGCCGACCATGACGCATGCAGAATAGAACATGTGATAAGCGATGAGACTTTTGAAAAGATAAGAGATTTTACATCGGAAAAACTTGGCGTGGAAGAGTAAAAAGGTTAGAGCAAATATAGTATCGGGCTAGTTTTTGAACACTCCCGTGCGCCGCAGCTTTGCTGCCGCAGATGCCGCAAGAAAAGCCTTTATGACATCTCCGCCGATTGTGCTGAAAAGCCCTACAGAGAGAACTTTCATAAGAGGCATCCCGTTCCCGGGCATTAAAAAATTCATTATTATATAAAGGTGCAGAAGTCCTATGGAGTAGACGGCTATAATCCCCGCGGCCGCGGCCGTCAGATAGTCTATTTTTGAAGGCTGTCCGCTTTTGGATCTTATTTCTACAATACGCCCCGTAACCCATCCGCATGCCACAAATCCCACGATATAGCCGAAAGACGGTGTCAGAACGGAAGCAGGGCCTCCCCCGTTTGTGAATACCGGTATGCCCACAAGCCCCATAAACATGTAAAGAGCCTGAGATGCCGCGCCCTTTTTCGACCCCAGTACCATTCCTGCGACCATGCAGACAAATGTCTGAAGCGTGAAGGGAACAAGGGGCACGGGAATCATAATACGCGCTCCAACCGCGCTGAGCACTGCGAATATTGAAATTTGAGCCATATCATGTGTTTTCATGGAAAGTATAATATAACTGAAAAGGGGTAATGTCAACTATAATTTATAATATAGTTGACATTACCCCTTTAAATTTAGCATACTATGAAATCCGCGAATCAAATAATATAGGTAAAAGCTATTCTGCCGGCGGAAGTTCCCTGCCGCGCGCCTTACTTTTCCGCTGCGGCTTCAAGTCCCATTGTGAGGTCGTCTATGATGTCCTTTGCCTCTTCCAAGCCTACGCTGAGCCTGATGAGTCCGTCGCTGAGGCCTGCAGCCGCTCTCTGTTCCTTTGACAGCTGGCTGTGTGTCGTGCTTGCGGGGTGAATTATCAAAGTTCTGGAGTCACCTAAGTTCGCCATGTGGCCTATAAGCTCGAGGCTGTCCAGAAGTCTGCGTCCCGCCTCGATGCCGCCCTTGACGGAAAATGCCATCATGCCTCCGCATCCCTCTTTCAGATAAACCTTCGCCATGTCATTCTGCGGGTGGTTGGGAAGTCCGGGATAGGAAACCCATTCGACGGAAGGGTGCGCGGCAAGGAACTTTGCGACTTCAAGAGCATTTTCGCTGTGTCTCTTCATGCGGAGCGGCAGAGTGGCGAGGGAGAGGTGGAGCAGATATGCGTCAAATGCAGATGGGCATCCTCCCAAGTCTCTTATGATCGAAGCGTGAAGTTTATTGTAAAGTGCCGCCTTTCCGAAGTGCTCGGTAAAAGTGATTCCGTGATATGCGGGGTCGGGTGCGGCAAGAGTGGGATATTTATCCGCATAATCAGCCCAAGGGAAGGTGCCTCCGTCGATTATTGCTCCGCCTATGAGATTTCCGTTGCCAGAAATGTACTTTGTCGTTGAGTAAACAACGACATGAGCTCCCCACTCTATCGGTCTGCAGAGAACGGGCGTCGCAAAAGTATTGTCTATAATGAGGGGAACTCCCTGGCGTTTTGCTATTCTTGAGAGAGCCTCAAGGGGGGCGACATTCATCATGGGGTTGCCTATAATCTCCGTGATTATGCCGCGGGTTCTGTCATTGATGGACTGCTCTACCTGGCAAGGATGATCGCTGTCTATAAGTATCGTCTCAACGCCGTAGCGCGAAAAAATATTTTGCAGCAATGTCAGAGTGCCGCCGTAGACTTTCCTTGAAACAACAAGGTTATCTCCCGAGGAACAGAGAGCAGCTATGAGATGAGTGAAAGCGGCCTGACCCGATGATGTGGCAAGGCAGCCGACACCGCCTTCAAGGGCGTTCAGACCCTCTTCAAAGGCGCACACGGTGGGGTTTGCCAAACGTGAGTAGATAAAGCCGTCTTCCTCAAGGTTAAAGAGCCCGGCGGCAAATTCGGTGCTCTTAAACTGAAAAGCGGAAGACGCATATATCGGAAGTCCCGATGCCCCCGTTGCGGGGTCGCATTTCCAGCCCGAGTGAAGCGCCTTTGTCATCATTCCGTAATTTTTTTTCTCTGTCATACCAATCTTCTCCTCTCAAAACAAGCAATAAAAAGGCCGAGCCCTATGCATAGGCCCGGCCTGTGAATACGACGTATTTTAAGCGTCTATCTCATCAGGAGGGACCCGCCGGATATGCGCATCATGATGTAGGCGAAAAAAGTTTTTTTCATAAGCCGGGTCTCCCTTTTACAAAGATAAAATCTGCTAAAAACAGAGACATTTTACAGTCCGGGAAAATTATTGTCAACATACGCGGGTGTTTGGAGAGGCGCAGTTTTTCACTTAAGCCTCATGAGGGATTTGTAAGTATGGTGCCGGAAGAGCAGGGAACCGAGTTTGCCGCTTTTGCAAACTCGTGTGAGTCGCTTTGTCATATCGCATGTAAAAAAACAGAGGCCTAAGTTTTCACTTAAGCCTCATGAGGGATTTGTAAGTATGGTGCCGGAGACGAGAATCGAACTCGTATGGGTTTCCCCACACGCCCCTCAAACGTGCGTGTCTACCAATTCCACCACCCCGGCGGACAACAGAATAATTTATACTCAAGAATCGCATTTTCGTCAAGTACATTTTTGCAAAATTTATAAATTGACCCGATTTTTATCAATTTCCCGCGGAAGAAACAGTACAAAATTTTGTGACAATTTGATAACTAAGCAAAAAACATGATTTTACATGTAGATACTTCTTGCATATAGGGCTTTTTGTGTTAATCTATGCATTGATGAGGGGGGATGAAGTATGAGGTTTTTAAAAGACAATTTCAGAAGACGCTGCTGCGCCTATTTCATCATATTGTTTTTTTTCGTGCTTCAGCTCGTTACGTTCTCGTCGGCAGGGTATGCTATAGAGTCTAACCTCACTGGCCCCGGAGAATATTCGGTGTTGGTAACTCTGGGCAGCATCAGCGAGAGTATGGCTTTAACAGCTCACAGTACCCGCACCGCAAATGCACAGAGGCTTCAGCTCTCGGTGCATGTACCGGCTTATTTTGTGTTGCATTGTGAACATTCTCTATTTGCAGACTGCTTCGTAGATTTATTCAGCCGTTGGGATAGGGACGGTTCGTCTCCGCGCCCCAACTCCAGTATGGCACTTCTCATTTAATATAGTTCTTCCTATTTTCTTAAGAAATATTTTCAGCAAAATGTTTTTGCTTCTCTGTTTATAGCAGGGGAGTTTCTTAAGGTTGTTCGGCTCTTCCTTCAGTGCCGATATTCCGCTGTAATGAGCGGAGAAATAGGGGGATACCATGCGTCTTTTACATGCAGGATTGGATATTGGTTCTACTACTGCGAAAGCGGTTGTGCTTGACGGCGATGACCGCATACTGTTCAGCCGCTATATACGGCACTTTGCCGATATTCACGGAGCGGCTAAAAGGCTTCTCAGCGAGATACGCGAAAATTACTTCGGTTCCGATTTTACAATGTCTGTCGCAGGTTCGGGAGCTCTTGAGCTTGCAAGGGGAATGTCTGTTCCCTTTACACAGGAGCAGATAGCGTGTTCAAAAAGTATCACGCGCTATCTGCCGAATGTGGATGTCTGCATAGAGCTTGGCGGAGAGGATGCGAAGCTCACATTCTTCGACCGCGCCCGCATTGAGCAGAGGATGAACGAGAGCTGCGCAGGCGGAACGGGAGCTTTCATAGATCAGATGGCGTCGCTTCTCGCCCTTGATGCCACAGGCCTTAATGAACTTGCGAAGGATTATAAAATTATATATCCCATAGCGTCGCGCTGCGGCGTTTTTGCAAAGACTGACGTCCAGCCTCTTCTCAACGAAGGAGCTTCAAGAGCTGATATAGCAGCTTCCATATTTCAGGCTATAGTCAACCAGACTATAAGCGGTCTTGCCTGCGGAAGGAAGATATGCGGCAACGTCGCTTTTCTGGGAGGCCCTCTCTATTTTCTCTCGGAACTCAGGAAACGCTTCTCCGAAACTTTGAAATTAAGACCCGATCAGTGTATATTTCCCGAAAATCCGCATCTTTTTGTGGCAATGGGAGCTGCAATGAGCGGCAAGGCTCTCGATGCATCCGCAATGGATGTTTTTGAAAAGAGGGTTCAGCACTTTTTTATCTCTCAGAAAAAAAGAAACACTTCGATATTACCCCCGCTCTTCAAAAATGAAGGGGAACTGGCGGAGTTTAAAACGAGACATGCCAAGGATGCCGCAAGGCGCGCACCGCTCGAGAGCTACAGAGGCGCCTCTTATTTGGGCATAGATGTAGGCTCCACAACGGCAAAGGCTGTTCTTATCGGAGAAAGCGGAGAGTTGCTCTTTTCGAGCTATAGGACTACGGGAGGCGGCGAACCTGTAAAAGCTGTGACAGCCATGATTGCGGAGCTGTACTCCAAGATGCCGAAAGAGGCGTTTATAAAGAGCAGCGGCGTCACGGGATATGGCGAGAAGCTCATAAAGAGTGCTTTCGGCGTGGATGTGGGCGAGGTAGAGACTGTGGCTCACGCGCGCGCAGCCGACTTTTTCCTGCCCGGAGTGGACTTTGTCATAGATATAGGCGGACAGGATATGAAGTGCCTCGGTATAAGCGACGGCATTATCAACAGGGTATTCCTAAACGAAGCGTGTTCATCGGGCTGCGGTTCGTTCCTTCAGAGCTTTGCCGAATCCCTGCAGATGAATGTGGCAGACTTTGCATCTTATGCAGAAAAATCAAAAATGCCTGTAGATTTAGGCTCGCGCTGCACTGTTTTTATGAACTCAAGGGTCAGGCAGGCACAGAAGGACGGAGCGGAGATATCCGATATCGCCGCGGGGCTTGTCTGTTCCGTTGTGCGCAACGCCCTTTACAAGGTTTTGAAGATAAAAAATACGGACGAGCTAGGCAGGCGCATTGTCGTGCAGGGAGGAACTTTCAAGAACGATGCCTTGCTCCGCGCTTTTGAGATATTAACGGGTAGGGAGGTAGTCCGTCCCGACATAGCCGAACTCATGGGGGCTTTCGGAGCCGCTCTTCTGGCAAAAGAACGCCAGGGAGCGGAGAAGAGCACAATTATGAATGCCGCGGACATAGCCGGCTTCACTGCCGAGACATCCACGGCGCGGTGCGGAGGATGCGGAAATGCCTGTATTCTAACTCATACAAAGTTTCCCGACGGACGGAGATATATATCGGGAAATCGCTGCGAAAAGGGCGGAATCACAAAGGAGAAGAAGAACCTGCCTCCCAACCTCTATTCCGAAAAGTACAAGCGTCTATTTGACTTCTACAAGCCTCTGGATGAGAGTGAGGCTATAGGAACGGTTGGCATACCCCGTGCATTGAACATATACGAGGACTACCCGATGTGGTTTACTGTCTTTACATCTCTCGGGTTCAGAGTGGAGCTATCGTCCGCCGAGCCGGACAAGAATCTGGGGATAGACACAATACCGTCCCAGACTTTGTGCTATCCCGCAAAACTTGTTCACAGACATATAATCGACCTTCTGAACAAAGGTGTGAAAAATATTTTCTATCCTATAATGCAGACGGACAGGTCTGATTTCAAAGACACCAATAAATCGTTTAACTGCCCCGTAGTAACGGGATATCCGGATGCCGCGTGGCTTAACATCGATGACGTGCGCTGTGAGTCGGTAAAATTTATGCGGCCCGCCTTATGTGTCGAATCTGAAAGCCAAATGACGGAGACTTTGTTTAACGAGCTGGCGCAGTTTAATATTTCAAAGTCAAAAATTAAAGAGGCCGTGGCAAAGGGGAGTGCCGCTCAAAGGCAGTTCAAAGAAGATATGGAGACTATGGGCAAAAATACAATCGCCTATCTGAAAGAACATGGGGGTATAGGCATAGTTCTTGCAGGGCATCCCTACCATATCAGCCCCGAAGTGAATCACGGCATACCTGAGCTCATCAACAGCTACGGAGTGGCTGTATTTACGGAGGATTCCGTATGCAGAATGGCAGACGAGCTTAAGGAAAAGGCGAAGATAGATGTCGTGGATCAGTGGGTGTACCATTCCCGCCTCTACAGAGCCGCAATGGTAACGGCAATGCATCCCGACTTCGACAACATAGAGCTTATACAGCTGAATTCATTCGGCTGCGGGCTGGATGCCATAAGTTCCGAGCAGACGGCGGATATTCTCCGCAGCTGCGGCAAACTTCACACGATATTAAAGATTGACGAAGGAAAGAATAACGGTGCCGTAAATATCAGAATACGCTCCCTCCTTGCGGCGGTAAAAAGTAAAAAAGAAAAGAGAGCCTATGTAAGCGCGGCAAGAAACAGAGATATCAGTGTAAACATGAGCTTAAAAGGGCGCACGATACTATGTCCGCCTTTGTCATCGCACCACTTCCAGTTTATAGACACTGTTTTTGAGTCTGTCGGAATAAAGGTGAAAGTCCTTCCCGAAGGAACAAGGGAGAGTGTCGAGCTTGGCCTAAAATATGTAAACAACGATGTGTGCTACCCCGCTCTCGTTGTGGTGGGGCAGTTCATAGAGGCGCTGAAGAGCGGAGAATATGACCCGGAGACTACTGACTGTCTATATGCTCAGACAGGAGGAGCATGCCGTGCCAGCAACTATGTACATCTGCTTCGAAGAGCTCTTGATGCGGCTGGATTTGAAAAGGTGCGGGTTCTCGCTATTAATGACCAGAAGAGCAGTGACGCGGAAAAGCTGAAGCTCCCGTTCTCTGTGCTCTGGCGCTCGATGCTGGCTCTCATATACGGAGATCTTCTGATGAGGCTCTCCCTGCGTACAAGGCCTTACGAGATAAACAAGGGCGAGACAAACGCGCTTTACTCGGTGTGGGAGGGAAAGATAAGAGCGAATTTAAAGAGCGGTAAGTGGAATGTATTCAAGTCAAATATTAAAGAGATGGTAAATGACTTTGACTCTGTCGCGATTGACGGCATTAGCCGCCCGCGCGTTGCCGTCGTCGGTGAGATTCTTGTAAAGTACCACGCCAATGCGAATGAGCACGTCATAGATACGATAGAGAGCGAAGGAGGAGAGGCTGTTGTATCCGACCTGTCCAACTTCCTGCTCTACTGTCTCTCGGATAATGTATATTCCCATAGGAAACTTGCGGGGAATGTTCTTTCATCGATATTCGGACAGTTTGGCATTAATATCATAGAGCGTATGAGAGTTCCCGTGAAAGAGGCTCTCAAAGGAAAAAGGTTCGGAGAGCTTGATGACATATATGAGATGGCGTCAAAGTGTGACGGACTTGTATCTCAGAGCAATCAGGCGGGAGAAGGATGGCTGCTGGCGGCCGAGATGATAGGGCTGATAGAGGGCGGAGTAAACAACATTCTGTGCATTCAGCCGTTTTCATGCCTGCCGAACCATATAACGGGCAAAGGCGTGATGAAGGAGCTGAAACGTGTCTATGAGGATGCAAACATACTTGCGCTGGATTATGACGCAAGCGTGAGTAATGTTAATCAGCTCAACAGGATAAAACTTCTGATGGCAGTATCGAAGGCGTAAAAATTACAAAAAAAAACCGGAGCCTCCGTTTTGCGGATAAGCTCCGGTTTTTTTGTTTTGCTAGTTGAATTCGCGGCGCTCTTTGATACGAGCAGCTTTTCCGCTGAGTGCGCGGAGATAGTAAAGCTTCGCCTTGCGAACCTTACCTTTGCGGACAACTTCTATTCTGTCGATGCTGGGGCAGTGGACGGGGAAGATTCTTTCCACACCTACGCCGTTTGACATCTTGCGGACTATGAAGTTCTCGCGGATACCGCCGTGCTGGCGGCCGATCACAACGCCTTCAAAAACCTGGATACGTTCGCGGTTTCCTTCCTTAACTTTGACGTGCACTTTTACAGTGTCGCCGGAGCGGAATTCAGGAATAGTGTCTGTATCCTTTGCATATCTCTTTTCGATGAGAGCCATTCTTGGATCAAGCATGAGGTTTTTCCCTCCTTATCAGTATGTTTATGTAATTTAAATCTTGCGTTGACCTGTTTGTTATCTCCATCCGAAAAACCTGTCAAGCGTTATGCTTACGGCGCTTCTGACGGAGAGGTGGTTCCAGCTGTCCTTGCCTCCGATAATCGGAGTCATAACGGCATCAGCCTTATTCATAACCTCATCGTGAAGTCCCCATCCCGTGCCGAATATCAGAACGGGGCTGTGGTCGCGGAGGAGTATCTCTCTCTTCAGCGAGAGCCAATGAGAGGCTCCTTCATGATTTTTGGCTGTTGTTGCTATTTTGTACGGTTCCTTTTTTTCTCTCTCTTTTACCCAGTCAAGAGCCTTCTGGACCGACGCAAAAATCTTAATGGTACTGAAAGCCTCTTTTCGGTCGGGGTTGTATGATGCGCCCCACCCTTCGGTCCAGTGTCCCGTGATTTTTTTGACCATCTCCCTCTGCTGTGCAAGGGGAGTTACCAGAAGATATTTCTTTATGCCGTAGGTACGGCACGCTCTTGCGATATCATGTATGTCCATTCCCGTTATTGCCGTAGAGGATTTTTCGCCTCGTTTA
Organism: uncultured Synergistaceae bacterium; assembly: GCA_964577295.1. Taxonomy (GTDB): domain Bacteria; phylum Synergistota; class Synergistia; order Synergistales; family Synergistaceae; genus CAZNYN01. The sequence goes on along the minus strand of CAZNYN010000010.1, from coordinate 32,103 downwards.
TCAAGAACGGGGTAGTGAACTTCCATGACGTAGGCTCCTCCTGAGAGCCAGGGAATTATCCCGGCTCTTCCTACGATATCAGGCCTTCTTTTCAAGGTTCTTTCGACAGAGCGGCGTTTCCGCCATTTGTCTATTACCTTTGCGTCTCCGCTGAGCAGAACTTCCGGCACTTTTTCGCCGTCCCATTCGGCAGGGCGTGTATAGTGCGGAGTATCCAGCATTCCGCTGTAAAAAGAATCATCCTCAACCGCAGTGCTCTTGCCGACGATTCCGGGGATAAGGCGCGAAACCGAATCCACGATTGCCATTGCGGGCATCTCGCCGCCTGTAAGCACAAAGTCTCCGAGAGAGATTTCAAGGTCGACATGTTTTTGCGTGAACCTTTCGTCGACACCTTCGTAATGTCCGCAAAGTATGACTAAGTGTTCTTTTCTTGCAAGGTCTTCAACCAATTCCTGGTGCAGGCTTACTCCCTGGGGAGATGGGTAGACAACGTAAGGCTTTGAATCCTTTGAAAGAGCTTCCATCGCTCTGCCCAAAGGTTCCGGCATGAGCACCATTCCGCCTCTGCCGTAGCAATAGTCATCTATCTGCCTGTAATCACCGCAAGCGAAGTCTCTTATGTCGACAACATCAACTTCGAGTTTGCCCGAAGCTATGCCCCGGCCCAAAACACTTGCGCTCAGGTAATTGCGCATCAGATCCGGGAAAGCTGTGAGGACGGATATTTTCATATCAATCCCAGAGCCCCTCCGGTATGGTGACCGTAATAACGCCGCCCGCGATATCAACACTGTTGACTGCATCCGCCATAGCCGGGATGGGTTTCAGAGCGCCTTCGGGAGTTCTTATCATGTAAACGTCATTACTGCCGGTAAACATAATCTCCTCAAGTACCCCAAGTTCCCTGCCTGTGCCGTTTTCGACGGCTTTCAGACCGACTATGTCGTCTATCCAGTACTCGTCCTCGGGAAGTTCTACCCTCTCGTCGTCCGTTACTGTGATAACACTGCCCTTCAGTGTTTCGGCCGATTCTCTGTCTATGATTCCCGAAGCCTGCAGAAAGAAAGTTCCCTTTCCTTCGTAGGGCCATATTCTGCGTATTGTCAGAGTCTGCATAGGCTTTCCCTGTTTTTCGAGAACAAGCTCCTCCATGTCGAAGAAGCGTTCGGGGTAGTCGGTCAGAGGCAGAATGAGCATAGTGCCGTTAATGCCGTGAGCTCCGACTATTTTCCCTATTGTTGTTCTCTGTGCAGAATTTGTCTCAGTCCTCTTCGACATCTACATCGACCTTTTCGCCGGATTTTATCGAGGCCGCTTTCGTTACGTGGCGAATTGCGTTGATTGTGGAGCCTTTCTTGCCTATGACCCTGCCGATGTCATCTCCCGCAACTCTGATTGTTATCAGAATAGCTCCGGACTCGGTACGGTCTTCGGTGACTTTGACCTCGTCAGGCTTTGTTACAAGTCTGCGAACGATTAAGTCAACAAGATCTACATAATCAGGCATTACTTTTTCACGCCCTTATTCTGCTGCCGGTGTATCGAATACTCCGGCTTTTTTGAGCAGTATTTTGGCTGTATCGGAAGGGGAAGCCCCGTTCTTAAGCCAGAATGCCGCACGCTCTACGTCTACTTTAATCTCTGCCGGTTCTGTCAGAGGATTGTAGGTTCCCAGAATTTCGATGAAACGGCCGTCTCTCGGTGAATGAGAGTCAGCTACAACCAAGCGGTAAAAGGGAGCCTTTTTCTTCCCGTGACGGGAAAGACGAATACGAACTGCCATCTGCGCAAACACCTCCTGTGTTATTTCTGTGAGGAAAAAATTCCTCTTTATCTTGAAATCGGGTAATTTATAAGCCGATGTTCAAAGCCGTATAGTTTGTGCTGTCTGTCTTATCCGAAGAAGCCCCGTTTGCCTCCGAAGCCGCCCATCTTACCCATGCCCGGCGGCATCTTGAATCCGCCTTTTCCTCCCGACATCTTGCCGAAAGTTTTCATCATGGTCTTCATCTGCTCGTACTGCGCGAGTACCTGGTTCACCATCTGAACCGATGTCCCCGAGCCCTGCGCTATCCTCTTGCGTCTGCTGCCCTTTATTATGTCGGGATTGCGGCGTTCTTTTATTGTCATGGAGAGGATTATTGCCTCTGTCTGCTTCATGCGGTTGGGATCTATTTCCGCATTTTTAAGAGCCTTGCTCGCCCCCGGTATCGGCAGCATCTCGAGAACTTTTTCGAGAGGGCCGAGCTTTTTTATCTGCTGGAGCTGCATAAGCATGTCTTCCATTGTAAAGCGGTTCTTTTTAAGGCTCTCCGTCATGCGGTCGATATCTGCTTCGCTCGTGGCGGACTGGACTTTTTCAAGAAGTCCTTCCATATCGCCCATGCCGATGATTCTCTGTGCCATTCTGCGTGCGTCAAAGACTTCGAGATCTTCCGTCTTTTCACCGCAGCCCGCGAGCTTTATGGGAACTCCCGTGCTGGCTCTGATTGCGAGCGAGGGGCCGCCTCTTGCGTCTCCGTCAAGCTTTGTGAGGACGACACCGGTAAGTCCGAGACGCTCGTGGAAGGTGGCAGCGACATTTACGGCTTCCTGTCCCGTCATGGAGTCAACGATAAGCAGAACTTCCGTGGGCGGCATCGCGCTCTTCATGGATTCGAGCTCCTGCATGAGCTCGTCATCCATCTGGAGACGTCCTGCCGTGTCCAAAATAATCATGTCGCAGAGGTGGTCTTCCGCGTACTTTCTGGATTTTGACGCAACCTTTACGGGATCTGTTTCGCCCGCCTCGGGTCCGAAGAATGCGATTCCCGCCTTTTCGGCGAGTACTTTAAGCTGGTCAACGGCCGCAGGTCTGCGCAAGTCGCAGGCTACGACCAGAGGCTTGTGCCCCTTTGTCATTCTCTTGGCTATCTTTACTGTGGTTGTGGTCTTACCCGAGCCCTGAAGCCCTACCATCATGTATATTGTCGGAGGTTTGGGGGATATCACAAGAGGAGCGGGAGCTTCTCCCATGATTTTAATAAGCTCTTCGTAAACTACCGTGAAAATGAGCTGTACCGGCGTTACGGAGTCCAGAACTTCCTTGCCTGTGGCACGGGTTCTTATCGCTTCCACAACGTCCTTTACGACCTTGTAGTTGACGTCAGCCTCAAGCAGGGCGCGGCGAACCTCGCGGAGAGCGTTGTTGATATCCTCTTCCGAAAGTTTGCCTTTTCCTCGGAGACCGGCGAATATATTCTCAAACCTGTCTTTAAGTGCGTCAAACATTTTTATATACCCCTTACAAGTCCAGCAAATTTTTTAATTTATCGTAAAAATCATCAGGCAGCTTTGCCCTGTATTCTTCAACTGTATTTCTGACTTCTTCGATGCGGCTTTCTTTTTCTATCAGCCCCAGAGCTTCTTCAATGCTCTCCATGTGCTCCCGTGAACGTGTTAAAAGGTCGTGCACGCCCTGTCTGGAAACTCCCAGCACATTGGCTGATTCCGAAAGAGAAAGATCCTGCAGCAGAACCATTTCGCACGCCATTCTCTGTTTCTCTGTCAAAAGCGAGCCGTATGCATCCAAAAGAAGTCCGTCTCTGATTCTCTGCTGAAGCGAATTTAATTCAGACACAATAATGCCCCCTCTTAAATGCCACGGAGTATTATAATCAGAGGGAAGTATCCTGTCAAGCTAAAATACTTGACAGTTCCAAAATATCTCTCTGACTAAAAGTTCGGAGGTTAATATCGGTACTGGGGATTTTTTGAGAACATTTTTTATTATTTCATGCTGTGTCAATTTTGTCGGAGTGCAAAATAAAACGAGGAAGATATCTGGCTGCGATATATCTTCCTCGTTTATGGCAGATAATTTTTTTGCGTATTTTTATATATCCAGGTTGCTTACTTCTTTGCCGTAGAGCTCTATAAATTCACGTCTTGGGGCTACGTTGTCTCCCATCAGAATGCCGAAGAGTTCGTCTGCTTCCACTGCGTCTTGAATTTCGACTCTGTTGATGATTCTGTTTTCGGGATTCATTGTCGTCTCCCAAAGCTGCTCGGCGTTCATTTCTCCAAGGCCCTTGTAGCGCTGAACATCGACTTTCTTGCCGTTTGCGCCGTTTTGCAGGTCCTTCATCTCTCTTTCGGAGAAGCAGTAAGAGACTTCTTTGCCTACCTGTACTCTGTAGAGGGGCGGCTGTGCTACGTAGAGATAGCCGTTTTCTATTATCTGCGGCATATAGCGGAAGAAGAGCGTCAGAAGCAGTGTGCGTATGTGAGCACCGTCGACGTCGGCGTCTGCCATTATAAATATTTTGTGGTAGCGCAGCTTGTCCTCGTTGAAGTCGTCGCCCACTCCGCATCCGAGAGCCAATATTATGTTGCGTATCGTTTCGCTGCTGAGGATTTTTTCCAGGCGCGCTTTTTCGACGTTCAGTATCTTTCCGCGAAGGGGGAGTATCGCCTGAAATTCTCTGTTGCGTCCCTGCTTCGCGCTGCCTCCCGCGCTGTCTCCCTCAACGATGTATATTTCGCAGTCTGCGGCGTTTCTGTTGGAGCAGTCAGCCAACTTGCCCGGCAGAGTGAGCCCGCTCATTACAGATTTGCGGCGCACCAGTTCTTTTGCTTTTTTCGCGGCGTCTCTGGCCTGACGTGCTCTGACTGCGCTCTCGACTATTGGTTTCAGTATCTCGGGGCGTTCGTCGAGCGCGTTTTTGAGTCCCTCGTAAACAAGGGAGTCCACGATGCCTTTGACGTCGCCGTTTCCGAGCTTTGTCTTTGTCTGTCCTTCAAACTGCGGTTCCATGACTTTGACGGATATTACGGCGGTAAGGCCTTCTTTGAGGTCGTCTCCGCTTAAGTTCTGGTCTTTTTCCTTGAGTATTTTCAGCTTGCGGGCTTCATCGTTTACGGCTCTTGTAAGAGCTGTCCTGAAGCCTGCCACATGAGTGCCGCCTTCGACTGTGTTGATGAGGTTTACAAAACCGTACAGACGCTCCATGTAGGAGTCGTTGTACTGGATGGCGACTTCGATTTCTGTTTTGTCTTTTTCTCCGGTTATTGTTATCGGAGTTTTAAAGAGTGTCTCTTTGCCCTTGTTGAGGTATTCGACAAAGGATGATATGCCCCCGGGGTAGTTGTATGTACGCATCTCGGGTTTTTCCGGGCGAGCGTCTTCAAAGTTTATGGTTATGTGGGAGTTGAGGAATGCCAGCTCTCTGAGGCGCGCCTTTAGTATATCTGCCTGATATTCCGTCGTAGTAAATATTTCCGCATCGGGCATGAAGTGTACTCTCGTGCCGCGTCTGTCTGTGTCTCCCGTTACTGTGAGCTCCGTTACCGGGTTGCCTCGCTCGTAGCGCTGGTGGTGCTCTTTGCCGTCGCGCCAGATTGTAAGTTCCAGCCATTCGGAGAGCGCGTTGACGACCGATACTCCGACTCCGTGAAGTCCTCCGGAGACCTGATATGCGCCTTTGTCAAACTTTCCTCCCGCGTGGAGTATTGTCATGACCACTTCCGCGGCGGACTTGCCCGATTCGTGCTTGCCTGTGGGTATTCCTCGCCCGTTGTCTACGACTGTGACGCTGCCGTCTTTGTTTATGGTTACGTTTACCGTGTCGCAGAAGCCGGCGAGGGATTCATCTATGGAGTTGTCGACAACTTCATATACAAGATGGTGAAGACCTCTTGGCCCCTGATCACCTATGTACATTCCGGGGCGTTTGCGTACAGCCTCAAGCCCTTCCAATACATGTATATCTTTTGCCGAATAGTCTGACTGGTGTTCGGACGAACCGTTTACATTGCTTGGGATATCCATATTTTCCATTTATAAAGAACTCCTTCCTTTAATTGCAGATTCACTGTACAGAGCCTCTCCGCGTTTTTTCAGCGTAAGAGGGGACGCGGAAGTTCTTGTGATGCTTCCGTCACGTCTCAATATCTCTGTTTTGCCGTCGGTTCTGTATATTGCCACGGCATTTGCCAGACAGAGAATATTTTCACCTTCGAGAGGAATGAACATTAATGACTCTCCTATCTTTGCCCATTAGCCTTATAATTATACCATTAACGAGGCATATGTTCTCAGTGTAATTTTTCATGCCTTGCCTTTTTGTAAGAACGGAGATTATGTAAATGAATAATTTATACATTCTTTCAAATTCACCGGGAGAAGTGTCGGGATGGGTCAAGCCTACAGCCTCCGCAGTTGCATCGGAAAATCTGCCCGTGCGGACGACTCTTGTCCTGCTCCCATGTCCCTATGCAAGCGGCATGGAGGAAAATTACGGTAAAGAGCTTAACGGGGTAGACGAGTCTCTCGGCTTTAAGGCCGTATGGAAATCGCACTCCCGCAAAGCAGACAAAAATGTTGTTCTTCAGCTCGGCGGAGACCCTATGTACGGTGCAATGCTCTCGGCAAAGTTCCGCGCCGGCTGGCTCATCTACACCTCGCGGCCCAGGTGGAAAAACAGGGTAGACCACTATTTTCTGCCCGATGCGGGCGCTGCCGCAATTTTTAAGCAAAGAGGAGTAGATAATTCCAAATTTACCGTTACAGGAAACCTCATGATAGACAGTGTCCCCGAATGCGGTTCGTCAAGTGAGATGAAGTCTGTGTTAGGGCTTTCAGAGAATGAGAGAGCCATATCTTTTCTGCCGGGGAGCAGACCGTTTGAATACAGAGGCGGATATCCGTTCTTTATAACGGCAGCTATGGAAGTTCTCTCCAAATTCAGCGGGTGCAGTGCGTTTTTGCCTGTTGCTCCGACCGTTGACGAGAATATTTTGCAGGGAGGCCTTCTCGAAGCGGGTATTACATGGAGCGGCGAAGAGTGCGCAAAAGAAATTGTATGGCGCGGAAAGGGACGCATAAGGCTTATAAGGGAGTGCCAATATCAGGCGATAAAGGCGTCAGACCTTGCTGTGGCTTTTCCGGGGACAAACAACCTTCAGATAGCGTCCATGGGAGTTCCTCTTTTAATGGTAGCTCCGCTGAACGAGGCAGAAAATATTCCTCTTGATGGCATTCCCGGCATAATACCGCTTTCGATTCCGGGGGCAAAAAGGCTTAAACGCAGGCTTGTCATGTGGTATTCATCGAGAGAAAAATTTGTATCTCTGCCCAACAGAATAACGGGCAAAGCCGTTGTGCCCGAATACAGGGGGATAATGACGCCATATATGGTAGCAGATCTGGTGACAGACCTTTTGCTATCTCCCGAGAAGAGAGAAAAAATAATAGACGGATATTCAAATATATCTTTTGAACGGGGAGCCGCAAAGAAAATAGCAGAGAAGCTGAAAGATTTTTTCTAATCTTCCTGTTCTGCCTGTGAAGAATTGTCCGCAAGTTTTTTCGCAGCGTCTTCGGCTTCTATGTCCGAAAGGTAGCTTCGCCATATTCTTATAGCGGCAGCGGCAGACAGACAGCCGCCAATAAGCCCGGCTGCAATGACAAGCGGTTTGCCTTTGTCGTACATATAGCCGCCAAGTCCGCCGAGAGCATAGCCGAATGCTATGATTGTTCCGAATGAGAGAAATAGTACCAGAAGTCGTTTTGTCATGTCATCAATTGTATTGATAAAATTTAATCGTGTCAAATGAATATTCCAAGCATTCTGCGGTGTATTGCCAACTTGATTATATGTGCTAATATAAATCGTTGTTATTATGCTATTTGTTTCGTGTACCTGACGCAGGAGGTTTTTGTATGATATTCAGATCTAAATTTTACAGCACTTCGTCTGACTTTGTCTATCTTGAGCTGAGAGGCCAGATAGTTAGGAAACAGCTAAAGCCCGGGGAAAGACTCCCCGAAATGAAACTCGCAGAGGACATGGGAGTGAGCAGAACCCCTGTAAGAGAGGCTCTGCGCAAACTGGCCAACGAAGGGCTGGTTCGTATAATTCCGAACAGCGGCGCAAGGGTCGCTGCTCCGACCGCAGCCGAAGTTCAGGGGGCTTATGCGGTAAGAGAATATTTGGAATCTTTGAGCGTAAATCTTGCATGCCGCAACGGAATCGACAGAAGAACCGTTGAACGTATGGAAGAAATTCTCTCTATAGAAGAGGAAACTTTTACAAAAAAGGATCTTGAGGCCAACATAGAAGCAAATAATATGTTTCACAGGCTGATAGCCGAGGCGGGCAAAAACACCGTGCTTCGGGAGTATGTTGATAATATAATTATCAGGACAAACGTCTATGTACTGTTTTATGATCCGTTCAATGAGAAAGAGAATTATAATTTATCGGAACACCGAGCCATTTTAAGAGCTATCGCCGTCAGAGATGCAGAGCTGGCGGATAAGCTTATAAAGGAGCATCTGCGCCATTCTCACTCTGTGCTCACGGCTCCGCAGGAACAGTCTGCAATCAGAGCCAGACTGAGTTAAGCTAAAGAAAGGCAGTGAAGCAAGTGGCAGAGATTAAAAGCATTCCCTCATTTGATTTGACAAGAAATTACGCGCGGGTAAAAGAAGAAGTAAAGGTAGCCATCGACAGAGTGCTCGAGACACAGCACTTTATACTCGGACCTGAAGTTGAGAGCCTTGAAAAAGAGATAGCCCTCTATCTCGAAGTCGCCGATACGGTTGGATGCGCATCGGGAACAGATGCCCTTGTTCTTGCCCTGATGTCGTTGGATCTTAAAGAGGGCGACGAGATTATAACGACTCCTTTTACGTTCTTTGCCACGGCAAGCTGCATAACAAGAAACGGAGCCACTCCCGTATTTGCGGATGTAGAGCCGGACAGTTACAATTTATCGCCGGAATCCGTGCTTGAAAAGATAACTCCGAGAACAAAAGCAGTTCTTCCCGTTCATCTCTTCGGACAGATGTGCAGACTTGAAAAATTTAAAGAAGAGCTGGATAAGAGAAACATTCTTCTCATAGAAGACTGTGCTCAGGCCATCGGCTCTCACAGAATAATAGACGGCAGTGTGCATAGAGCAGGTTCCGTAGGTGACATAGGGTGCTTCTCCTTCTTCCCGACAAAAAATCTGGGCTGCTACGGAGACGGCGGAATGGTCTCGATTCCGCGCGACAGTGAGAGGGCCGAAAGAATAAGAAGCCTTCGCGTGCACGGTTCGGGCAAGACATATTTTCACGATGAAGTCGGCATCAACAGCCGTCTCGACGCCATTCAGGCAGCAATCCTGCGTGTGCGCCTCCGCCATCTCGAAGAGTGGAATGAGGAGCGCCGCATTGTTGCGGAGCGCTATAAGATGCTCTTTGCCGAAAAAGGGCTTCTGGATAAAATAATGATCCCGACAGAACTTCCGGGCAACAGACATGTCTACCACCAGTACGTTGTTCGCGTGAAGGAAAGAGACGAGCTCCAGAAGTTCCTGGCGGAGCGCGGAGTAGTAACCAGAGTCTATTATCCGCTCTCTCTGCATTTGCAGCACTGTTTCTCATATCTCGGCTATAAAGAGGGAGATTTCCCTGTCTCCGAAATGCTTTCAGAGGAAGTGTTGGCCCTTCCGATCTTCCCCGAGCTCCTTCCCGAAGAACAGGAACGGGTTGCGGATGAAATTGCGGCATTTTACGGTGGACATAAATAGTTTGACCAAGTTAGACTATACTTAGGATACAAAGTCTGTCTATGGAGGTAATGAATTATGATGTACCCGTTCTTTGACCCCACGATGGTTCTGCTGATCCCCGCCGTGATATTTTCTATGTGGGCTCAGTTCAAGGTAAAAGGAACATTTGCAAGATACAGTGAAATCAGAGCAAGACGCGGCGTTACTGCGGACCAAGTCTCCCGTGCACTGCTGGATCGTTTCGGCCTTCAGGGAATCAGAGTCGAGCGCATAGCGGGAGAACTTACGGATCACTATGACCCAAGTGCGAAGGTTCTTCGTCTCTCTGATTCCGTAGCAGGCAGTACGAGCATCGCAGCTATAGGCGTCGCCGCTCATGAGGTCGGACACGCCATACAGGACAAAGAGGACTATCAGTTTCTGCGCCTGAGAAACACAATTGTTCCCGTCGTGAATATAAGCTCCACTTTGTCAATGCCGCTCTTCCTTATAGGGCTGCTAATGGGGTCTCTGAATCTGCTGAATTTAGGAATACTGCTATTCTGCGGAGTTCTTGTTTTTCATCTTGTGACACTGCCTGTTGAATTTGACGCAAGTGCCCGTGCTTTAAGGCTTCTTTCCGAGACGGGACTTCTTGCAAGTGATGAAATAGGAGGAGCAAAATCAGTGCTCGACGCAGCTGCACTTACTTATGTCGCGGCTCTTGTGATGACCATTCTCCAGCTTGTGCGCCTTATTGCTCTTCGCAATATGCGCAGGGACTAAAAAATAGTGTAAAATTGACGGAGGCGGCGCTGTGCCGTCTCCGTTTTTATGTAAATCGGACTGTTCCATGAAACTGCGGATAAATCCGCGGATATAGAGGTGATTCTTTCAGATGAGAGGTATAGAAGCCGCTCTTCAGGTCTACGGTGAAGTCAGCAACGGAGCTTTTGCCGCTGAAGCGCTTAGAAAACTTTACACAAATATTGCTCCTTCCGATAGAGTGCTTGCAGCGACTCTTGTTTATTGCTCTTTGAGACGACAGGGGCTTTGGAAGCATATAGTAGGCAAATATTGCAAACGCAACACAAGAGAGCTCTCAGCCCTTACCAATAACGCACTCATTATAGGTGTCGCGGGAATAGTGGAGCTTCGCTATTTTGCTCTGCCCGTGCTGATAAACGCCGTAGTACAGGCTATAAAGGCTCAGGGAGACGAACGGGACATAGCTCTTGTGAATGCCGTGCTCCATACTGTCGCGGATGAAGTCAAACCTTACCTTGCCGAACTGAAGAAGAGCGGAGCGATCAGAGATCAGGCTCTATACTGGGGCGTGCCGGGCTGGGCTGCCGCTCAGTGGTCAAAAGACACCTCCATCGCGGATGCCAAACGCCTTGTCCGTTCAAGCGGCATGAAAACTTACCTTTCACTCAGAGTTACAAGAGGTCATGACAGGGACAGATGGGTTGAGGACTACAGAGCAGCTGGCCACAAGGCTTGGGCTTCCCCTCTGCTTGCATGTTCCGTCAGAACCCCCGCCACTCCCTATCCGCCCGATATAGCGGGCTTCGGCGAAGGTGTTGTCACGCCTCAGAGCGAATCTTCAATGATGATAGCGGAAGCACTGTGCAAAAAATGGAAGGGCGGCTATCTGCTTGATATGTGCTGCGGACGCGGAATAAAGACAGGACATATTGCCGATATAGCGTCTGACTCGCAAATAGAGGCGTGGGATCTTTCCGAACCGAGAATAAAATCCGCAAAATTTGAAATGATGAGAATGCACGCCGAGGACAGAGTGAAATTTAAATCCGGCGATGCGCTCACTCTGACTCCCGATAATACCCCTTCCGCAGTGCTTCTTGACGCTCCCTGCTCGGGCAGCGGCACATGGGGACGCCATCCGGAAAGCAAATGGCGCTGCACTCCGGAAATGGTAGCGGCAAACTCACAACTTCAGACGCAGCTTCTTGATAGAGCAGTTTCACTTGTCGCACCCGGCGGAATTGTCGCTTACAGCACATGCAGCACTTTCAGAGAAGAGAATGAGAAGGTCGTAGCTTCTGTAATGGCGCGCCATCCGGAACTTGTGGAGATACCTGTGGAGAGGATTCACAAACTTATGACAAAGGGAAAACCTTTCGGCACTGTGATATGGCCGGGGCTTCCGTGGGTTGACGGGTTCTACCTGGCGCTTCTTTCAAAGCGCAAATAGTAAGGAGGCAGATATGTCATGGGAAAAATTCACCGCTGGGGAGTAATTATCGCCTTTGTGGTAATAATTGTCTGCGCATGGATCGGAATAAAGACGATATTCATAGAAGAAAAGGATTCTTCCGTTCCTTCTGTTGTCGGAATGCAGCTCCTTGACGCAGTTGATGCGCTGCAGTCCAAAGGACTTCTTGCAAAAGTGGATAAAGTCGACTCGCCTCTCAAGGAGGATGTTGTCGTTTCACAGAATCTGCCTGCAGGAGAAAAGGTCTCCAAAGGCAAAGTTATACTGCTTAAAGTCAGCAAAGGCGGCTCCGTTATGCCAATTCCGGATGTACGCGGAATGAAATATGAAGAAGCTGTAAAGACGCTTAACGAATCGGGCTTTAAGGTGGACAAAATTCTTAGAGTAACCGATAAACTGAAGGCATCAGGCTCTGTAATAGCCCAAAACCCTGCAGCACCGCAGCAGGTTGCTAAAAATACCATGATAAGCCTGCTCGTAAGTTCAGGAAACAGTCATGACGGCTCTTTTGTCCAAGTTCCCGATTTGGTCGGACAGCCGCTTGAAATGGCGGCCGAGGTGCTGGAGCAGATAGGTCTTATTGTAGGAGCTCAGACGGAACTTCCGTCTGCTGCAATGCCCGCAGGAACTATACTTTCGACCAATCCGAGGAAAAATGCAAAAGTGCCGGCAGGAACACAGGTTTCAATTACATTCGCACGTGCTCCGAAAGAGGGAGAATCTGTCCCCGATGCAATGCCCGAATCTGCAACGGACAAGGAGAGAGCCGCCGCGGTGCGTACAGTCGTTATAAAAGAGGCTGTACCGTCGCAGATGCCGTCTAAAATCCCCGAGGTAAAGGAAAAGACCGAAGAAAAAGCAAAGACTGTGCCTGTGCAGACAGAGCAGGAAAAGCCTAAAACCGAGCAGCCCAAGAGCGAAGTTAAACCTGCCGAGGATGTAACTCCAAAGGAAGAAAAGCCGGTTACGTCAGTGCCAAAGAAGACAGCAAAAATAAGATATCAGGTACCGCCTCTGAGCAAGCCGCTCTCAATCAAGATAGAGATGAAAGATTCTTCAGGTACTCATGTGCTTAAAGACGGGCTTGCCAAAAGCGGAGAGTATATATCAATGAACGCCCCCTATTCCGGAGAGGCCGTAATAACAATTTTACTCGGAGGTGATTTTGTATGGCAGGATCGTTTCAACTGATGTCTCTTAAAGGTGAGAGGGGGGTGTTAATATCCCCATCTCTGCTCTCTGCAGACATTCTTAATATAGAAAGCCACATCGAATCTTTGGAGGGCGAGGCCGACTGGCTGCATCTTGATATTATGGACGGGCACTTTGTCCCGAATCTATCATACGGGCCTAATCTTTTGAAAGCCTTGAGAAAAAGATATCCCGATGCTTTTATAGATGTACACATAATGGTTGAACCTCCTGAGGCCTTTGCGGACATGTTTCTTGCCGAAAAGCCGTCTGCCCTTACCGTGCATGCGGAAGCTACGCCCCACATACATAGAGTGCTGCAAAAGATAAGGGACGCAGGCTGCCCCGCCGGAGTATCTATCAATCCCGGAACGCCAGTGGAGCTGCTTTACCCCATTCTTCACATGACAGACCTTGTTCTTGTTATGTCTGTCAACCCCGGATACGGAGGGCAATCTTTTATACCTGAGGTTTTGCAGAAGGTGAAAGCTCTTGTCGAGTGGAGAAGTGCCAACAAGGGGGATTTTCTTATCGAAATCGACGGAGGAATATGCCCCGACAATATAGCAAGTGTGGTATCTGTCGGATGTGATGTCGTTGTCGCAGGCAGCGCCGTATTTGGGAAACCGCATCCTGCCGATGTTATAAGAGATATGAGAGAGAGAGCAGTGGGGAGGTAGCCGCGATGGAATCTCAAAAAACAGTACAGAATGATGACAGAGCGGAACAGTTTATAAAACTTGGAAATAAGCTAAAGAGTATCAGAGAGGCGCAGAAACTCGAAATAGCCGAAATATCGCAGCAGACTAAGATTCAGAAGCACTATCTGGCTGCTATAGAAGAGGGCAATATAGACTTGCTTCCGAAAGGGCCGTTTGCAAGGAGCTTCATAAAACAGTACTGCGAAGTGCTCAGCGCACAGGATATCTGGAACAGTTACGATGCTTTGACAAAGGTTCAGATACAGACAACACCGCTGCCCGAGTCGATGGAGGAAAAAGCCTACAGTGAGGCTCCGAAAGTGTTTAAGTCAAGGTCTTTCCTCTGGATTTATGTTCTGATAGCACTTTCTGTGGGGGCCGCGGCATGGATAACATGGCAGTACAGAGGCGATTTGAGCAATGTGGCCGTAAATCCCGTAGACGGAGGAACTTCATCTGCGCCTGAGGGAAGCGGAGCTGCGGAACCGACACCAGAGCCGCTCCCGGCAGTTGTTACTGAACAGAAAGCATCTCCTGCCTCCTCCGATACGGTCGTTCCTGCCTTGGCGGCAAGCGGCGATACATCCGTTGACTTAGGCTGGATGGACGGAAAGCCTCTCAAGCCCAAGACTCCCGTTAAGGCTGTGGTTGCCGTCTCCGCCGATAAAATCTCGTCGGATGCCTCGGTTATGCCCGTGCAGAGTGTGGCGTCGGGAAGTATCAAGGTTGTGCCCAAGGGCGTAATATGGATAAAAGCCAGCGTCAAGGGCAAGGAACTTTTTCAGGGAATAATCAGGCCGGGTGAGGACAAAACATTTGAAGTCTCACAGGAAGCGCCGCTCAGAATCAGGTACGGCAACCCCGGAAAGAGCAGTGTCGTATGGCAGGGCAGCGAAATAAACCCCGTCTCCGGCGGAAGCAAGCCTGTTACCAAATACTACTGGTACGACGGCAGAGTTACCGACAATCAATAGAATATCATGATAAGAAGAAGCGCGGACACTGTGTCCGCGCTTCTGTTGTCTTTGATTCTCTTGTTTAAGGAATTGTGTACTGAAGCTCCTTGCTTCCCATTATGTTGCAGACAAGCTGTATTCTGAGCTTCGTTCCGGGTTTCATTCCCTTTAAGATTACATCATCCGAAAAACCGTCTGTGCTGCCCTGCTTGGAATACTGTTTCATTACAACCTGCTTTGTTCCGTCAAGTACGGTCAGAGAAAGTATGTAATGTTTCGCGGCGTCTTCAACGCTGTGTTCAGCCGTCACGGAAAGAGTTTCCTGTGAAGCATTCCATGAGGCCGAAATACTCTTTGGCGGATGTGCAAAAGCGGAGCAGGAGAAAGCAAGCAAAATAGAAACCGATGCCAGCAATATTGCAAATTTCTTCAATAGAAACACCTCATTTCGTTCGTGGTTTGTTGATTCTCTTATATTCTATCACACTTATTTAAACTATCAGTGCGTCGTAGCCCGCGTCATCAAGAAGGGATGCTGCTTCCGTATCGGTCATGTCGATTGTTATCACCAATTTTTTTGACGCGAGGTCAAGTTCCTTCACAGTTCCGCCTGCCTGGACAACGGCATCGCGGATTCTTTTTTCACAGTGTTCGCACGTCATATCAGGTACTTTCATTGTTATTTCTCTCATTGTTATTTTCCCTCCGTGTCTTGTTGTTTGTCAGCTGTGCCGGATATGCGCAGTGAGTTAAGTATAACAGTTATCGAGCTGGCCGCCATTGCAAATTCCGCAACAATCGGGTGGAGCAGTCCCAACATTGCCATGGGTACGGCCACTATATTGTAAAAAAATGCTCCGAAGAGATTCTGCCGAATAATATGCCATGTTTTGTCCGATATCCTGACAGCCGAGACAATTTTAGAAAGCCCGCCCTTTAGAATGACAATGTCTGCACTGTCGACGGCGAGATCCATTCCGCCTCCCATAGCAATGCCCACGTGTGCGCCTTTCAGCGCGGCTGCGTCGTTTATCCCGTCTCCTGCCATTATAACTTTCGCACCTTTGCTCTGAGCGGACTGAACTATGTCGAGCTTGTTTTCGGGACGTACTTCCCAGTGAACATCGTCAATGCCCGCCTCTTTCGCTATAGACAGAGCGGTGCTCATACCGTCTCCCGTTGCCATGACACATTTTATGCCGAGTTTCTTTAAATCGCTTACGGCTTTTTGCGAGTCATCTCTTATCGGGTCGCTTATTGCAAAATATCCGATGGGAGTGCCGTCTTTTCTGACTTCCGCAAGAGTGAGAGCCTTTCCGACTCTGGTGCTCCACGCGGAGGAAGCTTTGCTGCGCCCCACAAACCAGACGGAGCTTCCCCAGATGCCGGTTACTCCCTCGCCGGCTTTTTCCTCTATAGAATCAGGTTTTGAAACTTTATCGCACTCGCCAATCGCTTTTACGATTGCCTGAGCCAACGGATGTCCGGAGGATGATTCCAGCTCGAATACGTAGCTTTTGGCATAGTCGGGGAGCTCCCATTTCTCAACACGAGGTTCTCCCATTGTAATCGTGCCCGTTTTGTCCAGTATTGCGGTATCCGCTTCGCGCAGAGTCTGTATGGCTTCGGCATTTCTAATCAAAAGTCCTATACGGGATGCCTCGCCTGTACTTACGACAAGTGCGAGAGGCGTGGCAAGTCCCAAAGCACACGGACATGCTATGACAAGTGTTGCCACAAAAGCGTAAACAGCAGCCGCGGAAGGAGATGAAAATGCGGAAGACCACGGCAGATGTGAGGATATCGGCATAACAAGGGCCGACATGGCGTCAAATGCGAAATACCATGCAAGCGCGCTCAAAGAGGCGAGGATGATTACCGTTGGAACAAATTTCAGTGTTATCCTGTCTGCAAGAGCTTGCAGAGGAACTTTTGAGCCTTGTGCTTCACGCACCAAGTCGAGCATTTTTGATAAAAATGTGTCTTCCCCTACTTTTGTTGTCTCTATTTTAAGAACGCTTGAAATATTCATAGCTCCGCCTGTCACTATGGAGCCGGTATCTTTCACGACAGGGATGGATTCTCCCGTAAGCAGCGATTCGTCGACGGAGGATGTCCCGCTGACTACGATTCCGTCAAGAGGTATGCGTTCACCGGGCCTTACTATAATGTGAGTTTCTGGTTTTACCGCTTCGGTCGGAACCATTATCTCTTCGTCATCTTTTACAACGCGTGCCTCGCGAGGCTGTAATGTCAGCAGCGTCTTGACCTGCTTTGCCGCTTTGTCACGCAGGTGAGATTCAATGTACCTCCCCGTTATGTGAAGCATGAGAATCATGACTCCGACAGTGCCGAAAGAGGGAATACTCGAGCCCATGAAGTTCATAAGAGCAGTAAGCCACGAAGCGGCGGCACTTATGGATATCAAGGTATCCATATTAGTATGACCGTGCGTAAGAGCTATCCATGCGCCTTTTATAGTCTTGCGTCCTCCGTAGAATATTGCGATGCCGCCTGCCGTGAGTTCGGCTATTCCGTACCAATGAAAATGTATTCCGAAAAACATGTGCATAAACATTAAAATCGATAATGGCATTCCTATTGCCATTATGAAAATTAAATCTTTGCGCGCCTCTTTAAAGCGTATCTCATCAATGTCGGAAGGCGCATTTTTTAGGATATCGTATCCGCTCTTTTTGACTGCAGCTTCGAGCGTCTCAAACTGCAGCGAACTGTCAGCCACAACAAATACACTTTCAGTAGCCAGATTGACGGAAGCGAAAGACACCCCAGGCACTTTAAGAAGAGAGCGCTCTACAATGCGTGAGCATGTGGTGCATGTCATTCCCGTAACTTTAAAGCTCATCTTGCTCTCATTTTCTTTCAAAGTTCTATTCCTCCATAAAAAAATAATTTGCATCTTGCCATATTTAAAAACATCTGTATAATATCTCATGTCGGTTGGAGAGTTGTCCGAGTGGTCGATGGTGATTGACTTGAAATCAATTGGGTGTCACAGCCCCGGGGGTTCGAATCCTCCACTCTCCGCCATCTTAATAGAGAATGAACGGCTTTCGCTTTTTGCGATAGCCGTTTTTTTTTGACGGCAAAATTATATTAGCCGATAAATTAAGATGACAACAGTCTTTTTTGCTGATAGAAGGCATGAGCAAAGAGTCGTATTTATGTGGATTTTTCCCCTCCTGTCTATATAATGCGTACATATGTGATAAAATCGCTTCATATAATTTTTAGCTAGACGGAGGTTAGTCCTGTGAGAAAAATTTTGGCGGCACTGCTTATTATTTTTATAGCGGCATTTCCCGCATTTGCGGCATTCGGTTCCAAGGGGCAAATTCCAAACGGAGAACCAATCGAATACAGAGGCCTGAAGGTAATGCCGGAAGGCGTAAGCATTATAGTTATCAACCGCGGGGAGAAGAGCGTCAAATTTTCCGCCACATGCTCCTTTGTGAATGAGAGACGCCAGGAGGTCGGAGACTTCTTTATAGAAGAAATAACGCTGGAACCTCTGGAACAGAGACCATTTACCAAACTGTTCCTCAAGGGAGATCCGAAAGTCTGCCGCAAAGCCGAAAGTCTGCGCTGGACCATATACACTCTCGAGGAAAAATAAAAATATGTATATTAGCGGGCCGAACCTTAGTAAATGGGTTCGGCCCGCTTGATATTAGATTCCAAAATATTGAATGGGAGGTGATTTTACTATATGAAAGAGATATCTGCCGAAGATTATGGAAGCGAAGTTACGGATGCTTCTTTTACAAAACCCGTCATTCTGGACATTTGGGACCCTACATGACCTCCCTGTGTGACGCTTGCTCCCGCTTTCGGCGAGCTTGCGCAAAGATACGGGGATCGTATCACCTTCTTAAAGATGAACAGGGGAGAGAACAGAAGCATAATGAAAACTCTGACCCTGCGCGGAGTGCCCACAATTATATTTGTGGATAAAGGGGAGGAATTTTCGCCGCGCCTTGTAGGCGATACAGGGGCGACTCCCGAGAATATTGAAAAGGCTCTCACTCTCTTTTTGGAAGAGAGATAAAATAACATTTACGGAGGAATAAAAAATGGCAAAAAAAGTATTACTGCTGTGCATGCTTCTCATTGCATTAGCTGCTCTGCCTGCTTCGGCAGCTCCGAAGTTTCACATAGGAGTAGTCACAGGTACGGTCTCCCAGGGAGAGGATGTCCTGCGCGGAGCCGAAAAGCTTATCGAAATGTACGGTGACGTTTCAAAAGGCGGAATGGTCAAACACATAACATACCCCGACAATTTTATGTCCGAAATGGAGACGACAATAGCCCAGATAGCCGGGCTTGCGGATGATCCCAAGATGAAAGTTATCGTTGTCGTGGAAGCCGTCCCAGGAACTGCGGAGGCGTTCAGAAGGATTAAAGAAAAGCGTAAGGACATACTTTGCTTTGCCGGCCAGCCTCAGGAAGACCCGAATGTAATAGGAGCGGTGGCTGACCTTGCGATAAACTCAGACACCCTAGCAATGGGCTACATAATGCCTGCCGCAGCTAAAAAGCTCGGAGCCAAGACATACGTACACATCTCATTCCCGCGCCACATGAGCTATGAGCTGCTCTCGCGCCGCAGAAAGATAATGGAAGCCGCATGCAAAGACCTCGGAATCAAATTTGTCTTTGAGACAGCTCCCGACCCCACAAGCGATGTGGGTGTGGCCGGAGCTCAGCAGTATGTCCTCGAAAAGACACCGGCTTGGCTTGCGAAATACGGCAAGCAGACAGCATTTTTCAGCACAAACGACGCTCAGGTAGAACCCCTCTTAAAGCAGATAACGGCCCTCGGCGGCTATTACGTTCAGACTGACTCTCCTCTTCAGGGCTATGCGGGAGCTTTGGGCATAGACTTAAGCAAAGAAAAGGGCAACTGGAAGGCCATAGTCAATAAAATCGAAACAACAGTAGTCAAAAAGGGCGGAAAAGGGCGCCTCGCCACATGGTCATATCCGTCAGGGTACTGCATAGCGGCAGGACTTGGCGAATACGGAAAGAGAATAGTGGAAAACAAGGCCAAACTCAAAAAGAGCGCGGATGCGATGAAGGCATTTGAGCTCTTCTCACCGGGACTTGCATGGAACAGCAGCGCATATATTGATGCCTCAACCGGAGCGAAAATGAAGAACTTCCTTCTGATCTACCAGGATACATACGTATTCGGCAAAGGCGCGCTCGGGATGAACAAGGTAAATGTTCCCGAAAAATATTACAAAATAAAATAAAACAGAAAGATAAAACAAAAGCGGAAGATCCCGAACGATCTTCCGCTTAACTTTTATATACATGATTTGGCAAAATTAATAGTATATAGATTTTGGAAAAAATAATGGCGGAGAGTAGAGGATTTGAACCTCTGGTGGCTCGTCACCACAAACGGCTTCCAACCGTTCACCATAGACCTCTCGGACAACTCTCCGCGTAAAATGATACTCTATTTAATTGTGTGCTGGCGGAGAGGGTGGGATTTGAACCCACGTGACAGTTCAGCACCGCCAAGACGATTTCGAGTCGCCCGCCTTCGACCACTCGGCCACCCCTCCATGTCGAGACATCAAAATCGACAGCGGATATTATAGCCTATATAACTAATCGTGTCAAAAGTTTCTCTTTTTTTGTCTCCGCTTTTCCGCAAAGAAGGAACGGAGCAGCTCTGCGCACTCATTCTTCATTATGCCCGAGGTGATGGAGCACCTATGATACATCCGCGGGTCTTCCGGTATATTGTATAAAGAGCCTGCGCCTCCCGCCTTTGGGTCTCGCGCGCCGAATATAATTCTCTTCATTCTGCACTGCACAATAGCGCCAGAACACATAACGCACGGTTCCAAAGTCACATAGAGAGAGCATTCGTCAAAGCGCCAGCTTTCAATTGCCTCTGCCGCCTCCGCCATAGCAGACATCTCCGCGTGAGCAAACGGTGATGAGTCCGCAAAGCGCCTGTTGTGCCCCCGTCCTATAATAGTGTTGTCTCTTACGACAACTGCTCCTACGGGAACTTCTCCCTCATCAAAAGCCAGCTTAGCTTCAATATACGCCTCTCTCATAAAAAGTGCATCGTCCAAAGCTAGCCTCTCCAATTCACATATGATATAATCGACAAGTTAGAGTCTTGTGCCTGTAGCTCAGTTGGATAGAGTGTCGGCCTCCGAAGCCGAAGGTCTCGAGTTCGAATCTCGACAGGCACGCCAATATAGTATATACTATCCCAGTGCAAAAAAATTAAGCGTTTTTTGCCGGAAGTCCAGTCCCATGCGGCGAAAGTCCACGAATCGTGTCAGGTCCGGAAGGAAGCAGCACTAAGAGGAATCTTTCGGGTGCCATGGGAGAGCTGGACTTCCGGTAAAGAACGCTTCTTTTTTATAAATATCTCACCTGTTATTTGCATATTCCATCACAAAATACCCACTTTTAGTTGCAAATTTTTTATATACTGTGTTATACTGGGGAGCGGTGTATAAGTACACACGGATGCAGACTGTAAATTGTTGCCGAAAGGTTGTTTTATGGGACGAAGCATTCGGAGGAAAAAACAGGAGGGATACACATGGGAGTAGTAAGCATGAAACAGCTTCTTGAGTGCGGTGTGCATTTCGGACATCAGACAAGACGCTGGAACCCGAAGATGAAGCCGTTTATCTTCACAGAGCGCAATGGTATCTACATAATCGACCTTCAGAAGACAGTCAAAGGCCTCGAAAAGGCATACGATTTTGTCCGCGAAGTATCAAAGGCCGGCGGAAGCATTCTTTTTGTCGGAACAAAGCGTCAGGCACAGGATCCCATCCGCGATGAGGCTCTTAAGGCAGGACAGTACTACATCAACCAGCGCTGGCTCGGCGGTCTTCTCACAAACTTCGCCACAATCCGCCGCCGCGTAACACGCATGATCGAACTCCAGACAATGGAAGAAGACGGCACAATCAACAAGTACCCCAAGAAGGAAATAGTACAGCTTCGCAAGGAACGTGACAAGCTGGAGAAGTACCTTTCCGGAATCAAAGATATGAAAGAGACCCCCGACGCACTTTTCGTAATCGACCCGCGCCGTGAGACAATCGCAGTGCTTGAGGCTCATAAGCTCAACATCCCCGTTATCGCCATCGTCGACACAAACTGCGACCCTGACGTAATAGACTACCCCATCCCGGGTAACGATGACGCTATCCGCGCCATTGAGCTTGTTGTCGGTCTTATGGCCAATGCATTCATAGAGGGCCGTCAGGGACAGGATTCCAGAGCTCCCGAGGCAGCCGAAGAAGTAGCCGAAACAATCGAAGCGCCTGTAATGCCCGAGCACCTTGACGTTGTCGAGGCCGCTGAGGACAAGGCTGTTACAAAGGTTATGGAAGATCAGAAGGGCTGGAAGGAGAGCAACTAATATGGCAGATATTACAGCAGCACTTGTATCCGAACTTCGCGCACGCACATCCGTAGGTATGATGGACTGCAAAAGAGCTCTTGTCGAATGCGGCGGAGATCTTGAAAAATCAGTAGACTACCTCCGTGAAAAGGGCCTCGCAAAGGCAGCCAAAAAGGCTGACCGCGACGCTTCTCAGGGCATGATTTTCAGCTACATCCACAGCAACGCGAAGCTTGGCGTTCTGCTTGAACTCAACTGCGAGACAGACTTTGTCGCCCGCACCGAAGAGTTCCAGACGCTCGGACATGAAATCGCAATGCACGTAGCGGCCACAAACCCCACATACATCAGACCGGAAGAAGTTCCTGCCGAAGTCATCGCTCACGAGACAGAAGTCATCAAGGCTCAGGCTCGTGAAGAGGGCAAGCCCGAAAAGATGCTCGACAAGATCGCCGAAGGCCGCATCAACAAGTTCTATGAGGAAAACTGCCTCATGGAGCAGAAGTACATCCGCGACAACGACGTAAAGATTAAGGATCTCATCATTGAGAATATCGCAAAAATCGGTGAAAACATCAACGTTCGCCGCTTTGCCCGTTTCTCAATAGAAGCTTAGCTCTTACAAACTGACGAGCGAGGGAGCAATCCCTCGCTTTTTTTCTAATCATTTGAAGGCTGTAATGTTCGCCTTTTGCTGTTTATCGCATTTCCAAACGATTTTTTATTCAAGGGGGAAGAGCTTTTATGGGTTGTAAATACAAGAGAGTCCTTTTGAAGCTTTCAGGTGAGATTCTTGCGGGCGACGCTCATTTTGGTCTCGATTATGACGCAATCAAGAGCATTTGCGAAGAGATTGTGGAGGTTGCTTCCGAAGGGATTGCCATATCAATGGTCGTCGGCGGAGGGAATATAATCAGAGGAGCACAGACTGTCAGAATAGAACGTGCGCAGGCTGACTATATGGGAATGTTGGGAACTGTCATAAATGCCCTTGCGCTGCAGGATACACTCGAGCGTCTCGGACAGCCTACACGGGTTCAGTCTGCCATAGAGATGAGGCAGATTGCCGAAACTGTTATAAGACGCCGTGCTATTCGCCACTTGGAAAAGGGACGTATTGTAATATTTGCGGCCGGAACAGGTTCACCCTATTTTTCAACAGATACAACCGCGGCTTTGCGAGCTTCGGAAATAGGTGCCGATTGCGTCTTGAAAGCTACGAAGGTTGATGGTATATATGATAAGGATCCTGCGAAGTTTTCCGACGCCAAGAAGCTGCCCGAGGTTTCCTACATGGATGCCATTCAAATGCAGCTGAAGGTTATGGATGCCGCGGCGTTCTCTTTGTGCCAGGAAAATAAGATTCCCATAGTTGTCTTTGATGCTCTTAAAAAGGGGAATCTACACAGGCTTCTTGTCGAAGGCGAGAGTGTAGGATCTATAGTAAGAGACTAATGCGCACTGCGCTTTAAGTCAAAAAAACAGAAGGAGTGATCTGCGTGCCTCAGAATACTATCAAAGAACTAAAGACCCGCAGTGAAAAGGCAGTCGAGCATCTGAAGGCTACCTTGCTGGGTTATCGTACAGGCAGAGCCCATCCCGCTCTTGTAGAGGATATTAAGGCTGACTATTTCGGCACACCGACCCCTATTAAAAATATGGGAACGGTTTCAGTGCCTGAAGCGAGGCAAATTGTTATCACGCCTTGGGACAAGACCGCTCTCAAAGCTATCGAGAAGGCCATACAGACATCCACACTGGGAATAAACCCTCAGAATGACGGGGAATCTGTCCGCCTCAACCTGCCGGAGCTTACCCAGGCCCGCAGAGTAGAACTTACAAAAATGGTTTCAAAATCAGCGGAAGAATCGCGTGTCGCAATACGCAATGTTCGCCGCGATGCAATAGAAGCACTCAAAAAAATGGAGAAAGCTTCCAAGATAACGGAAGATGATCTCAAAAAGTATCAGAAAGAAGCTCAGGACCAGACAGATGCATTTATCAAAAAGGTAGATGAGCTTTCTGCCGAAAAAGAAAAAGAAATAATGGACAAATAGCTCCCTTTTACGCTTGTTTGTTATATCATGGGCGAAGCTACTGCTTCGCCCATTTTTTAATTAGAGGTGTGCTTATGGATGAAAAGTCATTCCTCCTGAAAATAAAAGAACATGGCGGCACATCATACCTTGTCGGCGGATATGTCCGCGATATGCTGATGAATATTGTCCCCCATGACAGGGATTATGTTGTCTGCGGAGTTTCGGAAGATGAATTTTGCCTCATATACCCCATGGCAATAAAAGTCGGAAGAGGATTCCCCGTATTTCTGCTGGAGATTGAGCAAGAAATGTGCGAAGTTTCCCTTGCGCGGAAAGAGCTGAAGAACGGCACGGGATACAGGGGATTTGATGTGATTTTTGACCCGTCCGTGACGATAGAAGAAGACCTTTTCCGCCGTGACACCACAATAAACGCCATGGCATGGAATCCCCTCACCTCAGTTTTGACAGACCCGTACGGAGGCAAAAAAGATATAGATGCAAAATCGGTGCGTGCCGTGTCACACTTTTTCAGTGATGACCCTGTACGGACTCTTCGTGCCGCAAGGCAGGCCGCACAGTTTGGTTTTTCGATAGATGACTTAACTCTTTCCATGATGAAAGATACACTTCCTGAACTGCTAAAAGAGCCCAAAGAGAGAACGGTCGCGGAGCTTCACCGTGCACTGATGTGCCGCAGCCCCTCTCTGTTCTTTAGATTTTTGCATAGCGCCTCCGTTTTGGAACATATTTTTCCCGATATACATGCTCTCATCGGCAGAACACAGCCGCCGGAATATCACCCGGAGGGAGACGCTTTTGAACATACGATGGAAGTGTTGGATTCTGTTTCCGATATGAACCCGAGAGTCGAAGTAAGATTTGCCGCTCTTATGCACGACATAGGCAAGAGCAGGACGCCCGATGATATGCTCCCTCACCACTACGGGCATGAGGATATGGGCCTTGCCGTCATGAGGGGGATAAGATCGTCTCTGCCCATTCCGAAAAGATGGTATGACTGCGCCTGTTTTGCCATAAAGGAGCACATGAGGCCGTCGAGGATGACTGCGCCGGGCAAAGTAGTGGATTTGCTCGTAAAACTTTCTAAGCATCCTATAGGGGCAGATGGTTTTGCAGCGGTAATAGCTGCTGACAACGGCGGAGTTCTGCCTGAATGCCTGATAAATTACGACATATATATGAGTGCGATAAGAAAAGCTCACGAAACTGTAATTCCCCATAAATTAAATGGCAGGGAAATATCCGAGTGGATGAGACAGAGAGAGATTAATTTTTACATAAAAGAGGCGAAAGCTATTAAGCCGCACTTTATATAGTCTACCATAAATCAGCGCAATGAAAATCTATTGATTTGACTAAATCATATACGGTATTTACGGCAGCCTGTACCGACGCTGCAGATATATAATTATTACATAAAGAAAAGTTAACAGAGGCTGACAGTAATACTTATATATTTGATATTACTTTAATACGGTGATATAATATACATATCAACAGAAACAAATCAGCACCGGAGCAGAATGGAGGAGTTGCTATGGAGGTACGTTTTGTAACGCGCAATGTAGAACTGCCGGGAGATGTCAAGGATTATATGGAAAAGAAACTGGAAAAGATTGAAAAGTTTTTTGACCGTATTCTTGATACGCAGGTAGCTCTCAACTTCAAGCGGGGCATGAATGTTGTTGAGATAACCTCCAACGTCAACGGGGTGGTTATGAGGGGCGAAGATTACGCTCCCGACCTCAGAAAAGCCTTTGACAAGGCGTTGAAGAATATTGAACGTCAGGTCAAAAAGCACAAGAGTTATCTTACAGACAAGGTTCGTATGAAGGTTCAGGATATATCTTTTGACTTGGATCCGGAGCTTCTGGCTCCCCTGCCTGTAGAGAAGGATGACTGCATAAGAGAAATAGTAAAAACAAAGAAGTTCAGCGTAGAAGTTATGACTCCGGAAGAGGCTACAATGCAGATGGATCTTTTGGGGCACACTTTCTTCCTCTTCAAAAATGATGCAACAGGCGCGATTAACGTAGTCTATCGCCGTGAAGCTGGAGGATACGGGCTTCTTGAGCCAAGATAAATTATATATAGTTTGCAGAAGAGGAGCCCTAGGGCTCCTCTTTTTTCTTGACCGTTTTGCAATATCATTGTAATTTGTATCGGTAAATATGAATTTTGAGGATGGGAATAGAATGGCTGATAAAATGATAGACTCTTTAAACCCCAAGCAGAGAGAAGCCGTAACATACTGTGACGGACACGAGCTTGTGCTTGCCGGGGCGGGAAGCGGAAAGACAAAAGTGCTGACCACAAAAATAGCATATTTGATAAAAGAAAAGGGAATAGCACCGTGGCGTATCCTGGCTCTTACCTTTACCAACAAAGCGGCAAGAGAGATGAAATCACGAGTGGACACTCTGCTCGGCTCGGATTTAAGGGGTATGGAGGTATCGACTTTTCACGCTTACGGGCTCAAATTTCTGCACAGGTATCCCGAGGCTATGGAGAGACTGGGATATCCGCGTTCTTTCGTAATATTTGACAGAAGCGACACAAAAAATATTATCAAGAAAATTTTGGCCGAGCTTGATATAGACCCCAAGCGCATGGATGTGGGCGGAGCTCTTGAGATGATATCAAAGGTGAAAACCGAAGCAAACCCCATTTCGCGCGAGCCTTATGTCGATTCCAGGTGGAGAGAGCTTTATGACAAGTATCAAAAAGCTCTTGTAATCCACGGAGCTCTTGATTTTGATGATTTGATGGTTCTGCCGCTGCACATCCTGGCTGTAGACAGGGATATCAGGGAGAGGGAGAGATCCCGTCTCGACTGGGTGCTTGTTGACGAATATCAGGACGTGAACAGGCCGCAATATTTGCTTCTGCGCTGTCTTGTCGATTCAGGAAGGAAGATAATGGTTGTCGGAGACCCTGACCAGTCGATATACGGATGGCGCGGTGCGGATATGGGGATGATTTTGAATTTCGAAAATGATTTTAAGAGCGCCAAAGTCGTGGTGCTAGACCAAAATTATCGCTCGACGGGCAATATATTGGACGGAGCAAACGGCGTGATAAAAAATAACAGTGAGCGCCGCCCAAAAAACTTGTGGACAGCGTCCGAGCGCGGCAAGATGATAGAGATTCACAGATACAGAACGGATAAGGACGAAGCCGCAGAGATAGCGAGAACCATAGATAAATTTCACGACGAAGGCTACAACTACAACGAAATGGCGATACTCTACCGTATGAACGTCTTAAGCAGAGGTCTTGAACAGTCACTCTTGGAGCGCGGCATACCGTACAGAGTTATAAAGGGGCTAGCCTTCTATGAGAGGGCGGAAGTCAAAGATGTCCTTTCTATGATGCGGCTTGCGGTTAATCCCAAAGACACTGTCTCTCTTGCAAGAGTCGCAAATATACCGACAAGGGGTGTCGGCAAGAAGAGTGTCGAAGTGTTGGCGGAGCAGCTTATGAAGATGTCGGGGCTCGAAGCCTCCGATATCTGGGGAGAAATATCCCGCACCGGCGGAGGGCTTAAGGGCAAGTCCGGCGAAGGTGCGAAAAAACTGGCTTTTGACATGCTGGATATATTGGATAGCTCCGAAGATGTCAGAGGCGCTATAGAAGGAATAATGCAGAACAACGGGTATGAAAGCTACTTAAAGGCAAACTACCCGGAAGATTGGGAAGAGCGTGCCGAAAACGTCATGGAAATACTCTCTCTTGTCCCGGAAGAGGGTGACATCGCCCAGATATTGACAGAGATACCTCTTTTTACGGATCAGGATACAAACAGTGAAAACAGTGACGGCGTTAATATGCTGACTCTTCACGCAGCAAAAGGACTTGAATTCCCCATAGTCTTTCTTGTGGGAATGGAAGAGGGGATATTCCCGAGCGCTCGTGCCGTATGCGGGGAGAGCGACCTTTCCGAGGAGCGGCGCCTCTGCTATGTAGGAATGACAAGGGCCATGGAACGTCTCTATATGAGCGGATCGTCCAGCCGTCTGCTTTTCGGCGGAATCCAAAGAAATACGACATCGCGCTTTATCGGAGAAATTCCCAAAGAATGCGCGGTTATGAATGATGACACACAGGGAGGTGCATATCATGTTGACCCTAGGGCTAACGGGAGACGTTGGCGCTGGTAAGAGCACACTCTGCTCCGTATGGCGCAGTATGGGCATCTCCGTCTTTGATGCCGACACAGTGGCACGGGAAATGTGGAGGTCGGAGGATGTGCAGAAGAAAGCATGTTTCAGGTGGGGCGATGATTTTTTCGACGGTGAATGGAAGTCAGTCCTCAAAAAAATAGCGGATAAGATATTCAACTCAAAAGAAGAATATGATTTTGCTTCGTCATTGCTTCACAAAGCCACTATAAAGGAATTAAAGCACCTTGCCGCAGAAAGCGGAGGTGTTGTGGTTTTAGAGATTCCTCTGCTTTATGAATGCGGTGAGGAAGATATGTTTGACGAAATAATATATGCGTCTGCCTCTCTTGAAAAAAGGGCGGAGAGAAATATTTCGCGCGGGTGGAACAGGGACGAAATATTGCGGCGCGAGAATAAGCTTATGGACAGATGTGAAAAAATCCGCCGCTCCGATTTCGTTATAGAAAACGACGGAACGGCGGATGCGTGGGAAGAAAAGGCAAGGGAATTCGGAAAAATGTTTCTTGCTGATCCAAGGGCAGAAAGCTAGAGCATAACTCCTATCTGTCTGCCGAGCAGAGCGCGTTTTTTAAGACAGCAGAGCAGAGCCGCTCCGATACAAGCTCCGGGCACGCTGCTGAGCAAAAATGACGACGAAAGAAATGCAAATCCTACACTTTTTCCTATCATCGGGGCGATGACAATGGAGCTGATCCAAGCTCCTACAATGCCTGTGCCAATCGGTTCTGCCGCCGCTGCTGCGATTTTGTACTTGTTCGGCAGGAGTTTTGCCGCAAAACCGACAAAGAGCGCGCCGAACATGCTTCCCGGAAAAGCGAACAAGCTGCCCGTTCCCATAATATTTCTGATAAGACTTGTGGTAAATGCTGCGCCGAGAGCCCAGAACGGGCCAAGCACCACACCGGCTATTACGTTTATCGCATGCTGGAAAGGGAAACACTTCGTCGGCCCCATGGGAATGGATATGACGGAGAGCACAACACCCGCTGCGGCAAGAGCTCCTGCCAGAACCGCCTTTTTGAAAATATCGTTTTTTGCGCTTTCACAATTGTTCACTGATATTGCCTCCTCAAAATAAAATCCCCGCCTCAGTAAAGAGAACGGGGAATGCGATCGCATTTTTCCTCACTCCCTACGCCGGTACTGACCGGATCAGGTCTGGGGTCGAAGGTATGTCCTTCCTCTCAGCATTCCGAACTCATATAGTGAGTTCCTGTGCTCCCCCGGAGTCTTTCTTGACGTGTGGAATTATCCTCTGAGAAAAGATTTATGTCAAGTGAGAAATATGGCGCTGTAGAGTATAATTGTTAAAAATATTGAAAAAGCAGGGGATTTCAGTGATAAAAAGGCTAAAACTGACTGATGTTGAGATAGAAACAGAATGTGGGAATAAAATACTGCTTATGGCAGCCGGCGGCAGAAAACCTGACCCTTTGTGGCTAAAGAACATCACGTTTTATGACGAATTGTGGGCTGTCGATATGGGAATCGAATCATGCCTCAAAGCCGGCCTTATCCCTTCGATGCTGATAGGAGACTGCGACAGTGCCTCAGACTTCGCATGGAATAGTGCCGTGAAAGAAAATATTAAGGTCAGAAAATTTGATAAGGATAAAGATCTGACAGATTTTCAGCTTGCTCTTAAAATCGCCGGCGAGGAAGAAAAAGAGGGAACATGCATTTTTCTTACGGGGTGTTTCGGCGGAAGGTTTGACCACATGTGGAGCACTGTTATATCTATGCTGCACTTCGGCTGTGCGTCTGTGCCTCTCGGAATGGCGGATGACAAAGAGGGCATGATATTTTTAAACGGTCCTGCGTGTGCCGATTTTAAATTTGAAAAAAAGCCCGAAGCTTTTTCCGTGATATCTTTTTCGGAACAGTGCAGCGGAGTAAATATCAGGGGAACGAGATGGCCTCTCGATAATGCTTCTCTTGAGTACAGCTGCCCGTACAGCATAAGCAACAGGGTAGGGGATGAAATTGTGAGTGTAGAAATAGGGGAGGGGCTTGCGGGAATATATTGGGAGTGGGGCATAAGCTGCAAATAACACCTCGGGGCCCACTGATTAAATCAATTATTTCAATAAACTGCCGAGGTATCTTCCGCCGATTACGGATGGAGAAGTGCAATCAGCGGTTTCCTGCTCTGAGTATTTTATGTTAACGCGCTTTGGCATAAGCGTGGTAAAATTAATCTTGCAGTTTTTATTACAGGGATGTGATTTTTTATGTTTTTTGGAGGAGGAAATATAGCAGGGCGGTTCGCAGAGATCTTACTCAGCCTTCCAGCCGTGCTTTGGGCTATAACGTTTCATGAGTTTTGCCACGGATACGCGGCGATGAAGCTCGGAGATCCCACGGCGGAGAGAGACGGGCGGCTCAGCCTGAACCCGCTGCACCACTTAGACCCAGTAGGCGCTCTCTGCCTTCTGCTTTTCAGATTCGGATGGGCAAAACCGGTTCCGATTAACCCGGGATATTTTAAAAAGCCGCGGAGAGACATGGTAATAGTCAGCCTGGCAGGAGCCGCCGGAAATATACTGACAGCGTTCGTATGTGCGCAGCTCGTAAAATTTTTCCCGTCTCTCTTTCAGAGCTACGGGGCACAGCAGTTTATATTGATAATGATATACATGAACGTGGGGCTTGCGGCTTTCAACTTACTGCCAATACCGCCACTTGACGGCTCTCGTGTGCTCTACGTATTCCTGCCTTTCAAGTACATGGGGGTTTACTACACTTTGGAGCGCTACGGCATGTTTATACTGCTCGGGCTTATGATGTTCAACATACTGCCGATATTGATGAGGCCATTTACCGCACTCATTCTCGGCATTATCCTTTAGGCTGAAAATATGAAATTTCTGCTTACAAACGACGATGGAGTATATTCTGTCGGAATACAAACAATGGCCGAATACTTAAGCTCCGCAGGGCATGAGATTTTGCTTGTTGCCCCGGATAGGGAGCGCAGCGGCATGGGGCACGCAATGACACTGGATCGCCCTGTTCGTGTAAAAAAGGTAGACCCTCAATTTCTATCTGCGGACTTTGACGCTTATGCCTGTGACGGTACACCAACAGACTGCGTGATAATGGGCATAGATGTCTTGTCCTTTGAGCCCGATATGCTGATATCTGGGATAAATCAGGGGCCGAACTTAGCAGACGACATTACATATTCCGGCACGGCGTGTGCCGCCATGGAGGGGCTAATATTTGAAATTCCTTCGATCGCGGTCTCTCTTGTGATGAGCTCTAAAGACAAAAAAGTACACAACGAGACTGCTGCTGAGTCCATAATGGCCCTACTTAAATCCTTTAAGGAAAATCCCATGCCTGATGGTGTTTTGTATAATGTCAATGTTCCGAATCTTCCTATGGAGGAAATAAAAGGTTTTTCTCTGACAAGAAAAGGCATACGCAGGTATACGGACAAGATATCTTCAGTAAAATCTCCCTGCGGAGCAGAGGCATATTGGATAGGGGGCCGCATCGTCGATGAGCTCACAGAGGGAACAGATGTATGGGCTGTTTCCAATGCCAAAATTTCCGTAACTCCGATTCACATGGAAATGACATCCTTTGACACATATCATAGGTTCAAAGAGGGCGGCATGGAGAGTAAATTAGACGCATACTTAGGGACGATAAAAGGTATACAATAATTACTGTATATAACATTTCTGGTAATGTATAGAAAACAGTTGACAAAGCAAAAAAACGCTGTATAATACTCTCTCGTGATGTTGCACGAGCCGTTAGCTCAGTTGGCAGAGCACCGGACTTTTAATCCGGGTGTCCCGGGTTCAAGTCCCGGACGGCTCACC
>CAZNYN010000009.1:56954-59577 GCA_964577295.1 uncultured Synergistaceae bacterium | reverse complement strand
ATTGTCTTAATGTTTTAGATGTATCTGGTGGATGAGCGGTATATGTTTTCTCCGCGTCCGCGTTTGCCGTCTTTGTCCATCGCTCCGAGGCGCTGTTCCGTGTATCTTGCGAATCTGACAAAGGGAAGTCCTATGAGCAGGTATATTATCGCTACAAGGATTCCGGGGCCGAAGTAGTCGTAGTATGTGGCTGAGATCTGCCCGTATGTCTTTGTCAGGTCAACCATTGTGATGATGGATACCAGCGACGAGTCCTTAAGCAGTGAGATGAAGTCGTTTGTTATCGGAGGAATGACGACTCTTATGGCCTGAGGAAGTATGACTTCCTTCATTGCCTGCCAGCGTGTCATGCCAAGGGCCAGAGCCGCTTCCCACTGGGTTCTCGGTATAGCGAAGAGCCCTGTCCTGTATATTTCGGCTTCATAAGCTGCGTAGTTTAGCCCAAGTCCTATCGCCCCCGCCCAGAACGGCGAAAGTTTTATGCCTATGCTCGGGAGGCCGTAGAATATGAAGAAAAGCTGTATTAGGACGGGTGTTCCTCGTACTATTTCGATGTAGCATGTAGCAATGTTGGAGCACCATTTGGGAGAGAATACTCTTGTTATGGCAAGGGCGAGGCCCAAAGCTATGGCGAGAACCATTGCTGTCATTGATACCTGCATCGTGACTATTGCGGCACGTCCGAATGACGGAAGGGCATCCACGTACCTTGCTATTTTTTTGCTGAGAGTAAGAACGGGCTTGTGCTGCTCCGCCCACTCGTTGTAGTAGACAGGCTCGATTTTTGTCGGGCTGAAATCGTTGAATTCAGCTGCCATGACAGGCGTCCAGAGGTTCCATTTGTCATAGATCTCGCGGAGCTTGCCTGTGTCGCGCAGGTAGACTATGGCGCGGTTGATGTCCTTCTGAAGCTGTTTGTCCTCCTTGCGCATTGCTATTGCGTATTTGAGTTCTCCGACGGGAGGGCCTACAAATTTTATCTCCGGGTTGAATCCGGCTGAGTATAGGGCGATAGGGTGGTCAAAGAACGCTGCGTCAAGCCTGCCGTTTGCGAGGTCTTCATAGGTATTGGCTTCGACAATGTATGTCTTTATGTCGATTCCTCCGACCTCTTTCAGAAGCTCCTGGGCGTAGCTCTCTTTGAGTGTTCCCGCTTTTTTGCCTTTGCAGTCCTGTATGGTGTTTATGTCATTTGTCTCTTTGCGCACTGCGAGCTGGAGGAATGTTTTGTAGTAGGGAATGGAGAAGTTGACAACTTCCTCATGCTCGGGAGTTACTTCAAGTCCGTTTATTGATATGTCATACATCTTGCGCTCAAGCCCGGGGATAAGGTTGTCCCATGCGTTATTGATATATACGGGCTTTCTGTCAAGGTATTCGGCTATGGCATTTACTATGTCGACTTCAAAGCCTATGAGCTTGTCGGGATTAACGGGGCTCGGGAACATGTATGGGAAGCCGCCCTCGGAGTCTCCGCCCCAGCGAAGTTCGGGCCTGTTGTCCGAGGCTTCGGCGGGAGATGCGGCAGCCGTGTCGGTCGCCCATGATGGCAGTGCTGCGGTCATAAGCATTAAAGCGGCTATGATGATTATTAGTTTTTTCATTAGTATGCCACCCCCGTATTTACAAAGTGGCGCAGGAACGCCCTTGTCCGGTCATTTTTAGGATGTTCGAAGAGGACGTCTCCGTCCTCATATTCTACGATTTCGCCTTTGTCCATGAATATGATGTAGTCGGACGCGTCTCTTGCGAATTTCATTTCGTGAGTGACGATTATCTGTGTCATGCCTTCCGCGTCGAGAGCTTTCATAACTTGCAGAACCTCTCCTACAAGCTCCGGGTCAAGGGCTGAAGTCGGTTCATCATAGAGCATGACGCGTGGATTCATGGCAAGAGCTCTGGCTATTGCCGCGCGCTGGCTCTGCCCGCCCGAGAGCGTCGAGGGATATCGCGATGAAAATCCGCCCAAGCCGACTTTATCGATGAATTTCATGGCTATCTCGTATGCTTCGTCTCTTTCGATTCCTTTAACGACCATGGGAGCAAGCATTACGTTTTCAAGCAGTGTTTTGTGCGGGAATAGGTTGTAGCTTTGAAATACCATGCCTACTTCGCTTCTCATCTCATGGACGGTTTCCAGCATGCGTTCATCCGGTTTTTGTCCCGGTTCGCGCGTGAGTGTCACGTCTGCGATGGTTATAGAGCCTGAGTCAAGAAGCTCAAGGCAGTTGAGGCAGCGCAGGAATGTTGATTTTCCGCATCCCGACGGGCCTATTATTGAGGCAAGGTCGCCTTCACGAATGGTGAAGCTGATGTTTTTTAAAACATCTACGTCCTCAAATCCTTTATATAAATTTTCAATTACAATGAGCGGTTTGTTTACAGTGTTCAATATGGTATGCCCCTTTCATCTGTTGTTGTTTGTTAGATGCAGGGAAATATCATATGCGTAAGAATTCTCTGGAAATTTGAGAAATTGTGCCGCCTGATATGGCGTGTTTTATAAAGCCGGTATAGTGCCGGGGAAAGAGTTTGACAGCGGGTTTAGGGAGTTTTACTCCATGTCTGATACACCAGACACCGGTGCTCTTTTTCAATTTTCGTCTCACGTCCCTTCCGTGTA
>CAZNYN010000009.1:0-56854 GCA_964577295.1 uncultured Synergistaceae bacterium | reverse complement strand
ATACACCAGACACCGGTGCTCTTTTTCAATTTTCGTCTCACGTCCCTTCCGTGTAGTGACTTCGTATGGTGCAGATATATGTGAGTTTAATGGTTTTTATCCATGAATGCAACCTTTTGTAAAAAAATAATAATTTTGGGAGAATGCCGTTGACAGAATGCGGGGATGTAACGTATTGTGTGCTCAACCAGGACAGCTCATATTCTAAATAGAACAGACAGCAATATTTGCTGCCCAAGGATTGGTGTTGTCATTTTGTTCCATGTGCCGAATAAGACAGAGGAGGATGGTTGTTTATGAATATTATGTATGTTGTGGTGCTTGGTTCTTTAATCCTTTTGCTTGCCTATTTCACCTACGGCAAGTTTATGTCCAAAAAGGTTTTTATGCTTGACGACAAAAATGTGACACCTGCAGTCGAGATGCGCGACGGACTGGACTATGAACCTATCGACGCTAAATTCCTTGCGGGACAGCACTTTTCGGCGATTGCCGCTGCCGGCCCGGTAACAGGCCCTATAATTGCCGGGCTTGCCTTCGGATGGGTTCCTACATGTATTTGGATAGTTTTGGGAACTATTTTTATCGGCGCAGTCCATGATATGGGCTCTCTTGTCGCTTCGATACGCAGCAAGGCATGCGGTATTGCGGATACTATGAAAGAGCATGTGTCAAAAAGAGTATGGATACTTTTCAATATATTTATATTCTTTACACTGATTATGATAATAGTCGCTTTCACCGACATAACTGCGTCCTCTTTCGTCAATGTAATAGACGCAGGCGGCGGCAATATGGTCGGAGGCGGAGCGACTGCCACATCTTCTATACTCTATCTGATTCTGCCTGTTGCAATGGGCTTTGTTCTCAAATACACCAAGATGAGCCTCGGAATGGCGACAATAATTTTCCTTCCGCTCGTGGCGGCTTCAATATGGGTGGGACAGTATATACCATTTGACCTTCAGGCTATTTTGGGCTTTGACACGCCTCAGGCTGCGCAGAAAGTCTGGAACATAGTAATCATTGTCTACTGCCTTATTGCGGGAATAGTTCCCGTATGGGCTCTTCTCCAGCCTCGCGGACACCTCGGCGGATACTTCCTTTATGCGACTATGATAGCCGCTTTTATAGGGATATTCTTCGGAGGATTCACGGTGCAGTATCCGGCATTTACTCATCCTCTCGGCAGCGAGAACTTCTGGACTCCGATGTTCCCGATGCTCTTTATAACTGTTGCATGCGGAGCCTGCTCCGGATTCCACAGCCTTGTCGGTTCGGGAACGACTTCCAAGCAGCTTAAAAAGGAGACAGACGCTAAGCCCATCGGCTACGGGATGATGCTCGCCGAAGCCGTAGTAGCTCTTATCGCTTTAGGCACAGTAATGATGCTTCCGTCAGGCGATCCCCTCACGTCAAAATCACCGAACTTTATCTACGCGTCGGGACTCGGTTCTTTCATGGAGCTCGTAGGCATAAGCAAAGCTTTCGGCATATCCTTCGGACTCATGGCTTTTACGACATTTGTCTATGACACTCTCGATGTCTGCACACGCCTGGGACGCTTCATAATACAGGAGCTTACGGGCTGGAAGGGCTGGGCGGGAAGAATCATGTCCACTCTCGTCATAGGCGGAGTTCCTCTCGTGCTTATGTCAATAAGCCTCACAGACCCGGAAGGCAAGCCTGTCGCTGCGTGGAGCCTCTTCTGGAAGACATTCGGCTCGTCAAACCAGCTGCTTGCCGCTTTGGCTCTCGTAGGAATAACAGTGTGGCTTCAGAGAACTTCGAAGAACACAAAGGCGTGGATTGCCACATGCATTCCCGCAATATTTATGTTCGTGATGAGCACATGGGCGCTTCTTAACACTTTTATAGCCTACACATACAAGAGCGGAGTATTCACAATGCCTGTGGGAACAAACAAAATAGTCCCCGGCGTCTCCTTAATCTACATAGTTCTTGCCGTATGGGTTGTAATTGAGTGTGCTCCCGTTATAATCCACAATGCCAAAAACCCCGGAGAGGGACTCAAAAAAGCATAAGAGCCGCTTAGGACTCTCTGCAAAGATCAAGTGATAGCCGAAACGTCCGAGAACGGAGCCGCTGCTCTGTATCTCGGACGTTTTTATTTTGAGAGGAGCAGGGTTTTATTGCCGGCCCTCACACAAAATTTAGGCAATTATCCGTAATATAAACAGAAAATTTTTACATTTTAACAAGTCGCACTCTTGTGAATTATCCCTCCAATCCTTATACTTTATAAAGGTGATTAAAAGTTATTTTAATTTTAGCCTCAGGCAAAAGAGAGCAAAAAGCAATAAGGCCGTATTGAACTTTGGGGAGTTCACTCGGTCGGAGTCACACTTCAGCAAAGGCTTTAACATGCTGACCTGAAAGTTTGAGACTTTTAGGCCGGTAAAATATAACAGGGGGGATTTTGAATGTATGGATATTGGGGAAAACTGTTGAGGGTCGACCTGACAAACTCTCAATTCAGCGTTGAAGATATTCCGGAAAAAGTGTTTGAGCAGCTTCTTGGGGGAGCGGCTATCGGAGCAAAAATTCTTCTTGAGGAAACAGAAGCCAATGTTGATCCTCTCTCTGAAGCAAACAAGCTTATTTTTGCGGTAGGCCCGTTTCAGGGTACAAATTTCCCGGGCAATGCCAAGTGGAGTGTTATAACAAAGAGCCCTCTGACAGGAACTTTCCTTGAGTCTGCAGGTACGGGACACTGGGCTCCCTTCTTTAAAAAATGCGGTTTTGACGTGGCTGTATTTGAAGGCAAAGCACCGAAGCCGACCTATGTTGTAATCCGCGACGATAACGTGGAATTTCACGACGCTTCCAAGATATGGGGGCTTGACACTTCCGAGTCAAGCATAGCCATTAAAGAGGAGCTGGGTGATTCCCGCATTAACGCTCTGAATATAGGGCCTTCGGGAGAGATAATGAACCCGATAGCCTGCATTACCTGCGACGGTCACTCTTTTGCCGGACGCGGCGGAGCGGGAGCAGTAATGGGCTCAAAGAACCTCAAAGCCATAGCGGCATGGGGAACTAAAAAAGTTCCCGTCTTTGACGAGGAAAAAGCCACACAGTATTCTAAGGAAATGTTCAAAACACTCATGGAGGCTGGAGAGGGACTCCGCGCTCACGGAACACCGGGAGTTATGGTTCCTCTTGAGGAAATAGGAGATGTGCCCATTAAGTATTGGCGCGGAGACGAGTGCAAGCGCGGAGCATACCTTATGGGAGCGCCCCGCTACACAGATTATCTCAATGTAAAGCCGCTTCCCTGCGTGAACTGCCCATTGGGCTGCCACAGGCACATCCACTTTGAATATCCAGACGGAACAATTCTTGACTGCAACGGCCCGGAATATGAAACCATAGGAATGATGGGAACAGGTCTTCTGATGGAAGACTTGGGAGCTGTGGCAAAAGCTAACGATATAGCCAACAAGATGGGTATAGACACGGTTTCCGCGGGAGCGTGGGTAGGATTCCTTATGGAATGCTGGGAGTGCGGCTGGATAACGGGCGAAGACACCGGCGGACTGAAGATGGTATGGGGAAGCCCCGAAGCTCTTGTCGAAGCTACAAAACAGATAACGAAGCTCGAAGGAGTCGGACGTTACTTCAAGAAGGGCATCAGAGGAGCTGCGGCAGAGATAGGGCATGATGCGGTTAAAATCATTGTCGAAGCGAAAAACCTTGACTACCCGGCACATGACCCGCGCGGAGTATATGCTCTCGGAGTCAACTACGCGGTAGGAACAAGAGGAGCATGCCACGAAAGAGGCAATCCTCAGGCCGGAGCAATGGGACTCTTCTTCCCAGAACTCGGACAGGAAGGCCCTTATGACCGCACAGATCCCAAGATGTCGGCAAAGATAGCCTACCTGCATCAGAATGTCAGTGTGACATTCAACTGCATGACACTGTGCAAGTTTATGATGAACGGCGGCGGGCTCACAATTACGGAGATGAACACGGCCTACAAGTATCTCACCGGCAAGGAGATTACAGAGGAAGATTTTGTCCGCTACGGCGAGAGAGCCTGGCAGCTTGAAAGAATTATAAATGTAAGAGACGGAATCAGCCGCAAAGACGACGGACTCTCTCCGAAGATGGCAATGGCGGCTCTTATAGGGCCGAGGGCAGGAAAGACCCCCGCTCCCTATCACGAAGAAATCCTTGATGACTATTACAAGTTAAGAGGCTGGGACAAGAACGGAATACCGACAGAGGAACGTCTCGAAGAACTCGGCATAGGTGAATTTGCAAAGTATATAAAGAAGTAAGAGCAAAAGAGTTATATCCATAATAAAGGGGGATTTTTTTATGTTGAGTTCAAAAGTCGGATGGAGTAAGGCGGCGGATGCTTTCAGCGCCGGAAAAGAGGCTGCGGCAAAAGCCGGATGCAGCGGAAACGTAGCGTTTGTTTTTGGAAGTCCAGCTTATGATTCTTCAAAGCTCATAGCCGGAGTTAAAGAAGCTCTCCCCAAAGTTCCGGTTGTAGGCTGCACCTCTTTTACGGGAGTTATCACTCCTGACGGTTTTATCGGAGGAGATACATACTGCGGCATCATGCTGCTGGATGACCCAGATATGACTGTCGGGACAGGTTCTGCCGAATTTAAGGGCTGCGCGGTAGAAGCGGGAACAGCAGCGGCAAAGGCCGCTCTTGAGGCTGCCGCCCGCACTGATATGCCTGACTGGTTCTACATGGTAGCTCCTCCCGGCAAAGAAGAATACTACCTGCAGGGAATTCAGAACGTAATTGGGCGCAGGCCGTTTTTCGGCGGGAGCGCTGCAGACAATGATGTAAGCGGAAAGTGGTTCGTGTACGGAGAAGAGGCAATGGCGGACGGAGTTACAGTCGCATTCTTCTGGAATAAGCCTTTTGGCAAGTGCTATACGGGAGCTTACAGAAAGTCCGGAAAGCGCGGAATAATGACAAAGGTCGAAGGCAACCGCCAGCTTGCAGAGATAGACGGAAAGCCGGCTCTTGATGTCATCGCATCATGGATAGGCAGCACACCTGCCGAGCTTCAGGGGCTTAATCTTCTGGGAGCGACAATCCACCATCCTCTGGGCCAGCAGGATATCGTAAGCGACCACGTATGGATTCGCCACCCGATGGCGGGCAATCCTGACGGCAGCGTAAACGTAGGCAACAAGCTTATCGAAGGAACCTGCGTCGAAATGATGGAAGCGACCACAGAC
The DNA here is from genome assembly GCA_964577295.1 of uncultured Synergistaceae bacterium. GTDB lineage: Bacteria > Synergistota > Synergistia > Synergistales > Synergistaceae > CAZNYN01. The sequence goes on along the minus strand of CAZNYN010000009.1, from coordinate 51,622 downwards.
GAACTTATCTCTTCCGTGGGAGATGCTGTAAATGCAGCCAAGGAATCTCTCGGAAGCGAGATGGGAGCTCTTCTGGCCGTACACTGCGGAGGACGCCGCGGCGGCATAGGCGACCGCATCGAAGAAGTTACGGAGCAGTTTAAGAAGACTGCGGACGGCGCGCCCTTTATCGCTGTCTTTACCTTCGGTGAGTATGGCTGCGACAATAAAATGGGCTACACCGCCAACGGATGCGGCGGACTTATGCTCTCGTTCATGGCTCTGAAAAAATAATGTACACAATAGAACTGCTGGGATTTTTAAAGAATAAAAGAAGCGAAGAAGGTATCTGGAACCATGAGACGGACTCGCGCACAGTGGAGTCCGTAGTGGAGGAAGAACTCGGAGTCGCTTTTTCAGCCGCAAGCTACATTGTGTTTTCGGACGGTCTCAGAAAACCGAGAACACATGTTCCTCAGGACGGCGAAAAAATTAAAATTATGCCGCTCGCGGCAGGCGGTTAGAAAAAGCCCCGTTTCCGATTTCGGAAATGGGGCTTTTTGCCGAATGGCGAAGTTAATAGCTGCCTTTGACTCCCGATGTGTGTTCTAAGGGAGAGTAGCTTCCGAAATATGCAGAGAAATCCATTTCAAGATATTTGCACATGTCGAGGATTTCAAGCATTGTATTGTCATTTACCGGTATGCCTTCCTCCATGATTCTGGCGGAAGCCTCTATCTCTTTTTCTCCGTGAGTGTAAATTCTGTTCTCTCCGTCAGCCTTCGGGCTTTTACGAAGTTCTTCGAGGTATGAGGAAAAGTGTTTCTTTATAGCTTCTGCATCTCCGAATATTGCCGGGTCTATTGCCGCAAATCCGTGGCAGATGCCGCTCTTGCCGCCTGACATGGCATAATTGCTCGTCATTCCCATAGAAATTATTGATGAGAAAATCTCGCATATCATTCCGTAGCCGTAGCCCTTATGTCCTCCCAGAGTCTCTGTGTTTCCTCCGAGAGGCATTATTCCTCCGCCGTTCTTTTTCACTATATTTGTGAGAACATCCGACGCGTCCGAGGATGACTTCCCGTTTTTGTCCAAGGCCCAGCCGTTGGGCAGAGGTTTTGACGCTTTGTTGTATATTTCAAGCTTTCCCCTTGTTACGACAGTCGTAGAAGCGTCAAAAAAGAAAGGATAAGGCTCTGCCGGCATAGAGCATGCTATGGGGTTGCTGCCTATCATTGCGAGGCGTCCGTTTGTCGGAACCATTATTGCTTCGCTGTTTGTGCAGCTAAACCCTATCAGTCCCGCTTCGCACGCCATCTTTGCGTAATAGCCTGCTATGCCGTAGTGGTTTGAGTTTCGCGCAGATACAATTCCGATGCCGGAAGTTTTCGCCTTTTTAATGGCAAGCTCCATAGCGCTATGTCCTATAAGCTGTCCCATGCCGTCGTGTCCGTCGATTATTGCGGATATCGGTGTTTCAAATACGACTTCCGGTACTGCGCGGATATCGATAAGCCCTTTTTTGATGCCCATGTGATACCTGACCATGCGCTGCATGCCGTGGCTCTCTATCCCGTATACATCGCTTTGAAGCAGTACGTCTGTTATTATTCTGCTCTCATCCTCGGCAAAGCCGAATTTTGAGAATGCATCGCGGCACAAGCGCAAAAGAACATCGTATTTCCATTTGACATATCCCACAATTTTACACCCCTTAAGTAACGATAATATTTTTTAGTTCTCGTAGCCCAGTTCCTTTTTCGTCTTTGCTATGTCTTCTTCCGTATCTTTTATCCAGCGTTCCAAGATTTCAGGCTTGAGTTTTTTTGATTTAGGGTCGCTCTTAAGTGTCTCAAGTTTTTTCTCCTGTATCTTCAGCCATTCGACTTTTCCCTCTCTGAACTGAATATCGGATACGGCATTTCCTCTTTCTCCGTCATCCTCTTTGACAAACGCGCGGCTCATTTTTTCACGCCCTTTCGGATTGAGCAGTAAAGCTAAATTGTGTCTTTATAAAAAGCTCTGCTTTCATTTTTCTCGACGATTCTTACCTTCATTTGCGGCTTGACATATTCGGCGAGCTCTTCGATGTCGCTGTTTCTCATCCTTATGCAGCCGTGTGTCGCCCTTCTGCCTATCGACCACGGAGCGTTTGTGCCGTGAATGGCTATCTGCCATTTGTTGTAGAAGGATATCAGCTTTGAGCCGTAGACACCCTCCTGAGGTTCTCCCTCTTCATCAAACCACTTTGGGTCAAATACAAGCTTTGACGCGTCATCTATAACTCGGTAAATTGTGTATGTGCCGGCAGGGGTTATAAGGTCAAGGCGTGATTTTTTCTCTGTTCCTTTGCCTTTGCCTATCGAGACGTACCATGAACGCTGGACTTCATTTCCCTTGTAGAGAGTGAGCCTCAGCTGTTCTTTGTTTACCTGTATCCAGTACTCATTTTTTTTGGGAGACCATGCAGCCTCGGCAGAGACTGCTCCGAGTGATGCCAGTATTATAAGTACAGCGGTGATTAGAATTTTTTTCATTGTTACCACTCCGTTTTAAAAATCTATATTGATATATTATAATACAAATGTTAAATAATACACATATTGCCACTTGTAAGATAGAGCGATAATGAAGTATTATTAGTGTTTGAACGGATTGAAAATATTTATCGGGAGGCGGTCATTGTGGAAGCTATAAAAGCGCCGCGCGGGACAAGGGATATACTTGGAGACGAATCTTGGAAGTGGGCCTATGTTACGGGGATATGCCGCGACGTAGCGGATGATTACGGATACAGAGAGGTTCATCTTCCGATTTTTGAGCATACAGAACTTTTTTGCCGCGGTGTCGGAGAGACAACGGATATAGTCGAAAAAGAGATGTACACATTTGAGGACAGAGGCGGAAGGAGTATTACACTTCGCCCCGAGATGACAGCATCCATGGTTCGCTCCTATCTGGAAAACGATATGAGAAAGGGCTCTCAGCCTGCGAAGCTCTGGGGCATAGGTCCCATGTTCCGTTACGAGCGTCCTCAGAAGGGCCGTTACCGTCAGTTTGTACAGCTTGACATCGAAGCCTTGGGAGCTCAGGATCCGTTTGTTGACCTTGAAGTCATCGACCTGTCCATGGAGCTTTACCGCCGTTTGGGACTCTCAAACCTTCAGGTTGTCCTGAACTCTGTCGGATGCCCCAAATGCCGCCCGGTCTACAGACGCGCTTTGCAGGATTTCCTGATGAAGCGCTATGACGAACTCTGCGACTCATGCAAGAGCCGTTTTGACCGCAACCCGCTTAGAATATTGGACTGCAAGAGCCCGATATGCAAGGAGATTACGGAGAACGCTCCTTCCATTATGGAGCACCTCTGCGGCGAATGCAGCGACCACTTCAACGAGCTTATGCGCGGTCTTGAGCGTATAGGAGCGGTAGTAAAACATGACAAGAGACTTGTCCGCGGACTTGACTATTATACAAAGACAGCCTATGAAATTCTTTCCGGCGACTTGGGCTCTCAGAACGCTGTATGCGGAGGCGGTCGCTATGACAACCTCTCCGAAGCAATCGGCGGGCCTCATGTTCCCGGAGTAGGCTTTGCTTCCGGCATAGAGCGCGTGGTTCTTACAATGGAAGCTCAGGGCTGTTCTTTCGGAAAAGAGCCGGGCAATACAGTCTATGTGGTAGCGGCAGAACCGGATGCGCGTCTTGAGACGATGAATCTTGTACGCACATTGCGCATGAACCGCATATCTGCCGACATGGATTACATGGGCAAGAGCATGAAGAGCCAGATGAAGAGCGCGGGAAGCCTTGCGAAGTACGCATGTATTTTGGGCAATGCCGAGATAGAAAAGGGCGTAATAGCGGTCAAAAATCTCGGAGAGGGCACTCAGGAAGAACTGACTCTGGAACAGCTTATCAACAAGCTTAGATAGTTTGCATATAAATTTTTAATTTTAAAGAGGGAATAATTGATGGAACGACATTATGACGCAACATGGAAGAGGACTCTCTTCTGCGGCGAGCCCAGACTTTCCGATGAAGGAAAGGAGGCCGTCTTAAACGGATGGCTTCGCTGCCGCCGTGACCTTGGAGGAATCATCTTTATAGAGCTTTGGGACAAGACAGGTGTGACACAGGTCGTCTTTAATCCCGAGCTCAACGCCGAGGCACACGAAAGAGCAGGATTCCTCCGCAGTGAGTACGTGCTCGCGGTAAAGGGACATTTGCGCTGCCGCCCCGAAGGAACGGAAAATCCCGAACTTCCGACAGGGCAGGTAGAACTACTTGTGGACGACTTTATTGTACTCTCTCCCGCAAAGCTTGTGCCTTTTGAAATTGATAACGCAGACACGGTCAATGAGGACTTGAGGCTGAAGTATCGCTATCTTGACTTAAGACGCGAACAGATGCAGAAGAACCTTGTGACACGTCACAATGTCACACGCTATACGCGCAACTATTTCGGAGACCACGGCTTTATCGACATTGAGACTCCAATGCTCACAAAGTCCACGCCCGAGGGAGCGAGAGACTATCTTGTCCCCAGCCGCGTAAACCCCGGTCTCTTCTATGCTCTGCCGCAGTCGCCGCAGATATTCAAGCAGCTTCTCATGGTGAGCGGCTGTGACAGATATATGCAGATAACAAAATGTTTCCGCGACGAAGACCTGCGCGCCGACCGTCAGCCCGAGTTCACACAGATTGACCTTGAAATGAGCTTCATCACGGAAGAGGACATAATGGGGCTCGTAGAGAACTACCTTGCCGGACTTTTCGGCGAAGTCTTGGGCGAGGATGTGAAAGCTCCCTTCCTCCGCATGACATGGAAAGACGCAATGAACTTCTACGGAAGCGACAAGCCCGATATGCGCATCTCCATGGCTATGGTGAGCCTCGAAGAAGTATTTAAAGACGGAGAGAACCCCTTCACGGGACTCGTGGCAAACGGCGGCACAATAAAGGGACTGAAATTCCCCGGCGGAGCCGCACTTTCACGCAAAGAGATGAGCGACCTTGAAGCCCGCGCCAAAGCTCTCGGAGCTAAAGGCATGGCCAACTTCCAGATAAAGGCGGGAGAGCTTAAAGGGCCTCTCGTTAAATTCCTGAGCGAAGATCAGTCAGCAAAGCTCAAAGAGATATCTCAGCTTGAAGACGGAGACGCCCTCTTCCTAATGGCGGACGAAAACTGGCAGAAAGCATGCGAGATTCTGGGGCAGATACGCCTTGAGCTCGGCAAGGAGCGCGGACTGCTTCAGGAAGGCTTTAAATTCCTCTGGGTAACGGAATTCCCGCTCTTTGAATGGGACGAGGAAAACGGACGCTACTCGGCGGTTCACCACCCGTTCACAGCACCTATGGACGAGGATATGGAATTCCTCCTCTCAGAGCCCGGCAAAGTTCGTTCACGTGCCTATGACGTGGTACTAAACGGAACGGAGCTCGGAGGCGGATCTATAAGAATACACAACCCGGAAATGCAGGCAAAGGCATTCCAGGCTCTGAACTTCACGCCCGAAGCGGCAAAAGAGCGTTTCGGATTCCTGCTCGAAGGTCTCAGCTACGGGACACCGCCCCACGGCGGACTGGCAATAGGGCTTGACAGACTTGTAATGCTTATGACTGGCAGCAAATCGATACGCGACGTCATGGCGTTCCCGAAGAACCAGAAGGCTCAGTGCCCGATGACGGAAGCTCCGAACATAGTCGAAACCAAGCAGCTTGAAGAGCTTTCGATTAAGAAAATAGAACCTATCGTATAGCATCTGCACTAATTTACATATATAAGGCAAGGCATGCGCATTCCGATACGGGTGCCCGTGTCTTGCCTTTTTACTATGAGATAAAATTAAGGGGGAATAATTATGGCAAAACTTCGTTATTTGGGGCACAGCGCGTTCTATCTTGAAGGAGACTCGATAAAGGCTCTCATAGATCCCTTCTTCGCAGGCTCGGCATCCGCGGCTAAAGCCGAAGATTTTACAGAGCTTGACTACATATTTGTAACTCACGGACACGGAGACCATGTCGGGAGCACTGTCGAAATAGCAAAGAGAACTCGTGCCGCAGTATTCGCTCCGACAGAGCTTGCGGCACATTTCGCCTCTCAGGGGCTTAAGACCGAAGGACTGCAGATAGGGGGCAGAGCCTCGTTTCCCTTCGGCAGAGTAAAGCTCACTGCCGCATTCCACGGATCTCCGATGCTTGTGAACGGAGAAAACCGCTATGCCGGCCTTGCCTGCGGCTATGTTATAGAAGTCGAAGGCAAAAAAATATACCATGCGGGAGACACGGGACTGACTGTAGAGATGTCTCTGCTTGAGGAAGAAAACATAGTCATAGCATGTCTTCCTATAGGAGGCTACTATACAATGGACGCGGAGGACGCAGTCCGAGCTCTGGGGATGATAAAGCCGGATATAGCGATACCAATGCACTACAACACATTCCCCGCGATAAAAGCCGACCCAGAAAAATTCGCATCACTTGCGGAAACGGAGCGCAGCACGGTAAAGGTGCTTGCTCCAGGAGAAGAAATAGAATTTTAAAATATTGTAAGTGGATTTTACCTTTGCACATAAATGGCTTAAAGCTATAATTTACAGAGGAAGCGAATAAAAATATCCTCAGGAGGAGATTCCAATGGATTTAAACAGTAAATCATATCAGGAACTTTTGAAAAAGAGGCCTCTTAACGTACAGGCGCGTTTCGGAAATGAGGCTATGGGGCTTGTAAGCGGACGAGACATAATAGCGGCAAACAAAGAAGTTGACTCAATAGTGTTGGCCGCCAATGCGCGCCACCCGCTTGTAATAAAAGCTGTGCTCCAGGCTGCTAAAAAGAAAAACGCCGCCGTTCTGCTTGAGATAGCGAAGTCGGAGGCAACATACTGCGGAGCGAACTATGTCAATATACCGGAATATGCCCTCAAATATTCCGCCGAGATGGGACACGGAGCTGTCTTCGGACTTCATGTTGACCACTATGCGATAAAGAGCCAGGATGATGTGTTAAAGGGAGTGGCTCACTTAAACAGCATATTGATGAACGGCTTCACCTCCGTTGCCATAGACGCTTCACACCTCGCAGACTATGACAACTTTGTCGCGACACGCTCGATAGCTGGCTGGCTGCCTGCGGAGCTCGGACTTGAAGTGGAAGTCGGAGAGATAAAGGGAGCGGGCGAACTTTCCACGGTAGAAGAAGCCCTCTACTACATAGGAGGACTCAACTCCTGGGGCATCTTCCCCGACTATCTCGCCATATCCAACGGAAGCCTCCACGGAACCTATGATCCGACAGCGGGACAGATGGAGGGCATAGACCTTGCGCGCACAAAGGAAATAGCCGACGCGATAGCTCCTTACGGCGTTTCCATCGCACAGCACGGAATATCCGGAACTCCTCTTGACAAAGTATCAACCTTCCGCAAATACGGAATCCGCAAAGGCAATGTCGCAACACTGTTCCAGAATGTCTACTACGGAATCAAAATGGACAGCGAAACAGGCAACGCCATAATAGAGGACGGCTCCTATGTGAAGGAAGCCGACCGCGGCATATCGACAGAGCTTTGGAACGAAATAGTCAAAGAAGCGGACGAACGCGGAATGAGCCGCAAGAGCGGAGACTATAAGAAGCTCAACCTCGCATTCTGCGACAAAATACTTGCAGAGCCTAAGCCCATAGTAGACCGCATCGTGGACGAAATGGCATATTGGGCGGAGCGCTTCATCGTTGCCTTCGGAGCTGAAAACAGCGCCGACGCAGTGGCGGAAGTAATGTCAAGAAGACCCGACCAGAACGCCGCACCAGAGCGCAAAGTGCTCGGAAGCCGCGCCTCATACACAGAAAAGACAGCGCCGGGCAAAGGCGGAAACGACGGCAAAAATTACGACGATTAATCGTCAGGTTTAGTGAAACACTGATTAAATCAATTATTGCAGAACACAAAAGAACAGCCGCCGGATAAACCGGCGGCTGTTCTTTTGACGAAGAGAATTACGGCTATGAACAACGGACGAATTCTATAGTATCTGCCTTACTTCCTGTTATTGCAGGCGTCAGGCTGATTTTGCTTTGTTCCTTTGTAGCACAGTGCGTAAGGCTTCGGCTTGATATATTTGCCGCCGCCCTTTTCCGCTACGAGCTTTCCCCGTTTTGCCATCAATTTGCCGCGCAGGAATACCATATCGGCTATGCCTATTTTTTCAAATCCTTCAAATGCGGCATAGTCCGTACACTCCAGGCTGTCCTTGTGAGTAATGACACCGCGGTAGGTTGGGTCATAGATTACGATATCGGCATCAGCGCCCGGGGATATAAGTCCCTTTGTCGGGTAAAGCCCGACAACTTTTGCAGGTGTCGTTGCGAATATATCGACAAAACGCTGACGGGAAATTCTGCCTTTTTCGACTCCCTGCGACCAGAGCATTGCGAGGCGATCCTGCATGCTGGGGCAGCCGTTCGGTATTTTGGCAAAATTGTCTATGCCGTCTTTTTTCTTTTCAAAACCGCCTGCCACAGCCGCATGGTCGGAGCCGACAGAGACAAGGTAGTTATTGGCTATTGCGTCCCACATTGCGTCAAGATGTTCCTGTTTGCGGAGGGCGGGAGAGCAGACATACTTGGCTCCTTCAAAGTTTGGTTTGGCTAGGAAGGATTCATCGAGTGTCAGGTAGTGTGTGCATGTTTCGCCAAATACGGGAACTCCGCGTTCGTGGGCATCTTTGATGTAATTCATTGCGCCTTTTGATGAGACGTGTACGACAAATAATGGGCATCCCGCAAGTTCGGCGAGGCATATAGCTCTCTGTGTGGCTTCGTCCTCAACGATGGGAGGTCTGGAGTAGGCATGATAGATGGGCTCGATTTTGCCTTCAGCCACTAACTGCTGCTGAAGAGTGTAGACCATGTCTCCGTTCTCCGCGTGAACCATTATCGTTATGCCGTAATCTTTAGCTATCTGCATGCTCTTAAAGATTAGGTCGTCCTGGACCATGAAGGGAGTATATTTGTACGCCATGAAAAATTTGAGAGTTGTGATGCCTGCCTCGGCCATTTTCGGAATTTCTTCCAGAAGCTTTTCACTCGTATCCATAACCATTCCGTGGAACGAGTAGTCCGCGGTGGAAATGCCCTTTGCAAATTTTTCATTCTGTTCTTTTACGGATTCGATGATGCCTTTATCCTTAAGCTGCGGGGGAAAATCGACTATTGTCGTAGTCCCGCCGACTACGGCCGCGTGGGAAGTTTCAAAAGAAAGAGTCGCGAAAGAGCCCATGTGAACATGTTCGTCCACACCGCCGGGGAATACAAATTTCCCGCTTGCGTCTATCACTTCATGTCCTGCTTCGGGCAGATTGATTCCGACTTGGGATATTTTTTCTCCTTCGACAAGAATATCTCCCTTAAATTCGTCTATTGCAGATACGATAGTTCCATTTTTAATAAGAAGTCCCATGCTTATTCTCCTTCCTATAATATGAGGAGACATATAAATGTCTCCTCATCAATTACGGTATATCGCTATGCAAAATACAATTTATTTATCAAATTTTCTCTCGTGTTTGTGGTAAACAGAGGGATCGATACCTTCAAGATATTTTACCACTTCTTCGACGGGAACTACGTCGCAGAACTTGGCTTCCATGTCGAAGAGGTTCCACTCGATGACTCCCGGTACGCGGTCGCCGACTGTTCCTTCTGGAACTATTGTCTTAAATCCGTAGCCTGTCGAATCCATTACTGTGTGACGGACGCATGCGCAGGATGTGGCTCCCATGACTATCAGAGTGTCGACTCCGAGGAAGTTGAGTGTTGCGGCGAGGTGTGTGCCGAAGAAGTTCGATGCGTACTTCTTGTGGATAACGGGCTCTTCGGGGCGCGGCTTAAGCTTCGGGTCTATCTCAAGCCAATGTGTAGCTATGTCGAGCTTGCTCATGGGAATCTTCTCGTCCCATCTGGGGAGGTCCCACTGCTGCTCGCCGACATATCCTGTCGTTGTATGGAAAATGGGAACGCCTGATTTTCTGCCAGCCTCAAGAACCTTGAGGGCTTCGGCGCAGACTTCTTCCGAGTGGTCGCATGTGAAGGGGTGTCCCTCGCTCATCCATGCTTTCGCCATGTCAACTGTTGTGATTGCGGGGGCCTTGCCGTATCCCATTTTTCTCATGAAGCCGCGTTCTTTGTAAATCGCGCGTGCCTCTGCGAATGCCTTTTTAAGCAGCTCTGTGTCAAATTCATAGTTCTGTACAAACTTATAATCCTTATTTTCTGCCATAATAATTACCCCTCTCAAATAGTTATTATAGGAACATTAAGATTAGATTTGACTGTCCCAGGCTGCTCCGGATACAGCATGGAGTGTGAAGAAGCGAAATTTTTATATAGGCCATTTGCATTAGTTATAAAATATCTTTTATGCTAATATTTTATTGGCCTTTATTGGTTTTGCCTTTTTCGCTTACGAACATAGATTAGCATGTGTAACATAATTTGTATATAGATATCCATTATTTGTCATATTTATGACATTGACAAAAGATTGACATACGTGTTTAAGGAGTGGTCTGCTTTGACGGTGAAGACAAAAAAACTCTCTCCTTTGGGGTTTCTGCTGGAAACTTTAGATTTGCCCACGTCATCTCTCGCAAGGTATCTTCATGTCGATGCGAGCCTTGTCAGCAAATGGAAGAGCGGTGACAGAAAACTCGGAAGAAATTCTGCATACTTTTCGGAAACTATAACTTTTCTTATGACATGCGAAGACAGGGAGAGAGTGCGTGCTTTGCTCAAGGAAAATTATCCTTCGGAAAAAGCCGACACAGACTCTGATTTCCTAAAGCTTCTCACCTCATTTCTGCTTACGTACCATTTTCAGCAGAGAGCGGCAAACAGGCTTTCAAAACCGGTATGCACCGCGGATGTGCGTGTCTATGACAGGGGAGAGGGACGCCGCCAGGCTGTGTCGGAGCTTCTTGACATTGCCGAGAGCATGCAGACGCCGAAAGAGATATTGTTTATAGACTGCGAGGAATACAGGTGGCTTTTGGAGGATGAGGAGTATGCTTCCGTTTGGCACAAGAGGATGTTTCAGCTTTTGGAGCGTGGCTTCCGTGCGCGGTTTGTCGTCCACTTCCCATCGCTGCAGGATTCGTTTGTAAAATTTTTTCAAATATGCGGGCCTCTCTTTTTCCATAAAAATATACAATGGTATAAGCACCGTTACTACGATGACGAGGTTCACTGGTTCTCGTTCTTCATATTGGAAAACTCGATGTCCGTAATGGGAATGTCTATGTCTGATTCTCAGTCCTATACCGCTGTATTTCCCGATCCGTTCTCCATAGCGCACCATAAGAGCGTTGTAGAATCCGTAATAAAAAGTTCCGACCCGTTTTTTGAGATATACACTCCCGATATGACGCAGGAACTTATCAAAAGAGTTCTGTCCGTAAGCAGGCTCGGAACAACCCTCTACACGTATCTTCCGGTGCCTGCCATGATATCCGCCGCAAGCGGAATCGCAGAGAAAATTCTTAAGGCTAACGGAGTCAGCGGCGCAAAAGCGGAGCGGTGCATAGAGCTATGCGGCGAATTTGCAAAAATTCAGCAGAGGGCCGTTGAGCCGTACAGAGAGCATGGCGGCAAAATAATAAACATATTTCAGCTTGACAGAATGGAGCGCTGCATAGGCAAAATCCCCTTCACCAGCCGCAGCCTGAGTCTCTTCTCGGGAAAAGAGATAACCGCGGAGCGGGAGGAGGTTGCGCTTGCATTCGAATATCTGGCGGACTCACTCACGGAGAGTGAAAGCAGCACTGCCGCGCTTGCATCGGAACAGGATTTTTCCCCTCTGACGGAGATGAACTGCTGGTGTGAAAAAGACAGGTGGCTGCTGCAGATGGACAGGGACGGCTACCGATTCTGTGATGAGACAACACTGGCGATTGCCGCTACAACTATATTTGAGCGTTCCTATAAGAGAATACCTTCATGCAGAAAGACAAAGTCGGAAGTCATTGCTCAGATAAGGAAGCTGGCTGATGATATAAGAGAAATAGAGTGATAAAAAATACGTCAAAACTGCTTTACAAAAACAAAATAGTCGGAAATGGCAGAAATGGCTGAAAGAGGGCAGAAGTGCCCGCTCTCAGCCATTTCTGCTAATTTTTGGCCTATGTTCGATATGCTACATTAAATAGATTCTTTATTAAACAAGGGTGTTCTTTTTTAAAAAAATGTTATAAAATAACGAAGTCTGTTAATTTTAACAATTGCTGAGGATTTCAAAAGTCCAAGCAAAAAATATAAGGAGGAGACCTTATGAAAAAGTTTCTCGCGACAGTAATGCTTCTATCCATGATGTTCGTTTCAACGGCGGCAATGGCGGGCGAAAAGCTCACAGTCTACACATCAATGAAAGACTCTCTTATCGGAGCTCTTAAAGATGAATTCCTCAAGAAGAATCCCGGAATAGAATTTGACGCATATGTGGCAGGAGCAGGAAAGCTCATGGCCAAGATAGCCGCGGAACGCGAAGCGGGAAAACTTGTCGTTGACGTTCTCTGGCACAGCGAAGTTCCCGACTTCTATCAGCTCAAAAAGGAAGGCGTGCTCCAGGCTTATAAATCGCCCAACGTCAAATATGTAGAAAGCCCGGTAAAGGAACCCGAAGGCTACTTTACACCGGCACGCAACGGTACGCTCGGTATCGTTTACAACACACGCTTCATAAAGACAGCCCCCAAGACATGGAAAGACATACTCGGCAAAGACTATAAAGACGCGTTCGGCGTTGCGGACCCAGCACTTTCCGGCACAGCATACGGAAGCGTGGCAGCTCTTGCCAAACTTTACACATGGAAATATTTCGAAGATCTCCACAATAACGGCGGAATCCTGGGCAAGGGTTCGGGGCAGGTTATCGACGACACAGCCATGGGCGACCTTGTTGCATGCATAGGCGTCGACTACATCACAATGGGCAAGATTAAGAAGGGCGCTACGCTTGCTATGGCATACCCCAAAGAGACAATAGTTCTTCCCAGCCCCGTCGCAATAATGAAGGGCACACCGAACCTCTCCGCAGCAAAGAAATTTGTCGACTTCCTGCTTTCAAAGGAAGGGCAGCAGATAATAGCCGATAACTACACGCTCCCCGTCAGATCCGACGTAAAGCTTCCCAAGGACAGCCCCCTGCCTAACCCGCATGAGGCAGTTCTCAACGCCATTAAGCTCGACTTTAAGAGCATGAGCAGCGAAAAAGAAGCCACAATCAAAAAGTTTAAGGATGTTATGCGCCCCGGCAAATAAAAACAGATTCAGAGCTTAATCGGGGAAGGCCTTGTGCCTTCCCCATCTTTTTTAAAAGAAAGAAGTGGTTTGTTTGGCGGAAGTTAAACTTGAAAAAGTTCGTAAGGCTTACGGCAGCAATGTCGTATATAAAGAGCTCAACCTTACGATAAATGACGGAGAGTGCTTCACTCTTCTTGGCCCTTCCGGATGCGGCAAGACGGTAATGCTGCGCATGATAGCGGGGTTTGAGCAGCCCGATGCGGGAACTATAAAAATAGGCGGAGAAGTTCTCTCTTCTCCCGCGGATAAAATCATGGTTCCCCCGGATGAGAGATCTTTAGGCGTTGTATTTCAGGACTATGCAGTATGGCCTCATATGACGGTAAAGGAAAATGTTATATACCCTCTGAAAATACAGAAAGTGGAGCACAAAGAAGCGGAAGAGAGGACGCAGGAAGCTATAGACAGCGTAAACCTGACAGGACTCGAAGACAGACTCCCCTCCCAGCTTTCCGGAGGACAGCAGCAGCGTGTCGCTCTTGCCAGAGCGCTTGTAGCTGAGCCTAAGCTCCTTCTGCTTGATGAGCCTCTTACTAACCTTGACGCAAACCTCCGCGAGGAGATGCGCTTTGAAATAAGAGAGCTTCAAAAGAGAAAAGGAGTTACTGTCCTCTATGTAACTCACGACCAGGAGATAGCTCTTGCCATATCCGACCGCATGGCAGTTTTGGACAAAGACGGAAATATCTGCCAAATAGGAACTCCGATAGATGTCTTTGAAAATCCGTCCAACGCATTTGTCTTCCGTTTCATGGGTGTTGCGAATATGATTCCCATTGATGTCAGGGATGGGAAAATATACATAAAAGATACGGATGCCGTAATATCAAACAGTGTTCCCGATGTCGTGCCTGAAAATCCTATATTGGGATGCCGTCCTTCCGACGTGGACTTAATCCGCAGTCCCGAGGAAGGAGACGCTACGGCGATAGTTAAGAGAGTCAACCTCTTAGGCCCGATTGTCGACCAGAGACTTGAATTCGCGGGTATGGAACTGCGCTCACAGATCGATACTCACATGGCTGTAGACTCAGACCTGATATTCAAAGAAGGGGATAAAGTCGGAATCAGACTTGCCAATCAGCTTCTCTTCGATTCACGCACTTTGGAAGGAGTTGTTGAAAATGGCTAGACAAGGCGTAAAAAAATGGGGTATGGCAGAGTTCATATTTATGCTTGCCGTGCTGATTTTGGTTGTCATAGTCGCTCTTCCCGTTGTTCTCATATTCTGGACGTCATTCATAGTTGACGGACACATAAATATGCAGGCCGTTATGAACACGATAATGCAGGAAGACACCTTCCAAGCTCTTAAAATGTCCATAATGATAGCGGCTTGCGTCACTGTAACATGTACATTTGTAGGAACACTCTTTGCCTGGCTTGTCACAAGGACAGACCTTCCCTTCAAAGAGACAATGAAGGTGCTCTTTACAATACCCTTTATGCTTCCCGCCTTTATCGGAGCTCTTGCATGGAAGATGCTGCTCTCTCCGAGAGCCGGCTACATCAACCAGATATGGATGGCAATAACGGGAACCAGAGAAGCCCTCTTCAATGTTTACGGCTTCTGGGGCATAGTGGTAATAGAGACAATGTATCTCTTCCCGTTTGTATTCATACAGGTAAGCGGAGCTCTTGAACGCATGGATCCGACTCTCGAAGAATCAGCGCGAATAGCGGGAGCGGGACTTTTTACCATAACGAGAAAGATAACAATACCCCTCATAATGCCGGCAGTAGTTGCAGGTGCTCTCCTAGTCTGCCTCTACTCGCTCTCCCACTTCGGAACTCCTGCCATACTCGGAACGGAAGTCGGAATATACACCATACCGACAATGATATACGAGCTCATACACCAAAGCGCCGGCAGCTTTACAGCTATAAGAGCCGCTACTGTTCTCTCTGTAGTGCTTGTGCTCTCTGCCGCGATAATCCTCTACGCCCAGAATAAAGTCATAAAGTCCGGGCGCTTCCAGATAATAGCGGGAAAGAGCGTCCGTCCGACAGTCCTTAAGCTCCGCGGACTTCGTATGCCCCTCTTCATATTCTGCTGCGTCTACCTTCTCATTACCGTTGTTATGCCAACAGCCACGATATTCGCGGTTGGATTCCTGAAAACATACGGTCTGCCCTTCGCATGGGAGAACATGACTTGGGAAAACTTCCGCTATGTGCTCTTTGAGTGGAAACTTACAAAGGACGCTATCTGGAACTCGCTCTACCTGTCACTCTCTGCGGCCTTTGTCACAATGATAGCGGGCGGAATCATATCCTACGTCCTTGTCAAGATGAAGGTTAAGGGCAAATGGTTCCTCGAATTTTTGGGACTTCTTCCTTTCTCCCTTCCCGGCACGGTTATAGCTCTCGGAGTCATACTTACATGGAGCGGACGTTTCGGAATCAACGTTTATAACACAGCGTGGATAATCTTCATAGCTTACATAGCAAGGTACATGGCGTTCTCGCTGAAATCAAACAGCGCTGCTCTCGAACAGGTTCACGACTCGCTTGTGGAAGCCAGCCGCGCCAGCGGAGCCACACCGTGGCAGGCTCTGCGCGACATAGTCATTCCTCTTATCAGGCCGGGCATGGTTGCCGCATTCTTCCTCATATTCCTTCCCGCTCTGCGCGAACTTACCACTTCCGTTCTGCTCTATGGGCCTACGACAAGAACAATAGGCGTCGCCATATACACATTGAATGAAGACGGAGAAACTGTCTACGCATGCGCTCTCGCCGGAGTCGCACTGCTTCTTATAGTCGGCGGCGAAATCCTCATAAAGCGCTTCTTTGAGAAGAAGAGACGCAAAAACAACGGGGGTGCATAAGAGATGGCCTTTGTAGAATTAAGACATGTAACAAAACTTTTCGGAGAGGTAAAAGCAGTTGATGACCTCAATCTCTCGATAGAAAAAGGAGAGTGCTTCTCCTTCCTCGGCCCGTCCGGATGCGGCAAAACGACAACACTCCGCATGGTCGCGGGATTCGAAGACCTTGACGAAGGCGAGATAGAAGTGGGAGGAAAACTGATATCGTCCAGCCACAAAAACTACTATCTTCCGCCGGAAAACAGAGAATTCGGAATGGTCTTTCAGGCATTCGCAGTATGGCCCCACATGACAGTCTATGACAATGTGGCATTTCCTCTGAAGATAAAAAAACTTCAGCGCAGCGAGATAGAATCGCGCACCAAACAGGCTCTTGCCAACACAAACCTGACAAAACAGGCGCAGCTCTATCCAAACGACCTCTCGGGGGGAGAAAAACAGCGCATAGCTTTGGCGCGCGCACTTTCCATAAACCCGGGACTTCTCCTGCTGGACGAGCCTCTCTCAAACTTGGACCCTCATCTTCGCGAGGAAATGAGATTTGAAATAAAAGACCTCCAGCGCAAATATGACTTTGCCATAATATATGTAACACACGACCAGTCTGAGGCAATGGCCCTCTCGGACAGAATAATGGTAATGCGCGACGGCAAAACACAGCAGATAGACACGCCTCTCAATATCTACGCAAAGCCGAGCAATCGCTTTGTATTCAGCTTCATAGGACTTTCAAACTTTCTGCCTGTCGTGTTCAAAGACGGAGGAGCTGTGATAGAGTCTGCTCCCGATGCGGGCTTTATCAGCACAAAAATCCCGCAGGAATATAGCATTGCAGGCAAAGCGACAGCGGCATGCAGACCTGCCGAAGTGGACTTCTCCTCTTCCGAGAGCGGCACTGTCAGAGGCGTAATAGCCCGCATGTCATATCTGGGAGAGACAGTTGACTACATAGTCAAAATAGGAGATCAGGAAGTCCGAGTACAAAAAGGCAGACGAGCTCCGCGTTACTCTATAGGCGAACAATGCAGGCTCGACTTCTCAAGAGTAAACTGGTACGAATAACATCAAAAAAAGCGGGGGATAAACCCCGCTTTTTTATTCTTAATTTACAAAACTATATAACAGTATGTAAAAATAAACTTTTTAAATCGAATAGTCAGAATACATGTACTTGTTCGTTGAACCAAAGCAACATGGCCCTTGCTATCTTTTTTCTATTCCTATGACACAATACAATCCACGAACATCTATATATAATTGTCAAGTAAGAGGTAATTTTCTCATATTGTCATGCGCATGCTTTTATGGGATTGCTCTATAACCGTTAATATTTTTAGACTTACCGTCCCGGGGTAAGTGATATTAATGTTATGGCAGTTGGCTGGTGTTAAAAAGTTTTTCGTGCCCTGCCGTCTTTAGGGCTTTGAAACAAGGTTAACCGTGTTTTGCAGTTTAATCCCTATGCACGAAAGAGAGAGTGTGTCGCTATGAATGAAAAAGTCAGTATCTCTAATGTAGTCAAGTTTGCGGGAGCATTTATCGCCTTCCTTATAGGCTCAGGCTTCGCAACAGGTCAGGAAATACTTCAGTATTTCACCGCCTACGGATTAGAAGGTCTTCTCACCGCGCTCGTAATGGTTCTTCTGTTCATATATGTCGGCGCAAGCTTCATAATAGCCGGATTCAACGAAAAGTTTACAAAAGGCAGCGATATCTTTAAATACTACTGCGGTAATTATATTGGAACGGCATACGACTACTTTACAATAGCCTTCCTCTTCATGTCCTACGTTGTAATGATTGCCGGCTCTGCGGCAACACTTAATCAGCACTTCGGACTTCCGGTTGCAGCAGGCGGAATCATAATGATGCTTGTCGCAGGCGGCACAGTTATTATGGGACTCGGCAAAATAGTTGACGTTATAGGAAGAATAGGGCCTGCAATTGTTGTAATGGCAGTATCTCTCGGAATCTATGCCATATTTGAAAACCCCGCAGGCATAGCCACCGGAGCCGAAGCTATTGCATCCGGTAAAGTCGAAATGATCAAGGCTGGAACAAACTGGTTCACATCAGCCTGCTCCTATGTAGGATTCTGCATGCTCTGGCTTGCGGGCTTCCTCGCAGCTATGGGTGTTCAGGCGAACAGCCGCAAAGAAGCGGTGCTCGGCACAACATTCGGAGCTATCGGATTTGCTGCGGGATGTGTCACACTCATGCTCGGACTTCTTGCGAATCTTGACCTGGTAGCGAATACTCAGATCCCTTCGCTTCTTCTTGCCGCTAAATTCAACCCATTGCTTGCCACCGCCTTCTCCGTCATAATATTCTTCGGAATATACACAACGGCTGTTCCCCTTCTCTGGCAGTGCTCGGCGCGCTTTGCGGAAGAAAAGTCCAAAAAGTTCTACATGCTTACAATAGGCCTTGCAGCGGCAGGATGCTTCATCGGACTTGCCCTTCCCTTCAATAAGCTTGTAAATATTATCTACGGAATCAATGGTTACGTCGGCATACTCCTTCTGCTCTTCATAGTAGTGAAGGATGTCAGAACATATACCGCACGTAAAAAGTAATATAGATATCAACATTTAATCTTTAAGAAAAGCCAGTCAGCCGAACCTAATCGGGTTCGGCTGATTCTTTTAGCAAGATAAAATACTCGTACTGTTTTCCTAGCTTTGGCGAAAAACAGCCTATAAAATACCCCTAGAAGCCATAATATTATACTGGAGATCACTGCTGAAAAATAGTTGGGGCCTGCGGACAAAAACAGGACTATTAAAGAGCAACAGCGTCCGCATCAGCATGGACAGCAGGGGACGTGCGTTGGACAACATACTCATAGAGCGTTTCCGGAGAACACTCAAGTATGAATTCCTCTATTGCAATGAGTTCACAAGCGCCGGAGATCTGTCGAAGCGCCTGTCTGAGTATATCCGTTACTACAATAACGAGAGATACCACAGCTCCGTAGGAGGTACAGCGGCCGGCGTCTATGAGCGCGCTAAGGCAAAAAGAGTTGCCTCGTAACTTTGGTTATTTTGGAAAATTATTGGTACTTGACAAGGGGTCCACTAATAATTACAGGTTCAATCACAATAGCGCTTAGCAGTAAATATTTTTTCTATGCCCTGCTGACAAAACAAGGATTATAAGTTTTTCTTCCTGTATTTCAGCCAGGACTCTATAATCGCCGATACGATATCTCCATTGACCACTACGGTTGGCTGTCAGCCCTTTTCCATGCAAACGTGGGTCAGAACAGCCAACCAAGTTTTTTTCTATCCATGCCAAAATAAGCGTCCGAGTATGTGTATCAAGTTTTTTTAATTCCTTGACCGCTTGTACGGTATAAAGGACCTCATACATAATGCCTTAGTCAACCTCGGCAAACATTTTCTTTACATCAGCGTGAGAAAATGTGATTGGGTTTCTGTGATATGCGTCAACAGCATTTTTATATGCCTTTAAGTCATATTCGTCCTCGATACGATCAAGCACAGATTGACGCACAAGCTCAGACAGACTTATCCCGTTGAGTGCTGCATATTTTCTAAAAAGTTCTGTATCTTCATTACTCAGCCTTAATGATATTGTGCTCATGGCCACCCCTCCCTTGTGCAATACATTGTATTACATAAAAATCTTATCTGCAATGCCCAAAATCTGTATTAAGGCTCTGTCAATACTCGCTGCTATGCGCCTATCTCCGACATGGGCTTCGAGAGAGACTATATCTTCCCTTGGAACAAATAGAATACTGTCAGCCATTATTTCATTAAAGAACGGTGGCAGATAGAGCTATTCTTTAAAACAGTGAAACAGACGCTGAACGTTAAAACATTCATAGGAACAAGCGAGAATGCCTTAAAGATCCAGATTTGGACAGCCATGATATCGCTGTTGGTAATAAAATGGCTGCACTACATTTCATCGGGAAAACTGTCGCTGACGGTAATGAGTACGATGCTTAGGATGAATCTCTTCACACACAGGCTGTTAGAGGAGTGCCTGAAGGATCCAAATGAAGCACCGCCGGATTCCGTAGGGTCTATCCCAACTTTTTGTCCGCACCCCCCGTTAAATTAATGTGTGTAAGCGCGTTAACTGTAAAACTTGATTCTGATGCTTGTCTGCTAAGTATAGTATGATGCAGATATATACCGCACAAAAAACAACCATCACGAAGATAGAAGCGATGTTGATTTTGTGCAAGCTGTTTTCTTTGATCCAACGAATTTGTAGCAAGAAGTTGATGATATGCCAATTAAAGTCAGGGAATTTTGACGTGCAAAAATGACGTTATTTGCGTAATGAGTGCTTTTTTGTATGAAGTGACATGTAAACTTCCTTGGTGTGTTACATTTATATGGCAAAGAGGGTGTGAGGCTGGAATTTACGGTAATTGCCGGAAAGAGTCAAAGATATTTGCGGTTCTTACATCGAAAATCAAGAGCTTTGATTTTCCACTGCGGGAAAAAGAGGCAGAGCGGCGTAAGTCTGTCGTCTGCCTCTGATTTTATATTAGAATATTGCGGAAAGATTTTTGCCTCCGCTTATTTTGTTTTGCCGCTATTTTTCAAGCCAGTTGTCCATGTTTGCTTTAAATAGTCTCTGGAGGTGCTGGACTACCGGGCCCGGGTGTCCGCTGCCTATCTGCTGATTGCCGACTCTTACGACTGCCAGGATTTCTTTGACCGAGCCTGTTATGAAGGCTTCGTCTGCCGAAGCCAGTTCGCTTTCGAGCGGGCATCTCTCTTCTACTTTAAAGCCGCACTCTTTTGCCAGGTTGATTACGATATCTCTGGTGACTCCTTTGAGCACTCTGCCAACCGGCGCAGTGATAACTTTGCCGTCTTTGCAGAGGAAGAAGTTGCTGCTCATTGCCTCTGTTATCTCACCTTCGGGTGTGATGTAGAGAGACTCAAAATTTTTATTCTGAGCCTTTGAGAGGGGAATGAGGCCAAAGAGGTAGTTTGTGCTCTTTATAAGAGGGAAAGGCCTGTCAAGTCTGTTTGGTTCGAGAGCTATTCCGCACTTGATATCTTCTTCTGTGGGCTTGTGGACTTCTTCGTCAAATATTACGAAGAAGCGGGGGGTTGGGAAGCGTCCTCTGTCGTTGATGTCTCCGCCGGTAATGTAGGGCTTCACAAGTCCGTCCGTCTTTGGAGCGCCTTCGTGTTTCAGTCCTTCTTTTATAATTTCGGGGAGTTTCTTTATAATCTCCGAGGCTTCGATTCCTGCTCCCGCTGCGCTGCCTGCGAGGCGTTCGAGGTGGGGCATCATAGCAAAGGGTTTGCCTTTGTAAATCCTTATCGACTCAAAAGCCCCGACACCGCGCTGTATAGACATATCGGTTACGGGAATAGCGCATTCGGAGACCGGTGTAAATTTCCCGTTGTAGTAACATACAGACATTAAAAATTCCTTCTTTCAAAAATGTTGAACTTCCTAAAAAGTATACCTCCATTGCTCTTATAGCGGAAGATTAAAAAACTGATATCGATTTTATTAGGTTAAATTACCTATATACAGAGATCAGAAAATCTATATAATGCATATTAAGGAATTAAGGTACTTCAATACTTTTATTTGGAGCAGACAATATGGCAAAAATTTTAGGGTTTAACGAAGCTACATATATCGCCCTTCACTGCATGGGATTGATGGCAGTGAAAAACGGATGCAGGGTCTCTATAAACGAGATGGCTGAGGTGCTGGGTGTTTCGGAGACGCATCTTGCGAAAGTTGTTCTGCGTCTTTCGCGCTCAGAGCTAATAAGTACGGTCAGAGGCCCAAAGGGCGGGTCTGTGCTTGCAAAAGATGTGAAGGATATATCATTTCTCGACATAGTGGAAGCCATGGAAGGGCCTATCGGCGATGACGGCTGTGTATTCGGAAGAGAACAATGTGTTTACGGCAGCTGTATGTTCAAAGGTTTTATATCGAAGGTAACGCAGGAAACACGGGAATGGCTTAAGTTACATACGTTGGAAGATTTTATCAATTCAACTGCGGGGAGAGAGAGTAATGAGGAGAATAATTAAGATTGACGAGGAGAAGTGCGACGGCTGCGGTATCTGTGCCGGCGCATGTCATGAGGGAGCAATAGCTATACAGAACGGCAAAGCCAAGCTTATAAGCGAGATTTACTGTGACGGTCTGGGCGACTGTATAGGGGAGTGTCCGAGAGGGGCTATAACTTTTGAGATGCGCGAAGCCGAGCCATATGATGCCGAGCTTGTCAAAGAGCGTCTGAAGGCAAAAAAGGCCGAAGCCATTGTTCACGGCGGCTGTCCCGGAAGTATGGCTATGGAGCTGAAGAAGGCCAAGGTTGAAAGCAGCGCGGCTCCTGCATCTTCTTCTGAGTCGGAGTTGGTGAACTGGCCTGTACAGATGCGGCTTGTTCCGGTCGAGGCATCTTATCTTAACGGGGCGCACCTGCTTATTTCTGCCGATTGTACTGCCTTTTCCTGTCCGACATTCCACAGCGATATACTTGCGGGAAAGATATGTCTTGTCGGATGCCCCAAGCTTGACGATATTCAGCCCTACATAGGCAAGCTCAGCGAGATAATAACTTGCAATAACATAGAAAAAATAGATGTGGCTTATATGGAAGTTCCGTGCTGCGGCGGTCTTGTGAAACTCGTTGAGGCTGCCATAGCAAGAGCAGGAAAGCCAATTCGTCTAAAGCTTATAAAGCTTTCCCTTAAGGGAAAGATAATGGAAATAAAGGAAATATTCCCCAAATAACATAGGTTCCGCAATAAAAAGCCGATAGTTCGGCATAGGAGAGTGAAAATATGTTTTGTTATCAGTGTGAGCAGTGCGCGAAGGGAACAGGATGTACGGCAGTCGGAGTCTGCGGCAAGGACTCAAAGACTTCCGATTTGCAGGATATTTTGCTTTACGAGACTATGGAATATGCGGGAGCTGCGGTAAAAGCCAGATCATATTCGGAAGAGGCGGCCTTTAGAATCATCGAAAACATCTTTACCACTGTTACAAATGTCAATTTTGACCCTGAGGACGTGGAAAAGCGTATTATCGAGACGATAAACGCACAGGACACTTTTGCCTGCGGCTCGTCCTGTGACTGCGGCTGTGACTGCGGCTGCTCCTCCGATCAGGAAATGAAGATAGACCTCGACTTGTACAACGGCGAATATTCCCCGGAAGAGGATATCAAGAGGTACGGAGCAGACCTTGGCGGACTCAAATGGCTTGCGATTTACGGACTTAAGGGAACTGCCGCCTACGCCCACCACGCATGGGTTTTGGGACAGAAGGACAGCGAAGTAAACACGTTCTTCATCACTGCAATGGCGAGCCTGCTTGAAGAGGATATTACTGTCGACTCTATGCTTGCTCTGAATATGAAGATAGGCGAAATCAACCTCAAAGTAATGGAGCTGCTTGACTCGGCTAATACGGGCAAGTACGGACATCCCGAACCGACACAGGTAAGAGTGACAGCGGTAAAGGGCAAGGCGATACTTGTTTCGGGGCACGATCTGGCAGATTTGGAAGCTCTTCTCAAACAGACAGAGGGCAAGGGCATCAATGTCTACACTCACGGAGAGATGCTTCCCTGCAACGCGTACCCGGAGCTCAAAAAGTATCCCCATCTTGTCGGAAATTACGGCGGAGCTTGGCAGGATCAGCAGAAGGAGTTCGACGCATTCCCAGGCTCTGTGCTTATGACGACAAACTGCATTCAGAAGCCGAGAGAGGGGTACTTCGGCAGAATATTTACAAGCGGACTCGTGCAGTGGCCCGGAGTGACTCACGTTGACAAGAGCGATTTCAGCCCTGTAATAGAGGCTGCTCTTGAAGCTCCCGGCTTTGCGTCTGACGAGCCGGAGAAGAGAATAACAATAGGCTTTGCGCGCAATGCCGTTCTCGGAGCGGCAGGCAAAGTTGTAGAACTTGTAAACGAAGGCAAAATACGCCACTTCTTCCTTGTCGGAGGCTGCGACGGAGCGAAGACAGGACGCAACTACTATACGGAATTTGCGGAAAAAGCTCCCAAGGACACTGTAATACTTACTTTGGCCTGCGGAAAGTACCGCTTTAACAAGCTCGAATTCGGCGACATAGAGGGGATCCCCCGCCTGCTGGACTGCGGACAGTGCAATGACGCATATTCCGCAATAAAGATAGCTGCCGCTCTAGCCGATGTATTTAAGACGGATGTCAACGGACTGCCTCTCTCAATGATACTTTCATGGTATGAGCAGAAGGCTGTATGTATACTGCTGACACTGCTCTTCCTCGGAATCAAAGATATTCGCCTCGGGCCCACTCTTCCCGCCTTCATAGGGCCGGAAGTCCTGAAGGTTCTCGTCGAGAAATTTGCGATAAAGCCGATAACGACACCAGACGAAGACCTCAAAACTATTCTGGGCTAGAATCACTTAACTTTTAACTTAAAGCAAACAACCGCGCTGAGCAGTCAACAGCGCGGTTGTTTGCACTCTGAACTTTTGCCTAAGCAACTTTTGCCTGCAGAGAGTCGGGAAGTCATATATAATAATGTCTGAAAATACGGAGGTGGCTTGACATGCATTTGATAATAGGTCTTGGAATAGCGGTTCTGCTTATTACCGCTTATGTTATTTCCACTGTATCAAAACTTAAGGATAACAGCGCGACTCTCGAACAGGTCGCAAGAGAGCTGATGGTGCGTCTTCAGAGTATCGAAGGCAGGCTTGAAGAGACGGAGCGTACTCTAAACGAGCAATTTACCTCTATGAGGAAAGAGCAGAAGGAGGACGCTCGTTCCGGCAGAGAGGAGCAGAGCCGCGGCATAGCCTCTTTCGGAGACTCTCAGGCTAAGAGAATTAAAGAGATAGGCGACCTGCAGAGGGAGAGCCTTAACTCCTTCTCGCGCCAGCTTACGGATATGAGCCGCCTCAACGAAGAAAAGCTCGAAGCCATGAGAGCCACTGTCGAGAAGAAGCTTTTGGAGCTGTCCGCAAGCAATGAGGAGAAGCTCGAAAAGATGCGCGCGACTGTGGACGAGAAGCTCCACGAAACATTGGAGAAGAGGCTAGGTGAGGCCTTCACAAATGTTTCGGAGCGTCTCGAACAGGTTCACAAAGGGCTGGGAGAGATGAAAGCTCTAACTTCCGACGTGGGAGACTTAAAAAAAGTCCTCTCAAATGTCAAGGTTCGCGGAACATGGGGAGAGATGCAGCTTCGTACTCTGCTTGAGCAGATATTGACTCCGGAACAGTATGCGGAGAATATAGCCACAAGACCGAACAGCAATGAGAGAGTCGAATTTGCAGTATCGCTTCCCGGAGCAAAGGACGGAAGCGGAGCAGTATGGCTTCCGATAGACTCAAAATTCCCGATAGAAGATTATCAGCGTCTTGTCACAGCGTCCGACAACGGGGACGCCGCTGGAGCGGCAGAGGCTCAGAAGGCCCTCAGAACGCGTGTCATTGATGAGGCAAAGATGATAAGGGATAAGTATCTCGAACCGCCCTATACGACAGATTTCGGCATACTCTACCTGCCTGTGGAAGGGCTCTATGCGGAAGTGCTCAGAATAGACGGACTGTGCGACCTTCTGTCGCGAGAGTACAGAGTAGTGCCGGCCGGGCCGACAACAGTAACGGCTCTTTTAAACAGTCTGCAGATGGGCTTTAGAACATTGGCAATAGAGAAGCGTTCCAGCGAAGTTTGGATTTTGCTCGGCAAGGTGAAGACCGAATTTGACAAGTTTGGCTCAGTGCTTGAAAAGACAAAGCAGAAGCTAGATCAGGCGGGGAAAGAGCTTGAAAGCGCGGGAGTGAGGAGCAGAGCCATTACAAGAGCTCTGCGCGATGTGGAGGCACTTCCCGTGGAGTCCGACAGAAAAGACTGCCTTTTTGAACTTTCTGACGGTGATGAATAAGTTTGTATTTGCTCTGTTAATTTACAAATATTTTATAAAGGCGGAGATTTGAATGGATAAAAAGATGCACGATATCGTTGACTGTAACTTTGACGCAATGCTGGCGGACCTCAGAGCTTCTCTTGCTGTACGCAGTGTGCTTGACGAGTCCAAAATGTGTGCGGAGCACCCTTTCGGCGAGAATATGACAGAGGTGCTGGAGCACTTTTTAAAGTGCGCGGACAGCCTCGGATTTAAGACAAAAAATGTAGGCAATGTCGCAGGACATGCGGAAATGGGCAGCGGAGATAAACTCATAGGAGTTTTAGCTCACCTTGATGTTGTGCCCGAAGGGGAACTTTCCTCATGGGATTCCGACCCTTACAATACAGAGATAAGGGACGGCAAACTTTTCGGAAGAGGAACAGTTGACGACAAGGGCCCCGCTTTTGCGGCTCTTTATGCTATGAAAGCCCTGAAAGAATCCGTGTCGGAGCTTGGGTGCAGAGTAAGACTCATAGTAGGAGTGGACGAGGAGAGCGGAAGCCGCTGTATAAAGAAATATCTTGCAGAGGAAGAAGCTCCATGCGCCAGTTTTTCTCCCGATGCCAGCTTCCCGCTCATCAATGCAGAGAAAGGGATAATGAGACTTTCCCTGTCAAAAAAATTCGCGCCCAATGACGGAATCGCGCTTCTTTCCATGAAAGCGGGAGAGCGTTTTAACGTTGTCCCCGATAAAGCGGAGGCTGTTTTCAATGGACATCTTTCCGAGGAACAGGCGGAAACGCTGAAATCCGCAGGTGCATCGGACGTTGTTTTTGAAGGCGCCAACACGATCGTCAAGACAAGGGGCACAAGTGCCCATGCAATGAACCCCGAATTCGGAGTCAATGCCGCAGTGAAGCTCTTTGGCGCACTTAAAGCAATATCATGGGGAGAGGATGAGCTCCAAAATCACATTGCCTATCTTGCGGAGATTCTTTCGTCTACTGACGGTTCCGGAATAGGCATTCAGTGCCGCGACGAAGTGTCGGGCCCTCTTACCTGCAATGCGGGCATATTGAGACACGAAAACGGAGTATGCACCGTTTCTCTTGATATTCGCTACCCGGTAACTTTGGACGGAGAAAAAATATACAAGATAATCGAAGAAAAAGCGGCGAGAGACGGCTTGACGCCCAAGCTTGCGGGAGAAAACAAACCCCTCTTTGTCCCTGCAGACACACCGCTGATAAAGAAACTTCTCGAAGCATACAAGAATGTCACTGGCATCGACGAATGCCCGCGCAGCACGGGAGGCGGAACATACTGCCGCAACCTTTCAAACTCCGTGTCCTTCGGCCCGAACCTGCCCGGAGAAGTTGACCTTGACCACCAGCCCAATGAGTATATAGCTCTTGATCATTTGAGAAAGATAACCCATATATACGCCGAGGCTCTTTCCCTGCTTACGAAGTAGTCCGCACATAATAAATCGGGCCCGCACTGTGGATGTGCGGACCCGATTTATTATTTATGCGTATATTTGTTCTTATGGTTTTGTGTATCTTCCTATGAATATTACTGCCCCGCTGTTGTTGTCTCTTATCATATAGACAAACGGTCTCTCCGCGCGGAAGATAATGGGCGGGTCGATGGGGGGCATGGAGGATTTCATCATTATCACCGCTGTTGCTGCCGCGGCTTCCGTACCTTCTTCCCCGACTTCTATAAATGTCTTGTGAACAACATTACCTATATACATATTATGCTTGCCGTTCATGGCGGAGAAGTCTGCCTTCCTTCCGTCAAATGCGGAGGGCATTCCCATAACGCTCAGAATGTTCGCCAGCTCAAAAGTCTGCTCTTCCTTGAATTTGGGAATGAACATCTTCACTCTTTCGGGCTTCATCGCCAATGTCAATTTGTCGAGATTCTCCTGTGTGAGCTTTGATTCGAGATTCTGCAGAGACGATGACTTGTCGGGTAGCATGACGAGCATCGAAAATCTCCTGTCTTTGTAAGGAATCTCTATCGCTTCCAGTTCGTTTGTCTTTATGTAGTTGATATCGTCATCTGTCTTATTCATCATTACTGCCGAGACGGAATTTTGCTGTGTAGTCCAGAAGGGGGAAATCATAGTGTTTGAAGGCTCAAATTTATTCAGCCATTCGGATTTGAAATATACCGCATTGGTCAGCACCATGGGAGTGTCCTTGCGCAAAAGCCCGTCAGATATTATGTCTTTAATTTTTCCGTTGGTATGCTTTTCAACCCAGCTGTTGATTGTCTTAGCAGCTTTTGCGGGGCTTGAGGCATAGTTGAGGGGAGTGAGAGCGGCTTTGTAATTTTCTCTTACTGTCTGCACATATTCAGCCAGCAGTTTCTCCTGTTTTGCCGGCCATATTGCATTTGCGGTATTCATTTTCGCAGTTGCCGCAGGAACGGAGTTCAGCTCGCTTATCAAAGCGGCCATGCTCTTGTGCAGAGACGGGTCTATGTGCAGAACTTTTTCCATCTCTTTTTCCGTTGTGCCCCTTGCTCCCGCATAAGTCATTGCAAGAGCCGATGATATGCTGTAAGGGGATATGAACATATTGCCGCCGCTTTTGCCGACGGTTTTATATATTTCAAATGTGAATGCGTTTACTGATGCTGCCGCTTTCTCGCTCAGATTGTTCACTTTTCCCGTCTTTTTTGACGTCTCTATGGCTGTCAGTCCCGCCGATGTGGCGTAGTCCTCGATATCTTTTCTCATCTTAAAGAAGTCGTATCCCTGAGCCTCAAGCGCCGCCCTGTAGCCGTTTATAAGCTGTCTCATGCTTGATAGGGACGCTTCCGTAAGCTTGGATGTGTCGCTTTCGATTCTGTTTATCGCAAAGACAATCATGGAAGCCACCTGCTCGGGGGTATAGGCGCTCTTTCCCGGGGTTACTTGTTCGCTTATGAAACCTTCGTTTGAAAGAGTTTCAAGCGAGTGATATGTCCAGTGAAACTGCGGGATAAGATTCGGAGTCTCTGCAAACAGAGTGTTCGGGATGCAAAAGATTGAGAATAGGACAATAAGTGTGAGTAGTTTTTTCATTGCGGTGCAAACCTCCTGTTTTTTCTTCTGTGGTAAATTATATCTTAAGGCTGTATGTGATTCTTTAGTATTCATGCTGATTGTCCTGTTCATATTTTGCGTTGCTTAATGCTACAATTACTATATTGTCCGATGTTCGTTTTCTTACTTAAGGAGGTAAGTACAATGCATGAATTTAAAGTTGACAGTTCAAAATGTACAAAATGCGGAATCTGCGTAAAGGCATGCCCCGTTTCGATAATAGAGTTCGGAGAATCATCGTACCCGGAAATGAACCCCAAGAGCTCACCTTATTGTGTGGAATGCGGCCACTGCGTTCTCTTCTGCCCCACATGCGCGAATTCCATTTCATTTCTGAAAGGCGATTCTCTGGTTAATGTCTCCGACTTGGCGCTTCCTTCCGAAGAGGCCGCCCTTAACCTGCTGAAGACACGCCGCAGCATCAGAAGGTTCAAACAGGAGGCTCTGCCCGATGATGTCATAGGGGAAATTTTCGACACTGTCAAAATGGCCCCTACTGCCTGCAATGACCAGCCTGTGCGCTGGATTGTATCAGCAGATCCGGAAAAGACAAAAGAAATTACAAATCTTATTCTCTGCTGGATGAGAGGAGAGATATTCAAAGATCCGATGTCTCCTCTCTCCCTCGTGGGAGCTTCCATGATAGCCAAGGCAAAAGAAGGTGAGGACGGGCTTCTGCGCGGTGCGCCCCATGCGGCTCTGGCGGTAGTCCCAAAGTCCCACAGGTGGCCTGAAGACGGCGCCATAGCTCTTACATATCTTGAGCTTGCGGCCCACTCTCTCGGAGTCGGTGCTTGCTGGGGCGGATTCTTGACCATGGCGGTAAGAGCTTCGGAAGATCTGCGCAAGTATTTGGGAATAAGCGAAAAAGAACATATCTGCGGAGCGCAGATGTTCGGATGGCCGGTTTTCAAGCCTGTAAGACAGTTCCCGCAGCGCCGTGAAATAAATATTACAAGGCTCTAATGGAAGCTCAAAAAAAGCCTCCCGTCAACATAGGCATATTGGCTCATGTTGACGGGGGAAAGACAACTCTCACGGAACAAATTCTATACATTTCAGGTGCGGTGCGCTCTCTGGGCCGCGTGGACGACGGCAGCGCACATACCGACTTTATGGAGATAGAACGCGAGCGGGGTATTTCAGTAAGGGCGGCTTCAGCCTTTCTTGACTGGAAGGGGCAGAGAATAAACCTCATAGACACGCCGGGACACAGTGACTTTTCGGGTGAAGTTCAGCGCGCGTTAAGAGCCCTTGACTTTGCCGTTCTCGTCCTCTCCGCGGTCGAGGGGGTGCAGTCGCAGACGGAGCTGCTTTGGAAAGTTCTTCGTGCCGCGAAGCTCCCCGTAATATTTTTCATAAATAAAACAGACAGGACCGGCGCGGATGTTTCGCGTGTCCTGGAAGAAATCAAAGATATTTTTTCTGTGCGTCCCATTGCGGCCGCAGCTTCAAAGGAAGAACTGGCCGAGGCAGTCTCGGACTTTGACGACTCTGTAATGGAAAAATATCTTGACGGAGGAGCAGAATCTATACCCGATTCGGAACTTGCATCCTCTTTTAAAAAAGGATTTGCCGATGGGAGGATATATCCCTATCTTGCAGGCTCTGCCCTTAAGGGCGAGGGAGTTGCGGAGCTGCTTGACACAATATGCCTGCTTGCCGGCGATGAAGATAAATCCTTCGAAGAGCCGTCGGGCGTTATATTCAAACTCGAACACGACCCTGTTCTGGGGCGTGTGTCATTTATAAGGCTCTTTGCCGGAACGATTAAAAACAGAGATATCCTCCGCAACCTAACACGCGGCTGCGATGAAAAAGTGGTGCAGATACGCAAGGTCGTCGGGAAAAAAGAGATAGATTCCGGAGTGCTCACATCGGGCGATATAGGCGCGGTCTACGGGCTTTCGCGTGCAGGGAACGGAGATGTCATAGGAAGCGGTGCCTATGTCCCGAAAGAGTCGGTAATGACCGCTCCCATGCTTCGCGTCAAAATAGCTCCCGAGGACGAAAATTCATATCCCGCTCTCGTCTCTGCGTTGGAACAGCTCTCCGCAGAAGATCCTCTGCTCGATGTAATATGGCAGAAAGAGTCGCGGGAACTTCTCATAAAAATTACCGGCATGATACAGACCGAAGTTGTCGCGTCGATACTGAAAGAGAGATTCGGACTTGCTGTCTTAATAGGAGAGCCTCAGGTCATATACAAGGAGCACCCTCTGAAAAGAGCGGAGGGCTATGTCGAATATACAATGCCGAAACCGTGCTGGGCGGTAATGAACTTTATAATAGAGCCTCTGCCTGCCGGCAGCGGCGTTGTCTTTGAAAGTATAGTTCATAATGATAAAATCTATCAAAGATATCAGGCGCAAGTGGCTCAGACGATACCGGAAGCCTTAAGGCAGGGGCCTAAGGGCTGGGAAGTTACGGATATAAAAATAACACTTGCCGACGGTGAGCACCATACCGTACACACACATCCCCTGGACTTTATGCTTGCCACGCCAATGGGAATCATGGACGGGCTGGTAAACTCCGGAACAGAACTTTTAGAGCCTATTTTGAAATTTCGCCTCTCTTTCCCCGAGGAATACAGCGGAAAGATTATAGGAGAAATAATTTCAATGAGGGGAACCTTTGACTCTCCCGTAATTATAAAAGGTATGGCTGTCATGGAAGGAAGAATGCCGCTTTCAACATCGATGAACTTTCCAATGAGGCTTTCATCAGTTTCGGGGGGGCGCGGTGTGCTCTTCACATCATTTGACGGATACGAGCCTGTGCCGCCCGGAGAGGGAGTGGAAGTGCCGTATAGAGGAGTAAGTCCGCTCGACAGAGCTAAGTACATACTTTTTAAAAGAGGAGCGCTTGGCAATATATAAAAAGCTTCAAGTAAAATAGCGGTCGTGTCCCTATGCCCCTGCTGTTATTGTATCGGGGAGCATAAAATATACTTAAGCCATGAGGAGGCCTTCGATGCAGAAAGATTATAAACTTGCCGCCACACTGAGAGTTCGCTACAGTGAAACAGACAAGATGGGAGTAGTATATAACGCAAATTACCTTGACTGGTTCGAAGTCGCAAGAACGGAACTCTGCCGTCTTTGGGGAGTGCCTTACACAAAATGGGAAAACGACGGACTTATGCTTCCTGTCGTAGAGTCGCATTGCCGGTATAAACACCCCGCTCTCTACGATGACCAGGTGCAGCTCTGGTGCCGTGTTACAGAAGTAAAAATACACAGCATAACCTTTGAGTACAGAATTTTGCGCGCCAATGACTACAAACTTATAGCGGAAGGATGGACAAAACACGGTTGTACAAACCGCGAGGGCAGGCTGTACAGAAGCGAGCACCCATTCTATCTATGGATGGCATCTCATTTATCGGAGGATTCTTTAGAAAAAATAAATGAGTAAAAGTCACTCTTCCGCTTTTACAATGGCAGAGCTGCTGTGCGCCCTTGCAATAATTTCGGCTCTTTCGCTTTGCGCGCTGCTGCCGGTAGCACGCAGTGAGGCGGATATCGTTACGGAAGAAGCGGAATCTCTGCATGACTGGCTTTTTGAAAAAATGCTCGAAGCGTCGCACGAAGGTTCGTCATACAAAATCGACATCACAGAGCCGAAGAAGAATCGTATAGAATTAGTGTTAAGGCATACAGACGGCCCTAGATATCTCGAGACGGAAAATTGGCGTGCGGAAAATACATGGGTGCGAGCCGTCGGAACAACAAAAGAAATGGCGTTCAACGGTGTGTGGCATACTATGAGCCCGGCAGTCACCTTTATGATAAGGCCCGACATAGGTGTTTCAAAAATTCTATACGTAATAATTTCCGGGGCGGGACGAATAAGAATATCCGACAAAAGATGATATAAGGCGGGAGATGGTACCTATGGAAGAAAAGATTTCATGGCAGAAGGAAATAGACTTTCAGTGCTCATTCGGAGTATGGCCGTTTAAAAAAACATTGGAAATATCACCCAACGGATTTCTCTGGTGCGGAGAACTCTTTCCGCTAAAAAAAATAACAAGGCTGCGCTGGGGAGTTGATCAGAGCCGAGGCGGAATTTTCCCCAGGCGTACCTGTATTGCAACATTCGGCACAATCGACAGAGAATTTACCATCAAAACAAAACAGAAAGACTTTTATGCGTACCTGACCGATAAATATTGGAAAGCAGTAGGGAGACGTCTTCTTTCGGAGATGCTTGACGGTTTGGGCGAAGGCAGAAGCTACACATTCGGGAAAGATACAACTGTATCAGATGCTGGAATAACAGTGAGGGAAAGGGGCACTCTTTCAAAAGGGCGCGACAGCTTCTATGCGTGGGAGGAGCTGCGCTGGGGAGTAGTCAACGGAAACCTCTGCTTTGCGCCCGCCAATGCCTCCGATAAACTGCTGGTCGGCCTTTCATTCCTGTGGATTGATAACGTGCATGTGCTCAACGTAGCCCTTGCCCTGCTTGATAACTCCAAGGACAAGAAAAAACTGAGCACCGTAGATCGCTGATCAAATTATAAGGAGGGCAAAAATGAAGACACAATCAAAGATAACCGCTCTGTTCTTGCTGCTTTTTCTCACTCTGATACAGTCACGGTTATCTGCCGCCGAAAATATAATTCCCTATCCCAAAGGCTATGATACGATAACAGCGGGTTCGTCCTTGTATGGCGGAAAATCAAATGCTAAAGACTCTCCATACTTTAAAACACCCGATTTTTACACAATGAAAAGCAACTCTAAGGGGCTGACCATTATTTCGGGATATAAGACTTATCAGCAGACGACGGAAACTTCATGCGGCCCGGCTGTGGCTCTTACTGTCTTGTACCACTATGGCGTAAAAACATTTGATGAGCTGAAAATAGCAGAACTCATGGGAACGATAGACCGTATGCGCGCAGGCTCCACAGAGCTTGGGACAAGCACTCTCAAGATGGTCAACTTCTTTAACGCTCTCGATTGGGAAGTAGAATCGAGCCTCACAAGCGCCGATAAAAGCGGAACCAGCTTTAATACGATAGATGATTTCAGCAGATTCGTGCGGTCAAGGCTTAAAGATGGCGTCCCGATTATGGTGGAAAACATGTATTTCGGAGGTCACTGGCGGGTTATTATCGGCTATGACACGATGAACACTCCTCAGCTTGAGGATGACATTCTAATCTACGCCGACAGCTATGATGTAAACGATCACGTACAGGACGGCTACATGTTTGAGAACCTGGGAATGTTTTACTACACATGGATGGATATAGGCATACTTCCCGCGGATCAGCAGGTGCAGCAGTGGATTACGGCCCGTCCGCCGAAAGCGAAAAATAAACACTAGAGATATAACTAAAAGGCGCCCCTCAAAAGAGGAGCGCCTTTTATCTCTTATAAGTTACAGAGTGGTCTTTGAATACTCGTCACGCATGCCTTTAACGGCTGCTGCGAGCGCTTCGGGATCAAGAACCATTTCCATCATGGAAATCTGCTCTTCCCACTGTGCCGGATCGCACTCTGAACGGATTGCTTCATCAAAGACGTGGTATACCGCGAGTCCCAACGAGACTCCTGCAAGTGGCCCTGCGAATGTCGGATCGCCGTTTGCGACGGTTTCGGCGTAGATTTCTGCGCCTTCTGCGTCGGAAGAACCAAGTACTACTACACAGTTCTCCGCTCCGAATTTCTCAGCTGCGTCCATTATACGCTGCTGATTCTGCAAGTCCATTGCTCCTGCCGCGGTTCAGACAAAGCACTCGGTCGCTGAAAATACGATTTCAGCGCCGCTGTCCTTCAGACATGCCTCCATGGCCGGTCCGGGAACGCCGTCCCTTTCTCCGAGGAGGAGAAGTTTCTTTCCTGCCAATTTGCCCATGGCTGAACACCTCCTATGGTTTTATTTTTGCTGCCCGTCCTTTCGGACGATTGCTGCCTGGTATTACTGAGCGAGCTTCTCTATTTCGGCTCTGATTGCTTCGATTGTGCACTCATCCTTGGAGAGGCGCTTTACTTCCACGCCGTCCTTCCAGAAGAGGAATGTGGGGAGTCCCATTACGCGGAAGCCCATTGCGACTCTCTTGTTTGTTGAGCAGTCTACTGCCGTAAACTTTACTTTGCCTTCAAAATCCTTCTCCATATCATGATAGAGGGGTTTTAGGGCCATGCAGGGAACGCACTGGGGTCCCCAGAAGTCTACTACTACAGGAAGTCCTTTTTCCTCGCGTACTTCAGCATCACAATTTTCTTTTGTAAGATCGATCATTGTTGTTTCGCCTCCAAATTATTTTCAGCATATATTTTACGCTTCTGCTTATCATACCACTAGTGATTACTATTTTAAAGTGCTGAATTTACAGATTAGACAGAGAAATATCTCTTAATGTACGGTAGAGCATCGTTCTGTCAATTTCTCCAAAATCGGCATTTGGATCCATTGTTCTAAACTCGCGCTCCATAACATAGCGAGTGCGTGCTTTATCTAGTGCGAGAAGCCCTTTTGTGTCGTACTGCTCGTCCGCTTCTTTGATTACAAGAGACCTGTAAGGGCCTCTCATTATGGGAATATTCGGCGGAAGAGGTGTTGAGAGAAGCGACCAGTGCTGCTGGACAAGCTCTTCCGTCTTGTCTAGTACATCAACAGGAGAACCTTCAACGAAAATTATGTCGTGCGGCATATCCTCGTTCGTTGATATTGCAGGATTGTTGGTCACAATCTTCATCTTTTTTTCCGGCATAAAAGTACCTCCTATCGGCAAAATCCAATGACGCATATAGTTTTATATTATATCTTAAAATTAGATATTTTACAAATATTTAAAGGGGGGATTTATTTTTAATACGGGCGGCATAAAGCCGCCCGTATTTTGGGGAAAAGTTTACTTCTTCTCGAAGATTGTCTGTTCTTCGATGGGTGTTGTCATTGCTTTGAAGGCGCGCATGATAAGTTCTCTGCGGACAGCTTTGTCGCCTTCGGGTCCCATTGCGGGATCTGCGGCGGGGTGGGGAATAGCTACGCCGGGGACTATTCTGTTAGCGCCGACTGTAAGCATGATAGGTACGATTGTTGCAATCTGAACTACGGGGATGTCTGCTACGCGTTCGATTTCTCTTGTCATCGATGCACCGCACCGAGTACAAGTTCCTCAGGTGGATGTGAGGATCACAGCGTCAACTCCGTCTGCTTTGAGTTTCGCACCGATCTCCTGTCCGAACTTTTCTGCGAAAGCGACTGCTGTTCCTGTACCTGTTGTTGTGTAGAAGTACTTGTGGAGCTCTCCGTATACGCCTTCTTTTTCAAGCTCGCGCATAATCTGGAGAGGAACGACGACGTCCGGGTCTACGTTTGCCCACTGACGGTCATATCCGCCGTGTACTGATTCGTAGTTCTCTGCCGTCATATCGTTGAGGGCGGAGATATCATATTCGCCAAAGCTCTCGGCTGATGATACGCGAATGTGGTCGGGGTTGCCCTTCGGCACGATACCGCCTGAAGATACGAGGGCGATTTTGGCGTGCTTGAGGTCTTTGAGGGGTGCAGCAGGTGCAATCTTCTTGAAGACGGGCATCTCGTACTCTGTACGGAATTCTTCGCCTTTGAGCTTCTTAAGAAGCATTTCGACTGCGCGCTCCGCACCGTTCTTCTCGTGGAAGAAGGACTTTCTCATTCCGCGGTGGATGTAGCCTTCCTCACGTGCGGGGCCCATTGCTATCTTATTAAGAAGCTTGTGGCCTACGTTGTACATGTTGCCGAGGGCCTTGGCCATTCCGCGTGCGCTGTCGTCTGCGAGTGCGATGAA
Organism: uncultured Synergistaceae bacterium; assembly: GCA_964577295.1. Lineage (GTDB taxonomy): Bacteria > Synergistota > Synergistia > Synergistales > Synergistaceae > CAZNYN01. The sequence continues at coordinate 14,683 of CAZNYN010000009.1, read as the reverse complement.
TGTCTTCTTTGAGTAGAGCTCAACTCCGGGGTTCTCGGGGTACATTGCCGTGACTGTGGGGATTCCGAGCTCTGCTCCGACTGTGGCTGCTATGTCGCCGCAGGCGAATCCGTAGCGGCCTGCGTTGAACGCGGGGCCTGCGACGAAGAGGTCGGGGCTGTATTTCTTTACCATTTCGAGGCACGCAACGCGCGCTTCGTCTGTGTTTTCTCCGTAGAAGCCGTCTCCGCAGATTACTGTTGCTACTACTTCTGCTTCGCCGTCAAAGAGTTTTGCAAGCTGCATTCCGGGGCCGACTACGCCCTCGCGGACTTCAGGCTTGTGGTCTGCTTTCTCTTCTCCGCCTATGCCGGCGTAGAACTGGTTGATGTAGTGGACTATTCTGAATGTCATAGTAGAAGCCCCTTTCTATATCCACTCGCAGCCGAGCTTGTTAAAGCCGATTTCTGCTGTGGAGGCTATGATTGACTGAAGTTCGACATACATTGAACCGTCGGGACGCAGGCTTTCTTCCGCACCGCCGGAGAGGAGGGAGATAGCTTCTTTGTATCCGATAACTTTGTCCATTGCGGGAACTTCTATCATTTCGTTTACGTTTCCTGTTGAAACGAAACCTGTGAGTTCGGGGGTGGCGTCGGCAAGGCTCTGGCTGGCTCCGTCTGTACCTGATGATTCGTCTGATACGACGACGGACTTGATGCCTGCGTTCTCAAAGTACTTCGCGTTGAGGCAGAGGTCTGTGTCGGGGTTGCCGTAGCCTTCTTCGGAGACGATAACGCCGTCTGCGCCGAGCTGCTGGGCGATGGAAAGATTCATTGTCGCGGCGCGGAGCTTTCCTGCGAGAACGGTGCTTTCCTGTGTCGGGATCATGCCGAGGAAGTTTATTTCTTTGCCGTGGCGGGCATAGAGTGCCTGCACGATGGGGTTATGTACATGGTGCCATGTGGTGTTCTTGTCGCATGCGGATACGCAGTTTCCCGATACCATTGCTCCGTCAAGTACTTCATTGGGATGGAGAAGTGTGGGGAGTGAGGGACGGAGGTCGTTAGCATAGACGTATGTGTCGTGGAGAAGTCCCTGTGTGATGTTCATGCAGACATAGATAACTTTGGGAAGGTTGGGGTACTTCTGGCTCTCTTCAAATGTGTCGCCTTTGTCGAAAACCTGTACTTCGTCAGCCTTTGCTCCGTTTTCGGCAGCGCACTTTGCAAGGTATACACCGAGCTTCAGTCCTGCTTCGCGGAGAGCCGCTTCGTACTGGTGCTTCTCAAGGTCTTCAACGGGTTCCACACAGAGTACGATGTTGTATGTTGCCGAGAAAGGTGAGTAGGGTGCTGCGGGGCCGCTCATATCGATAAAACCTTCCTGGAAGGCAACGATGGGTCCGCATGTGATGACTGCCGCTCCGTCAAGTACAAGTGTCTCTCCCGTACCTGTCTTTTCCATGGGAGCGCAGAAACCGGGGAAGTAATTGTTCTTGCCAATCTTAACTCTGGGTTCCACCGCGTCCTTAACAGGGATGATTCTTGTGCTGTCTCCGGGTACCGCGAGTTCCAAACTTACCTTTGCAAAACGTTTGTCTTCCGCGATTACGGCTTCGGCTTCGCTCTTGTTGATGCAGAGGGTGCCTCCATTGACGTACGTCTTTTCTGCAAACGAGAGTCCTGTGATATGAACTTTGTGCAGTTCAAGCCTCATTTCCATTCCTCCTCATATAAATTATTGTCCTTTGGTTCATGGACAACGTGAAAACAATCACGGAGCTTCCGCTCCCTACTTGCATTCTAACGGGAAAAGTAAGCAAAATCATTATTCAATTGAACATAGAATAAGAATCTGGAAAGAGCTAAACTATGCAGAGGAATAGCATACGGAGGTGGTCCTATGTTTAAGAAAATTGCACAGAATATAGCAAAATGCGCCAGCGATGTCATTGGTTATGGTGTGCTTGTGACAGATGAGAACGGTATTATTATAGGCTGTAACGACGAAAACAGAGTCGGAAATTTTCACGAGCCTTCCATAAAAGTAATGAAGCTCAATATTCCGATAACCACAACCGCGGAGGATGCTCTTGCAATCGGCAACATTCATCCGGGCTATACTCTGCCGATACAGATTTTTGACAATGTTATCGGCTCTGTCTCCATATCGGGATTTCCCGAGGATGTGGCAAGATACGGCCTTCTTGTTCAGAAACAGGCAGAGATTATGCTCCGAGAACAGGCGTTCCTCGAGTCAAGCATGCTTCGTGAGCGCTCTTTAAGAGACCTTATCGAAAATATAGCTTCATTTGACGAGCGCACTCAGAGCGACGAGCTCATTACGCTGCAGGCAAGGGAGCTTGGCTTCAACCTGTCCAGAGTCAGCTGCGTTATATTAATAGAAATGACTAAATGGCAGTTTGAATCCGCCGAGTTTGCATTCAGACGTCTTGCCGTAGAGACAAAAGATTATTTTTCAAATCCTCATAATGTGATATGTCCCAATGAAAATTATGTAGTGACAGCTCTTATATCACGCAGCGAGGCAAATTTTCCCTGCTGTGACCCCGAAGAGCTCGACAGGAACGCCAAGGAGTTCATAAAAAGCATGGCCGAAAAGGGGATAGAAATAGATGTTTCCGTGGGACTGCCCTGTTCCGATATAGCCGGACTTGCGCGCTCCCTGCGTTCCGCCCGCAACGTGCTCTCTTTGGGAAAGGGCCTTGGAGCCAAAGGAGTAATTGCGGCGAGAGCCTTTACGGCTGAGACATTGATAGATTCTCTTCCAAAGTCAAAAAAGGAAGAATATGTCACATCAACGCTCAAAGGACTTGATGTGAGAAACGATTTCGGCGAGATGAGAGAGACGTTCCTTGCCTGGTGCGAGTCACCCTTCGCCTGTGCCGAAGTTGCGGAAAAGCTTGCTATGCATCGGAACAGTCTCCAGTATCGTTTAAAAAAGATAAGGACGATAACGGGCAAAGACCCATGGAACTTCAAAGACGCTTTTGAGCTGTGGGCAGCTTTTACAATGACCAAAATGAAGTAAAGTCCTATGCCTTGCTCACTCTCACTGTGAAGTATATAATGTCAGGATGTACATTTAATTGCTTCTGATTTTATTATGCAACGGAGGAGATTATAGATGCCATACGATTTTGGCGCCATTGAACCAAAATGGCAGAAAGAGTGGGCTGATTCCAAGGTTTTTGAAGTGGAGACAGACCCTTCCAAAGAAAAGTACTACTGCCTCGAGATGTTCCCCTATCCAAGCGGCGCTCTGCACATGGGACATCTGCGCAACTATTCCATAGGAGATCTGCTTGCACGCTTCCAGCGCATGCAGGGTTACAATGTCCTATACCCCATGGGCTTTGACTCATTTGGAATGCCTGCGGAAAATGCCGCCATAAAAAAGAAGATGCCCCCTGCGGAATGGACATTGAGCAACATAGACCATATGACAAACCAGCTCAAGCGCGCAGGCTACAGCTATGACTGGCGGCGTATGGTGGTAACATGCAAAGAGGATTACTACAGATGGAATCAGTGGCTCTTCCTTCAGTTCTATAAAAAAGGTCTTGTCTATCGCAAGCATGCGCCTGTCAACTGGTGCGAGAGCTGCAAGACGGTTCTTGCCAACGAGCAGGTCGTGGACGATGGTGTATGCTGGCGCTGCGGAACCCCTGTAACAAAGCGCGGTCTTGATCAGTGGTTTATACGCATAACAGACTACGCTCAGGAGCTTGTCGACTGTCTCGATGAACTTAAAGGCTGGCCGGAAAGAGTAGTCACGATGCAGCGCAACTGGATAGGCCGCTCGGAAGGTGTCCACTTCAAAATGGACATTGCCGATACAGACCTGTCGATAGAAGCATTTACGACACGCATAGACACAATATTCGGAGTGACATTCGTCGCTATGGCGGCGGAACACCCGTATGTCGAAGAGTTTGCAAATAAACTCGGCGGCGCAAAAGCGGATGAGCTCCGTGCTTTTGCCAGGAAAATGTCATCGCGCAGTGCCATAGAGCGCACCGCCGTTGGTGTTGAAAAGGAAGGAATCGATACAGGCTTCTTTGCGATAAATCCCGTAAACGGCAAAAAGGTTCCTATCTGGATAGCCGACTACATTTTGACAGACTACGGAACAGGAGCCATTATGGGCGTTCCTGCGCACGACCAGCGCGACTTTGACTTCGCGCGCAAATATGATATACCCGTCATAACGGTTGTCCGCCCAATAGACGGCCCCGCACCTGACGGAGACACAATGCCCGCCTCTGTCGAGGCGGACGGTATTGCCTGCAACTCCGGAGAATTTGACGGACTTACGACTCCTGAAGCAATAGACAAAATAGGCTCATGGTTTGAAGATAGAAAAATAGGCAAAAAGGAAGTTCAATTCCGCCTCCGCGATTGGCTTATATCCCGTCAGCGCTACTGGGGAACACCTATTCCCGTCGTCTACTGTGACCACTGCGGCATAGTGCCCGTACCGGAAGACCAGCTGCCCGTGGCACTGCCCCTTGACGTAGAGATGCCCGAAAACGGCGGCAACCCCCTGGCTCTGCGCGAGGACTGGATAAACACGACATGCCCTGTATGCGGCAAGCCCGCTAAGCGCGAGACCGACACTATTGACACATTCTTCTGCTCATCATGGTATTTTGAGCGCTATACCTCTCCGTGGAGCACCGACAAGCCCTTCAATAAAGAAGATGCCGCATATTGGATGGCTGTCGACCAGTATATAGGCGGCATAGAACATGCCTGCCTCCACCTTATATATGCCAGATTCTTCACAAAAGTGTGTGCCGACTTGGGACTCCTTCCCAAAGATATGAGAGAGCCGTTCCAGCGCCTTCTCACTCAGGGAATGGTAATCAAAGACGGTGCAAAAATGTCGAAGTCGATAGGCAATGTTGTTGACCCTGACGAAATAATAAAAAAATACGGTGCTGATACCGCAAGGCTCTTCATTCTCTTTGCCGCTCCTCCCGAAAAAGACCTTGACTGGTCGGAGCGCGGTGTGGAAGGCGCTCACAGATTCCTGAGCCGTGCCTACCGCCTTGTGGAATCAAGCCTTGACGGATTAAAGGCCGCACCCAAATCAAGAATTGCTATGAAAGATATAACAAATACAGCCGAGCGTGATATAAAGCGCATCATTCACAGCACCCTTGATAGAGTTACAAAGGACATACGCGATGAGCGCCAGTTCAACACGGCAGTTGCAAGGCTCATGGAGCTGACAAACGCGCTTGCCTCTTATGCTCCCGCGGACGATAAGGGCTGGGCCATAAAGAGAGAAGGCGTCGAAACCCTCCTCTGCTGCCTCTCTCCCTTTGCTCCCCACTTAACGGAAGAACTGTGGCATCAGATAGGCAATGAGACATTCCTCTCAAGAGAAAAGTGGTTTGAAGTGGAAAGCGATGCGCTTGTGGCCGACACAGTGACAATAGTCCTTCAAATAAACGGTAAAGTGCGTGAACAGTTCAGCGTTCCGGCAGGACTTTCAAAAGAAGAGCTCGAAGCCGATATCATGGGCAGAGAAGAGACCAAGAAGCGTATTGACGGCAAAGAAATCGTTCGAGTCATAGCGGTTCCGGGAAGACTTCTCAACGTGGTTGTAAAAGGCTGATGCCCTCTCTCCGTCTGATTGTCGCCTCCGGCACAGCCCAGCGGCGCCTTTTGGAGGAGACAATAAAAGAATACGAAAAAAAAGGCTGTTTTCTGGCCTCAAGACAGGAGGGGGGAGAGTGGAACTCTCTCCTCTCCGATAACATGTCCGGCGGCTTATTTGACGACAGCCGCCTTGTAGTTGTGGAAAGCGCCGTTCAAATGGGGCCGATGCCCAAAGGGCTTGCTTCAATGGCGGAGAAAGATTCATCCGTAATAATAGTTTTAGTCTATGATTCCGACCCTTCAAAATTAATCCCCAAAGAAGTTATGGAAAAAAGCGTTATCCTAAAGCCCGAAGAATTTCCGAGATGGCCGAGGGAACGGCAGGCCTGGGTAATGAACCTCGCAAAAAAAATGAATGTCAATATCGAGCGCGAAGCCGCCGCGATGATAGTGGAACTTCTTGAAGACCCAGAGGAAATCCGCGGACAGCTTGTAAGCCTCTCCATGCTCAGAAAAGACGGCATGCTCACAAGGCTTGACGTGGAGACTATGTGTATGGACGACGGAAGCAGAAACCTGCTGCGCCTTCTGGACGGACTATGCACGGGAAACACCCGGGACGTTATGAAAAGTTTCCGTTCAATCTCCGGAAATGGGGAGCTTATTCCTCTTGTATCCGCACTGCACAATAGAATGAGACTGGCATGGTACGCATCCGCAAACCCCGGAAACGGGGCAATGTTCGCAAAAGCACTGGGAGCCAGGGACTATGCATGGAAAATGGCGTGCGGCGCATCATCCATCTATGGTGCAAAACCTCTTTCCGATTTTATAACGGGACTGATAAGAATCAATATTGACGAGAAAAGCGGAAAAGGCTCCGGCTGGCAGGGCTTGGAAACTTTGATAATAACTCTTCTGTCCTCACGAAGAAAATAAAATTCGGTTTGCTCTAAAAAATTATATAAAAAAGTAAAAGAGCCGGTGCGCCATACAGTACGGCTCATCGGCTCTTTGCAAATACAGAACAATAGATTTTTTTGCATAACCACGACAAAACAGCGAAGCAGGTGCTTCGCTGTTAATTGCAGATAAAATCATACTAAGTTATGCAGAAAGGGACTTAACCTTTGCTGCCATGGCAGACTTGCGGCGCGCTACTGTGTTACGGTGGACGACGCCCTTTATTACTGCTTTATCCAGTACACCCTGAGCCTCGTTCAGCCTCTTTGCTGCAAGCTCGGGATCCTTATTTTCAACTGCTTCGAGCAATTTCTTTACCGCGTTCTTGCAACGGGTTTTCCAGAAGCGGTTGTATATGCGATTTCTTTCAGTGACCAGAACTCGTTTTTTTGCTGACTTCTTATTTGGCAATGCCGTCACCTCCTTCATAAAAGACAGCGAACATCTTAGCACATAAATGACCCATTCTGCAATAGCTGTTTGTGTTTTTTCTATTTATTGTGTAAAATACTTTCGTTTGCTATTGAGCATGATAAAAATTCCTTGCTCACTAGCCAACAGTATGCTATATTGTATAGGTTGCTGAATAGACAAATTATTTACCGTGAAACTGAACCACAGGAGGTGTAGTCTGTGAAACGAACATTTCAGCCGCATAACACCAGACGCAAGCGGTCAATGGGCTTTCTAGTACGTTCCGCATCCCCGAGCGGACGCCGTATTCTAAGGAATCGTCGCCGCAAGGGTAGAGCACGTCTCGCCGTCTAAATAGCTGTGAATTTCAGCTTTTCATCCGTGCTAAGGCTCAAGGACGGATGGCAGTTTGACCTTGTATTCCGCACCGGACGTCGCGAAACAGGCGAGCTGGTGCGGTTGTTCTTTGTCGACAGAAACGGAGAACCCACCAAGGTCGGAGTTACCGTCGGTAAGAAGATAGCGAACGCTGCCAAACGCACAAGAGGCCGCAGATTGATGAGAGAATCATTCAGAAGACTTTTGCCCTGGATGAAAGATGGTGTATGGATTGTAGGCTCCCTGCGTGAAAACGCACTCGGGCTTTCCGCCCGAGATGTATACCTCGACATGGGACGCTCACTTAAGAGAAGAGGGCTTATGAAAGAAGACTGGCCCGGTCTCGACTGGGAAGCTGACAAGAGCTTATGAAGCCCGCTTCCTTAGTCGGTCTGTTTTTTATCAGATTCTATCAGGCTGCACTTTCCCCTATGCTTGGGGGCGGAAAATGCCGCTTCTATCCGACCTGCTCCGAATACACGGCGCAGGCAGTGGAGAAATACGGACTTTTTTACGGAACCCTCCTCGGAGTCAACAGAATACGCCGCTGCGGCCCATGGAATCCCGGCGGATACGATCCTGTTCCAGAGAGGGAAAATGTTGGTGTTGGGATTTGGTTAGGAAAGTTATTTAACAGAACCTCGAAAGGTTAGGTGGAAGTATTGAGCTCACTTTGGAACGGAGCAAGCGAACTCCTTCTCGCTGTGCTTGAATTTTTCTACGGTATTACAAACTCGTTCGGATTGTCGATAGTACTGCTTACGGTCATTGTTAGGCTGGCTCTCTATCCCTTGAACCAGAAGCAGATGACTAGTATGCAGCAGATGCAGAAAATTCAGCCGCGACTGAAAGTTATCCAGGAAAAATACGGCAACGACAAAGAAAAAATGAATCAGGAAACAATGCGTCTCTACCGAGAGAACAAGGTAAACCCCGCTGCCGGCTGTCTTCCCCTTCTTGTACAGCTCCCGATACTTATACTTCTCTTCAACGTTCTTCGCACCTACGACTTTGCTGGTACATCCTTCATTGGAGTGCTCTTAGGCTCCTCTGCTACATCCGGACTGGCTCAGGCTGTCGGTGTGGCTGCCGACGCAACGGGAAACTACAGCATACTCGCCGTGCTTACGGGAATCGTAAAGAACCCCGCAGGCCTTGCTAATCTCGGACTCTACTTCGGCAATCTGGTTCTGCTCATCAGTATATCCGTTCTCACTTGGGCACAGCAGAAGCTCTCGGGAGGCAGCAACCCTCAGCTTGCCATGATGAACACCATAATGCCCTTCTTTATGGCCTTTATATGCCTCTCTATGCCCGGAGGAGTAATGCTCTACTGGGGACTCTCCTCACTTATGGGTGTTGTACAGCAGTACTTTGTCATGCAAAAGACAAAGGCAGAGCTTGCAGTCAAGCCCAACCTTCACAAGAACAAGCCTGTGCGCGATGAGGATGACGATGACGATGATGAGTATGAAGATGATGACGATGAAGACGAGGCGAAGAAGTAGTTATGAATAGAGAAAGAGAAGAGCAGTGCCCGCTTCCTGAGATAGATACCGCCGTTGTGGAGTGCGCGTCTGTTGAAGAAGCACGCTCAAAAGGCGCGGAGATGTGGGGCATAAAGCCCGATGATATAGAAGCGAAAATTATCTCTGAGGATAAAAAACTCTTCGGACTTCTGGGCAGCACATACAAAGTCGAGATATCTCCATTTGCTCCCGTCTCATACATAAAATCATGCCACTTTGTAAACGAAATGCTCGATAAAATGGATCTTGACCTTATCCCAGAGCTCAGCGACGACGGAATGATAAATCTTGTCGGAGAAGATGCGGGAGTCGTAATCGGGCGCTACGGAGAAACTCTTAAGGCTCTTGAATATCTCACGAACCTTGTCTGCCATGACGACATGTCTACAAGACGAGTCCGTTTTGACTGCGGCGGCTACCGCGGACGCAGAGAGCAGACACTTTCGCGTCTTGCCGATTCTATAGCTCGCGAAGCAGTTCGCAAAGGTTCCCCCGTCAGCCTTGAGCCTATGTCAAGCTGGGAGAGGCGCATCGTTCACATCGCACTGAGAGAGAACCGCGATGTAGAGACACGCTCGATAGGTGAAGAGCCTACAAGAAGAATCCTGGTATGCCCCGTCTCCTCATCGGGTGGACAGCACCGCAAGAGACGCCCGCGCCGCGAGCACTAAATGCACCCTGTACTTTTTACGATAATGTCAATAGAGGCCCGCAGCTACTATGTGCTGTGGGCTTTTGCCTTGCTTATATTCATATTATGGACTAGAAGCCGTGCCGTGAAAAAGTACGACATTTCATGGGATGACGCAACCTCAGTAATATTATGGGTATATGCGGGAGCGATACTCGGCGCTTTTGCCGGCAGTGCCGCTGAGAGACTTCCCATGTACTTTGCGGGGACTCTGACGCTTGGCACAGTTTTTAAAGGTGGACTTTCCGCTCTTCCCGGCATGCTCTGCGGAGGGCTATTCGGAATATATCGCCTAAAACATCTCGGCGTATCCGTGGATAGATTTGCCGATGCCGCATCATTGCCAGCGTCGGCACTTATTGCAATAGGACGCCCGGGATGTTTTTTGGAAGGCTGTTGTCTCGGAAAGGAGCTTTACGTCAACGACGTACCGTGGTGGGCTCTCCGCTTTCCTAACGACCCGTCTTCACTCTTTCGTTATCCCACGCAGCTTATGGAGGCATTATTGGGACTTTCTCTGCTGGTGCTTCTCTTCGCCGCGGAAAAATATGCGGAAAAGAAAAATTTGCGTAGAGACAGCGCGCTTCTGCTTCCGATATTTTTAATGTGCTACGGAACATTCAGAATTCTGTCAGACAGTCTGCGGGAGCGCTCATCCGACTCCGCTTTCTCCTTTGCCGTCATACTCGGAACGCTCCAGATAATATTGGGCATACTGTGGCTTTTTAAAACACTAAAATCCCTGAGGCAAAGCTCAAAATAATATCCCTTCACACCTAAGATGATAAATATACCTATGTGGCGATGAATAAAAGTCTTTTTTTCTTCTTCGCTTTTTACCGTTATATCCTTCCGTAAAATTCTTGATGATTTTTATTAAAATCGCCATTAAAATAACAGCGACAAAAAAAGATTAATAATGTTATTTTGGAGGTGTCTTTATGAATCGTGAAAACATGATCAGTACGCTTAAAAAATTCGGTGCCGCAAGCGCCGCGGCTCTTATCCTTTTTGCGGGCGGAGCTGCCGGGTCCTACTTTGCGACAAGAGAAGGCGTAAAAACGGCAGTTGAGCGCGGAGAAGAGGCAATGCCTCACAGCGCCTATGCGCAGGACGTATATACCGGCAATCCCATAGTAGGAATAGTCAAGAACAGCTCGCCTGCAGTTGTAAACATCGACACGGAAATGATGGTCAGGCAGAGAGCAGTCTCCAATCCTTTCCAGGGAGATCCCTTCTTTGAAGAATTTTTCGGAGGAGACATATTCGGCGGGCCGGGACAGGAGAGAGTAGTCCCGCAAAAGGGCAAAGGATCTGGATTTATTGTCAGCAAAGAAGGATATATCCTTACAAACAACCACGTTGTACAGGATGCAGACAAAATCAAAGTTACACTTCTTGACGGACGCACTTATGACGCGAAAAAAGTCGGTCAAGACCCCACCTTCGACCTTGCCGTAATACAGATAAAAGCACCCAATCTGCCCACATTGCCTCTGGGCGATTCCGATAAAACGGAAGTCGGTGAGTGGGTTGTCGCCATAGGAAACCCTCTAGGCTTTGAAAACTCCGTCACTGCAGGGGTAATATCCGCAAAGAACAGAACCCTCCAAGCCCCCGATGTAAACTTCCAGGGCTTTATGCAGACAGACGCAGCAATCAACCCCGGCAACAGCGGAGGCCCTCTTATAGACCTGAACGGAAAAGTCGTAGGCATAAACACTGCCATAGTGCCGTACGCACAGGGAATAGGCTTCGCAGTGCCCGTAAACATGGCTAAACAGATAATGGACGACCTCATCAAGCACGGAGAAGTGCGCAGAGGGTGGCTCGGAGTAACAGTACAGCCGCTTACGGCCTCGCTTGTGGAATCTTATAAAATACCCGTAAAGGAAGGCTCGATTATAGCCGACGTTCAAAAAGGATCTCCCGCCGAAAAATACGGGCTTATGCGCGGCGACGTAATAGTTTCGATAGGCGGTCAGAAGGTCAAAAACAGCCAGGATGTAGTATTCTCCGTGCGCAACAAACTCGCGGGGGATAAAGTTAAATTTGAAATCTACCGTGACGGAGCAAAAAAGAGCATAGACGTAACTCTCGGCGACATTGACGGAGTAAAGGCCACGCGCCTGCTCGGAAAGCAGCCGGAAGCTCCGGAAGCCGAACGGAAAACAGCCACTCAGATGGGTGTGACTGTCGCTCAGAACAGCGCCTCAATGAGAGAAAAATTCGGAATAAAAGAACAGAGCGGGCTCGTTGTAGTCAAAATTCAGCAGGGTTCGCAGGGACAGAGACTCGGACTGCGCGCCGGAGATGTTGTCCTTGAGGTCAACAGAAAGAAAATGGAATCCCTGAATGACTGGAACAGCGCCATGGGAATAAAAAACAAAGCCTTGGGACTTCTGGTTTCAAGAGGCGGACAGACACTCTTTATCTCGGTCGGAATGTAGCTTACAGAGTTAAAAATAAAAAACACAGGGATGAGTTTTCTCATCCCTGTGTTTTTTATTGGCTTCCGCTCACAGAAGTGCCTCTGCACGGCACAACACAATCTTTGTCGCTCCATATTTTATATATGAAACCAATATTTCTTTATGCCTCATGTTATGCCCTCTTTAATACAGGTTTTCTTTTCTTTCTTGCTTTGAGTGCGTTTTCCTAAATATGAAGGGGTTATATAAAAATATGGCATATTGACATATACAAAAAAAACTGCTATATTTAAAGATAACAACTTTACTCCAGTATGTAAATTATAAACGAGATGCGATAACCATGCAGATGTCGTATTTTGCAAAAAGATATACGGCTATTAAGGATTTTGAACGCCTGCTGCATGCTATTGTATTTTGAGGCTCTCATGCACGAAAATGCGGAGGGTTATAATATAATCTTGCTGTAAATAAACTTTTAAACAAAAGTTTATAAGGCAGGCTGGGTTGAGTGCGTTTATATCATATCTAATTGGCGCTATTTAAATGTCAAAATACAATATTTACTAGGAAATTTTAAATTAGTCTTGTGTGTTATTCAAAAAATGTTCTGAATAATACTTAGATAAATATGTATTTTCCAAGCAAATAGTATGATATGGAGATATTTTTAAGAAATTTTTATTAATTTTAAATTAGATAAAATGAGTCTAATAATGCACATGGGAGTGGTGAATATGTTGGAGAAAAATAAAAAGCATACAATCGCGTCAAGGACAGGCTGCATGTTTAGGAGTACATGTCTGATAACAACGTTCCTTGCCTTTTTTTCACTTATGTCAGGCTTGTCGGAAGCGGCTGCTTATTTGAATAATCCGCAGCATATAAATGAGGGAAGACCCATTATGAGCGGAGACACGGTCTATCTTTCAAGGGACCTCCAACCCAATCAGGCAAATGAATGGAAACCGGGGATTACTGTAGCGAGCGGATTTAAGGAAGCACAGATTATCAATGTTTCGGTGGATGTCCAGTCTTTTGAGTCTGACGGTATACGCATAAGCGGGGACGCAGCGGCGGTTATCAAGAAGAGCCACGCAAATTCCGCGGCAAAGACCGCTTTCGGAGCGGGAGTCGGTATTTACAATAACTCTTCAGCGGATATTTCCGAGTCCTCATTTCAGAGTGTAGGCGGTTGGGAAAACAGCGCCGTTGCAGCGGTCGGGAATTCCTTCGTGAGAATCTCAAGCTCGGATGTTGTGACAGACGGGTTCCAGCGCGAGCATGCAGGAGTTTACGTCGGCACAAACTCTTCCGGTGAGGTATCGGGAAACAAAATAACAGTGATTGAGAACTCTCCTAACTCTGCTGGAATTCCGGATCAGGCTTTCGGATATGGTGTGCACGTTGATAAAAAATCATATGCCAAGGTTACCGGCAATACCATAGAACTAAAGATAACGGCCGGTACGGGCGACAGCGGTTCGACAGGAATTTACGTAGATAAGAGCTCTGAGGTAGATTCCTCGGGCAATACTTTCAAGAGTGACGGAAAGGGTATGCTCGGGATCAGTGCCAATGAAGGTTCGGTTATTACCTCCGTGGGAGATACGTTCATAGCCGACGGTCCTTGGTCGAAAGCGTTTCAAATATACTCAAACTCAATTGCCGTTATAAGAAGTGCTGATATAACAGCCAACGGCGGCACGGGAGAAGTAAAAAACGGCGATACACCATTGAAAATTAAGGATACCTCAAGAGGTATCGACGCAGCGAATAATTCAAAGGTTGACGTAAGCGGCAGCGTAATAAAGATGACGGGTGATAGCTCCAATGCTATATCCATCATGGCAGATTCCTATGGAAAGATTGAAAAAACGACGATTGAAACTAACGGGACTTCTTCGTACGGGATAGAAGTCGTAGGCACCCCTTGGTACTGGGGAGCACCCAGTAATACAGCATCGGCTGACATAAAGGACGTTAAAATTCATACGACAGGTTCAAAGAGCAATGGACTGCGTGTCGAAAATCTGGCTGACGTAAGGGCTGAGAACGTAGAGATAACGACACTGGGAGAATCCGCCCACGCTGTTTACTCCAACGGCGGAGGGGTAGGTGCATCTGCCGATATTAAGGGCGGAAAGATAGAGACAAGCGATGCCTCTGCCGGATATGGGTTTAACAAAGCATCAATAACCTATGATAATACGGAATTTAATATCGGCGGTAATGTCTACTCGTTCATGGTCTATACTAATTCGACAATAAACCTTAACAACATTACAAAGTTCAGTAATAACTCAGGCGCACTCCTCTATACAGGTGATTCTGGTGCGCTTAACATGAGCGGTACGACCATCGGCGGTTCCATAGTTCATGGAGCCAACTACGGTACCATAGGCGCATTAGATGTCGTAATGAACGGGAGCAAATGGAGCGGCTATGCGAATGTTGCCGACAAAGATGCGCTTAACGCCAAAATAAACCTAACCTTGGACAAGACCTCTTTTTGGAATGTAACGAACGACTCCTACACCAACGGTGTGCTGAATAACAACGGACTCATCAACTTCGGCGAAAAAGCCGAGGATGGGTTTAAGACAGTAGAGGTTGCAAGCTACAAGGGCGGAGCCGACAGTGCGCTTGTTATGAAAACCGACA
>CAZNYN010000008.1:0-61850 GCA_964577295.1 uncultured Synergistaceae bacterium | reverse complement strand
CCCACGGGTCAACAATCTGACTGTGCCCCGCGGCCCTTATTCCCGACGAGACTCCAACGGCATTACATGATATGAGATAACAGGTGTTTTCAAGAGCCCTGGCCCTGTTTAAAACATTCCATGCCTCGATGCGCGGATAAGGCCAGCAGGATGTAATCAAGAAATACTCCGCTCCCATCTCGACAGTCATCTTTCGGAAAAGCTCAGGGAAACGAAGATCATAGCAAGTGGCAAGGCCTATTCTCCCAAATTCTGTATCAACAACAGCAAGCTTTTCTCCCGGAGTTAATATCTCAGGTTCTCTGCTCTTGTAAGTGAAGAGGTGTATTTTTCTATATTCCGCTATGCTCTTACCTTCTCTGTCTAGAAGAATGCTTGTGTTATAAAAATTATCCCCGCGTTTTTCGACAAAACTTCCAGTGAAGATATAGCATCCAAGCTCTCTCGCTTTTGCCGACAAAGCTGTGACTGTTTCACCATCCGCAGCTTCTGCGTAAACAGTATAGTTATCGTAGTTAAAAAATCCGACATTCCAAAGCTCGGGAAGAACAATCAAATCCGAGCCGTGACAGCGGTCAATCATTTCAAGAGCATGAGTTATCATCTCATTCTTGCTGACGATACCAGCCGTATTCAGCTGCACTGAAGAAACTTTCATTTTTAGCACCACCCTTTATACTGTCCTATTATAGAAATATTTTTGTATGTTTGTCCATATACATAAAATGCGCCCGCTTCGAGTTGTTTGCTCGGAGTGGGCGCATTTTGTGTGTTGATTGAAGGTATGATTTGTTACTTTGTCAGCAGTGTAAGCATTGCTCCAGCTGCGACTGCTGTTCCTATGACTCCGGCTACGTTGGGGCCCATGGCGTGCATAAGGATGTAGCTTCCGGGGAATTCCTTGGATACAACTTTCTGGCAGACACGGGCTGCCATAGGAACTGCGGAAACTCCTGCTGCTCCTATTATTGGGTTGATCTTACCGCCGGATACAACTTTCATTATCTGACCAAAGCAGACGCCGCCTGCTGTACTGAAGACGAATGCGACAAGTCCAAGAGCTATAATTTTGATTGTTGCAAGCGTAAGGAACGAACCGGCGCTCATTGTTGCTCCGACTGAGATGCCGAGGAATATCGTTGTGGCGTTAAGAACTTCGTTCTGCGCCGCAAGCGAAAGTCTATCTGTGCATCCACACTCACGGAGAAGGTTGCCGAACATAAGCATTCCGACAAGGGGAACAGAGGCGGGAAGTACAAGTCCGCATGCGATTGTGGAAACTATCGGGAAGAGGATACGCTCTGTCCTTGTAACAGGACGGAGCTGTTCCATTTTAATAGCTCGGTCTTTTTTTGTTGTAAGCATCCTGATGACAGGAGGCTGAATAAGAGGGACGAGGGACATGTAGCTGTATGCAGCAACGGCAACAGCGGGAAGGATTCCCTTGGCAAGTTTAGCGCAGAGGTAGATAGCCGTAGGGCCGTCTGCGCCGCCGATAATGCCGATTCCCGCTGCTTCCTGAATTGTGAAGCCCATAAACATTGCTCCGATAACAGCAAAAAAGACGCCTATCTGTGCGGCTGCTCCAAGAAGGAACGTAATAGGATTGGCAAGAAGAGGGCCAAAGTCCGTTAGAGCGCCTATACCCATAAATATAATGACAGGGTAAAGTTCATGATCTATACCGAATTTTACAAAATACAGGAAGCCGCCTGGATCAACAATCCCCGAAAGGGGAAGGTTGACCAGGAGGCATCCGAACGCGATTGGCATGAGAAGCAAAGGCTCAAAGCCCTTCGCAATGGCGAGGTAGAGCAGAACAAAGGCAACAAGCAACATAATAAGCGTAGGCCCATTAAGTGCTACGAAACCTGACTGTTCTACAACGCCTTTTAGAGCTGTTAAGTAAAGTTCCATTCAGATAACCTCCCAGTACAGTAATTCTGCGAATAGCAGATTAAATTTATGCTATTACTAGGAGAGTATCGCCTGTATTGACGGAATCTCCTTCTTTGCAGCCAAGCTGGCTTACTGTTCCGGATGCGGTTGCAAAGATTTCGTTCTCCATCTTCATTGCTTCGAGGATGAGTACGAGCTGGCCGGCTGTTACTGCTGCACCCTGTGCAACAAGTATTTTGAGAACTTTTCCGGGCATCGGCGCTGTGATTGCGCCTTCACCGGCTGCTACAGGGGCCGCTGCGGGTGCAGGGGCTGCTGCAGGTGCGGGAGCCGCCGCGGGTGCAGGGGCTGCTACGGGTGCGGGAGCCGCTACGGGTGCTGCGGGTGCGCCTGCGCCCATTTCTTCAACATCTACATCATATGCTTTGCCATTTACGGTAACTCTGTACTTGCGTGCCATCAGAGAAAAACCTCCTTGAATTTTTTAGTTATAAATTAGTCCTGAAATCCTTCAGAATTCTGAACTCTGCCCATAAGCTTCCAGCTTGTTGCTACTGGTGCTTTGACGGGGGCAAAGGAAACTATGCGTGCAGAAGCGCCGCACATAGCCATTATTGCTGCAGATATAACAGCCATGAGTTCGCCGTCATCTTCTGCCGGCGCTGCCACTGCCTTAGCAGGCGCGGAGACCTGAGGTGCTGCTTTGGCAGAAGAAGGTGCTGGGGCCGCAGTTTTTTTGCTTCCGTCGATAGCACTGCAAATGTGCTTCAGCCCCATCATAAGGAACATAAGTCCTATGATGACGATGAATACTATGCTGAATGCTATCATAGACATTACCAGTCCGCCGGGTACTCCTACAAAGTAGGATGCTACTGAATTTTCCATAATTCAGACCGCCTCCTAGTGCGGCAGAATGCCGTGTTTGCGTTTGGGACGAAGCTCACTCTTTGTCTCTGTCATTATCAGTGCCTGGTAGAGTGCGGGGCGTGTCTCTTCAGGCAGGATTACCCTATCAACGAAGCCGCGGGCGGCTGCTTTGAAGGGGTTGGCAAAAGCTTCTTTGTATTCGTCTATCTTCTGTGCGCGCATTGCTGCTTTGTCTTCTGCCGCTTCGATGTCTTTACGGAAGATGATGTTGGCTGCACCTTCGGCTCCCATAACGGCTATCTGAGCCTGCGGCCATGCAAGCACGACATCGGCTCCGAGGTCTTTGCTGCACATACCGAGGTATGAGCCGCCGTAAGCCTTACGAAGAACTATTGTGATTTTGGGTGCTGTGGCTTCGCTGTATGCGTAGAGAAGTTTCGCGCCGTGGCGGATGATTCCGCCCATTTCCTGCTTGAGGCCGGGGAGGTATCCGGGAACATCTTCGAATGTGACGATGGGAATGTTGTATGCGTCACAGATACGGATGTGGCGGCTTGCTTTGTCGGATGCGTCTATGTCAAGGCAGCCGGCCATGAATTTGGCCTGGTTTGCGATGATGCCTATTACGCGTCCGCCAACTCTTGCAAATCCTGTTACGATGTTGCGTGCCCAGAGTTCCTGAACTTCACAGAAGTCAGCATTGTCTACGACCTTTTTGATTACGTCGCGGACATCATAGCCTCTGTTGGGGTTTGTGGGGACGAGTTCGCGCAGAGCAGCGTCCATGCGTGTTGTGTCATCGCCTGTTTCGATATAGGGGGGCTCTTCCATGTTGTTGCTGGGAAGGTAGCTCATTACTTTGCGAACCTGAGCATAGCACTCTGTCTCGCTTGACGCGAAGAAGTGCGCGCATCCGGATGTTGCGTTATGAGCCTGTGCTCCGCCTATCTGCTCGGAGGTTACGTCTTCACCTGTTACAGACTTGATTACCGCGGGGCCTGTGATGTGCATGATACCGATTTTGTCTACCATAAAGACAAAGTCGGTGAGAGCAGGGCTGTAGACAGCTCCGCCTGCGCAGGGGCCTGCGATGATTGAGAACTGGGGAATTACGCCGCTTGCTTTGACGTTCTTGAAGAATATGTTGCCATATCCGGAAAGAGCATCGACAGCTTCCTGAATACGTGCGCCGCCTGAATCGTTGATGCCGATGCAGGGTGCTCCGTTTGTAAGGGCAAGGTCGAGAACTTTGCAAATTTTCTTTGCGTGCATCTCACCGAGTGAACCGCCCATTACTGTGAAATCCTGGCTGAATACATAGACTATGCGTCCGTCTATTGTACCGTAGCCGGTTACAACTCCATCTCCGGGGAATATGGTCTTCTCGAGTCCGAAGTTTACACAACGGTGCTCGACAAACTCATCGATTTCCACAAAGCTGCCGGGATCAAGTACCGCGTCGATACGCTCGCGTGCGGTCAGTTTTCCCTTCTCGTGCTGCTTGGCGATAGCTTTTGCACCACCGCCCTGTGCCGCTTTCTCACGTTTTTCAATGAGACTTGCGCACAGTTCGTCGATCGTTTTGTCCGCCATTACTTCTAACCTCCTCGATAATCTGGTGCTTGTTACTTTTGGCAAATGCACCCCGTGCCGCAAGGTACGGGGCCTGGCATGCGTGAGTTAGCGCTCGCTGAGTTCAAGCAGAATGCCGCCTGTAGCTTTCGGATGAAGGAAAGCTATTTTGGCTCCGCCCGCTCCGCAGCGCGGCTTCTCGTCAATAAGACGGACTCCCTTTTCTTTAAGCTCTGCAAGGGCCTCTTCAAGGTTGTCTACTCTTATTGCGAGGTGATGGATACCTTCGCCCTTCGCAGCTATGAATTTGGCTACGGGGCTGTCTTCGCTTGTTCCCTCAAGGAGTTCTATTTCTGTGTCCTGTACGGGAAGGAAGGCGGTCTTAACTTTCTGCTCGGCAACTTCTTCTACACCGTGGCACTTAATGCCGAGTGTGGCTTCCCAGAAGTTGAGAGCTTCGTCAATGCTCTTTACTGCTATTCCGATGTGGTCAATAACTGTAGGTTTCATTTTGCTTACGCCTCTTTCGCTCTCTTTTCGGCTACTGCCTTTTCGAGCCATTCAATTGTCTCCGTTGTCGGTGTTCCGGGGCCAAAAATGGCGCCTGCACCGAATCCGAGGAGTGTCGGATAGTCTGTCTCGGGGATAACTCCGCCGCCGAATACTATTATGTCTTCGGCGTTCTTCTCTTTAAGAAGATCTATTATTGCCTTGAAGCAATATTCGTGCGCTCCCGAAAGAATGCTGATGCCTATTGCGTCTGCATCTTCCTGGATTGCTGTTGATACTATCTGTTCCGGTGTCTGACGAAGTCCTGTATAGATAACTTCCATGCCTGCGTCTCTGAATGCTCTGGCGACAACTTTAGCGCCGCGGTCATGTCCGTCAAGTCCTGGTTTCGCAACAACTACGCGAATTTTACGGTCCATCTTTTCTTCCTCCTTGTCTGCTCTTTAAGAAAACCTAAAGAACCACGTTTTCCTTATATTCGCCAAATACTTCGCGAAGCACACCGCAGATTTCACCTTCAGTGCCATAGTGGCGAACTGCGTCAAGTATAAGCGGCATAAGGTTGTCTTCACCCTGAGCGCCCTTGCGGATGGCTTCGAGGCAATCCTTGACTTTGACGTTGTCGCGGTTTTCCTTCATAGCGCGGAGCTTCTTAATCTGGTTTACGCCAACGCTGGCATCAACCTTAAGCAGTTTGCGTTCTGACATGTCTTCGTCGATATGGAACTTGTTGACTCCGACGATGATTCTGTCGCCCGATTCGATGGACTTCTGGTACTGATATGCGGCATCCTGGATGTTCTTCTGGGGATAGCCTTTTTCGATTGCAACCATCATGCCGCCGATTTCGTCAATCTTCTTGATGTACTCCCATGCGCCCTCTTCAATCTGCTTTGTGAGGGATTCGACAGCGTAGCTTCCTGCGAGCGGATCGACAATGCTTGTGATACCAGACTCGTAAGCGACTATCTGCTGTGTGCGGAGAGCAATGCGGACTGACTTGTCTGTCGGCAGTGCAAGGGCTTCGTCAAGGCTGTTTGTATGGAGCGACTGTGTTCCGCCGCATACCGCAGCCATTGTCTGAATTCCGACACGGACGATGTTGTTCTCAGCCTGCTGGGCTGTAAGTGTGCAGCCTGCTGTCTGAGTGTGGAAGCGGAGCATCTGAGCGCCCTTGTTTGTAACGCCGAAACGTTCCTTCATGATTCTTGCCCAGATTTTGCGGGCAGCGCGGAACTTCGCAACTTCTTCGAGGAAGTCGTTGTGAGCATTGAAGAAGAAGGAGAGACGCTTACCGAATACGTTCGGATCCTGGCCTGATTTGATTGCGGCTTCGATGTACGCAATACCGTCGGCAAGTGTGAAAGCTACTTCCTGGATGGCTGTTGATCCGGCTTCACGGATATGGTAGCCGGAGATTGAGATTGTGTTCCACTTCGGGATGTTGTCGGAGCAGAACTGGAATATGTCTGTTATAAGGCGCATAGACGGCTTCGGAGGGAAGATATATGTTCCGCGTGCTATGTATTCCTTAAGGATATCGTTCTGGATTGTTCCGGAGAGGGCACTCATGGGAACGCCCTGTTTCTCCGCGACTGCGATGTACATCGAAAGAAGCACTGACGCAGGAGCGTTGATTGTCATTGATGTTGATACTTTGTCCAGAGGAATCTGGTCGAAGAGTATCTCCGCGTCGGCAAGGCTGTCTATTGCGACACCGACCTTACCGCATTCGCCTATGGCCATGGGGTCGTCTGAGTCGTAACCGATCTGTGTCGGAAGGTCAAACGCAACGGAAAGTCCCGTTGTTCCCTGGCTGAGGAGATAGCGGTAACGCTTATTGGAATCTTCGGCTGTTGCAAAACCCGCGTACTGGCGCATTGTCCAGAAACGTCCGCGGTACATTGTCGGCTGTACACCTCTTGTATAGGGGTATACGCCGGGGAAACCCAAATCCTTTGCATAGTCTACATTTTCGACATCTGCGGGGGTATAGGTTCTCTTAAGGGGAATTCCGCCGCCCGTTGTGAAATTTTCTTTTCTCTCTGGGCCTTTTACCAGTGCCTTTTCTACTGCCGCATCAAAGGCAACCTGTCCTTCTGCTACTTCCTGGAGCTGTTTTGGATCGAACACTTACTCCGCCTCCTTATGAAACATCTTGTGCCGTTCAGGACGGACACATGCACACTGATAGATATTACAAAACACCACACTCTATTATTATTGAGCAGGTTGGGGAAAATTGCAACATTTGACAGGTCATTTTAAACACATTTATTGATATTTTTATTTTTGCCCATTGTCCTTGCTTTCCTACGTAAAAATTAAATTTTCTTAATAAATAGCATTAGATCATTCTTTTAACCTCTTTTTAAAAGCAAAAACGGCATAAAACATGTACTCGGCGTTTTGCATGTATTAATTGTCTGAAAAATCTTCCTTGTTAGAAAACGGCAATTCGTGCGATTGGGAGACTTTTGTAATGAATTTTGACAGTGCCAAATCCAGAGTATAGTAGTATTATTTAGTAATGTTTTTAATATTCGAAAGGTGGAATGTACCATGCAGAAAGCTATTAATGTCACGAAAGACATATACTGGATAGGCGGAAACGACAGAGAGACGGATCTGTTTGAAGGATTATGGACTCTGCCCTGCGGAGTTGCGTATAACGCATATCTTATCAATGATGAAAAAACGGCCATTATAGATACTATCAAGAGCAACAGTTTATCGGATTACATAGAGAGGCTCAGCTCTATTATCCCGGATTCCAAGCAGATAGACTATCTTATAGTCAATCATATGGAACCTGATCACTCCGGATCAATCAGAATGCTCCGTCATCTATATCCCGAGATGAAGATAGTGGGCAATAAAAAGACAATAGATATGCTCAATGCCTTTTACGGCATTACGGAAAATCTCATCGAGGTAAAAGAGGGAGACATTCTAGACCTCGGCACTCATAGGCTTACATTTGCCATGATTCCTATGGTTCACTGGCCGGAGAGCATGGTGACATACGACATGACCGAGAAAGTTCTATTCTCAACAGATGCCTTCGGCGGCTTTTCCGCACTTGAGGGAGGAATCTTCGACGATGAGCTCAATATGGCTCACTACGAGGATGAGACTCTTCGCTACTTTGCCAACATCGTTGGACGTTACTCTGCCCCGACCCAAAAAGCAATTTCCAAGGTACGCAGCCTTGACATTAATATAATATGCCCCTCTCACGGGCCTATTCACCGTACCAATCCATGGCACATAGTCGATATGTATGACAAATGGAGCAAGCACGAAACAGAAGAAGGAATCGTAATAGTATACGGATCAATGTACGGCAATACCAAGTTTATGACGGATGCCATAGCCCGCGCCGCATGTGAAAGAGGCATTCAGAACGTTATAGTCCACGACGCCTCACGCTCCAATATATCGTTTATAGTCCGCGACATATGGAGATACCGCGGCCTCATAATAGGAAGCTGCACCTACAACACAGAGCTCTACCCGCCTGTGGCTCATCTTTGCAGAACACTTTCCAACAAGATGATGAAAAACAGGGTACTCGGTATATGCGGTTCATACAGTTGGAGCAAGGGGGCCTTGGCAGAACTGCAGGTATTTGCGGAGCGCGGAGGAGACTGGGAACTTGTGGAGCCTTCCGTCGAAGTCAAATCATGTCCGACAGAGGCTGATCTTGAGATGTGCAGACTGCTCGGCAGAAATGTCGCAGATGCCGTAATGAAGAAATAAAAATATTTTATCAAACGGAGGCAGATAAATTGAAAAAAATTATTCTTGCAGCTTTGGCCGTTATTACACTAACTGCATCTATGCTGTTCGCTCAGGAAGCTGTCAAAGTGACGACAGCGGACAAATACGAATTCGCCGAAGGCGGGATGGAAGTAAAGGTTGTAACTCCCAAAATCCACGGCCTTGCCGATACAAAGCTGATGAACGAACTGAACAAGGGGTTTGCCAAGGACGCAAAGGAGATTATCGCGGAGTTTGAGACAGAAGCGGCTGATATAAAAAAGGAAAACCCCGGTGCGGATCCCCATCTTGGAGTTTATTCCGACTATGTAATTAAGACGGATACAAAAAACTATCTCGCCTTTGATGTTTATGTAGGTAATTCCGTAGGGTCATCATCATCAGACCACGATTTTTACACAATAGACAAGCGTACTCGCAAATTAGTCACTCTGAAGGGTTTATTTAAGAAAAATTCAAACTATGTGCAGGTTCTAAGTAAGTACATAAAGTCTGAAATGGAGCGCATGAATAAAAAAGAGGGCGGAATGTTCTGGATTAAGCCGACAGACAGTGATGCCTTTAAGAAGATCGATAAGGATCAGAATTTCTATATCGACTCAAAAGACCGGCTTGTAATATGCTTCGACAAGTACGAGGTCGCGGCAGGTGCTCAGGGAAGCCCCGAATTTATAATCCCGGCAAAGATAATCAAAAATATATCTGCAAGATAAGTTCTTTTACATAAAAGAGGCGGGGCGATAATATCGCCCCGCCTCTTTTATAATGCATTATGAAAATTTCTGTTTTTACATATCGTTTATTTCAATTTCGGGAGCATATTCACCAAGAAGATCCTTCAGCTCATCAACCTGGTCGTTATCAAAGAGCAATTTCCAGCCCAATGTGTCCCTTTCAAGAAAGACCAGAGTTTGCTTCCGCTTTCTCATAATCGTTATAAAAGCTACATCTTCCCATTTGAGCAGTTCTCTGTGGTGTGTAATCCACGTATGAGTTTCTTTAACCATACCCACAGGAGAAAGATAAACGATCTTTTGATACTTCAGCACAAAAAATGCAGATGCGCCTATAATCAAATTCGGAAGCATTCCATCTGTGATCCCGGCGGAAAAATATCTCCATGCTGTCGAGCCGATGAGATACACCCCTATAGCGGCAAAGGTAAAGGTTTTAAAGTGAGAATTTACGCTTCCTGTCTTTGAAACCAGAAGCCTTTGCAGCGGAACAAGTTTTTGTGACAACTGTGACTCCCCTTAAACTACTTCAGATTTTCAGGACGTGTCTTACCGCCGTGTACCGGCTCGCCGTCCTTGCCGCGCCAGAATATGCCTATTCCCATGAATGTCATAGTCGAGGCTATAATCGGGTTCAGGTAGTTGAGGAAAGCGTAAGGAGCATATGCGAATGTGCTTACACCGAGAACTCCTGAGTGGTACGCGCCGCATGTATTCCAAGGAATCAAAACGGAGACGAGTGTACCGGCGTCTTCAAGTGTACGGGAAAGCATTCTCGGATGCAACCCCTTTTCATCGAATGCTGACTTGAACATGCGTCCCGGCATCGCTATTGAAAGGTACTGGTCACCGAGGAAGAGGTCGCAGACGAAGCAGGAGATCAATGTGGCTGTTACCATTCCGCCGACGGACTTGATAGGCTTCATTATTGCTTCGAGCATAACCTTAAGGAATCCGCAGACTTCCATTGTCGAACCGAATGTGAATGCGCAGATGATAAGGGAGATTGTCCAGTTCATGGACTGAAGTCCGCCGCGTTCCATAAGCTTGACTATGTCGTTTGCAGCTTCAAGCGCAATTTTGGGCTCGATTGTTATTGCATTGTCGGCAAGAACCTTTGCAAGAGCGGCTGCATCTTCGCCTGCGCCCGCTATGTCAGCGGATATTGTGGGAACATATCCGTACTGCATGATATTCAGGATTTCGCCTATGCCTATTCCCTGGAATGCCGCAAAGCCGGCTGCGACAAAGATACCTGCATAGAGGCTGGGAAGAGCGGGTTTGCCCATAGCGGAGAGGGCTATAACAACGGCAGGAGCTATGAAAGCAACGGGGCTGATCCAGAACTCGGCATCCATCAATGCCTGCATTGCGGCGATTTTGCCTGTATCAAGTTCACCGCCGGCATAACCAAAGCCGAGTACCAATGTGATTACTGCAACTATGATATAGGTCGGGATTGTGGTCCAACACATTGCTCTTATATGCTGGAAGAGGTCTGTTCCGGCGACGGCGGGAGCTAGGTTTGTCGTATCGGAAAGGGGCGACATCTTGTCACCGCAGTAACCTCCGGAAATGATGATTCCGGCTGTAAGAGGAGCAGGAATACCAAGGCCTATCGCTATACCCATAAGAGCGATACCGACTGTTCCCGCGGTTCCCCATGATGTTCCTGTCGCAAGAGCGACTATTGTGCAGATAATCAGAGTGGCAAGCAGGAATATTGATGGGCTTAGTATTGAGAGCCCGTAGTAAATCATGCTGGGCACGACTCCGCTGACAATCCATGTACCGACGAGCGGACCGACTGTGTAAAGAATGAGGCATGCCTGCATACCGGTCATAATACCTTCAATGATGCCTTTTTCAATGCTGGCGTAGTCGTATTTCAGAACAAGGATACCGATAGTACCGGCAACAAGCGCAGATAAAACCAATGTGATGTGGATGTCAACTTCCCATACAAGAACCGTTGCGGCAATCATAGCCGCTGCTGCGGCGAATACTAAAATAGCAAGTCCAAGCGACGGTTTACGTCTCTCCATTATTAAATGACATCTCCTCTCAATTACCTATAGAAATTATGAAAAGTATAAAAAAGGATGAAAACGCGAAACAGAAAGATTGTTTGGATTTTTCACCTCCCGCCTATTGGGAATAACAGTACATGACATACTGCAGTAAAAAAATTAAGAAATATAACTAAAGATTCAAACAATTACTTCGGTAATTATACTATTACCATAAACCTTTTGTCCATAGCAAAGACAAACTCAACAATCGAGATATAATTTTGTTAAACAAATAGTTATATGACAACCGCTGAAATCATTGTCGATTTTAGTGCATGACACGTATTTTGATATACTAAAGTTTATTTTTTAATGCCTATGGCAGACTTCAGGTAAAAATATATTGAAATTCGTAAAGACAGCGCGTTATGGCTGCCGGGGGAAAATGACATGCCCATAGCATGCATATATCGCCGCGGCAGGATGTAAATAAAATATAAATAAAACAGTTGAACCTTATCGCTTTTCACGATAGAATAGCAAAGTACGGGCTAAGACGTCCCGTAAATATTGCATCATCTATAATAAGGAGGACTTCTTACAATGGCTAAAGCAGTAGTCGATCAGGATACGTGCGTAGGTTGCGAGGCTTGTGTAGGCGTATGCCCCACATCAGCAATCAGTGTGACAGACGGCAAAGCAAAGGTTGACGCGGATACATGCGTAGAGTGCGGTGCATGCGTCGCAACATGCCCTGTCAGCGCAATTGCTCAGTAATAGGCTTATACTAATAATTTAGACTAATAAAAATCGGAAGACTTTAAGTCTTCCGATTTTTATTATTTCGGCTATATTCTTTTATAACAGTGGTTGAGAGGGCCGCTTCCATTTCCGAGGTTCATGCCGTCGGACAAAGCTCCCGAGACATATTCTTTGGCTCTTCTGACGCTTTCTTCCATTGACGCTCCTTCGGCAAGGGCGCAGGCTATGGCGGAGGAGAGAGTACATCCAGTTCCGTGTGTATTGTCATTATCTATGCGCTTTGACTCATACCACTTCATGCTTCCGTCCGGAAAAAAGAGGAGATCATCTGAGCAGGTGCTGAGATGTCCGCCCTTTATAAGAACCGCTTTCTTTGTCTCTTCCGATATTTTGGCCGCAGCCGCAGCCATTTCGTCTCTGTCTGTAATCTTTATTCCGCTGAGGACTTCCGCTTCGGGAATATTAGGCGTAATCAGATCTGCAAGGGGCAGGAGTGTCTGCTTTAAAGTATTTACCGCATCATCGGAGAGCAGCCTGCTTCCGCTCGTAGATACCATCACAGGGTCTGCCACTATATTTGCGGCATTATATTCTACAAGTTTTTCGGCAATTTTTTTTATAATCTCTATGTTTGATACCATGCCAATTTTCACGGCATCAGGTCTGATATCGTTGAATACGCACTCTATCTGCAGAGCCACAAATTCCGGCGATGCTTCGGTGATTCCATAGACGCCCGTCGTGTTCTGCGCTGTGAGAGCCGTTATGACACTCATGCCGTAGACATTGTGAGCCGACATTGTTTTGAGATCAGCCTGTATCCCCGCTCCGCCGCTGCAGTCTGAACCTGCTATTGTGAGAACTTTTTTCATTACGGTCATCTCCTAACCTCATATTTCATCCGCGAGAGCGCGAAGTTCCGCCGCAGCAGATGCGATATCGTCAGATGCGAATATTGCGGATACAACAGCCGCTCCATGCACTCCGCTTCCTTTAAGCATGGTTATATTCTCTCTGCTTATGCCGCCTATTGCGACAGCCGGTAAAGCTGTGGATTCGCATATCTTTTTTACATCTTCTAATGGAAGGTGTTCCGCATCATTCTTTGTCCCTGTGGTAAATACTGCTCCGACTCCTATGTAGTCCGCTCCCATTTTTTCAGCCAGCAATGCCTGTTCCGTGCTTCTTGCGGAGACGCCCAGTATTTTCTCCGCTCCTATTTTTGCCCGAACATCATAGGCGCACATGTCACTCTGCCCAACATGCACTCCATCCGCACAGCAGGCAATGGCAACATCCACATTATCGTTTATCACAAATGGTATTTTATACCTATCCGTTACTTTTTTTACTTCCTTTGCCAGGGCTGTAAATTCTTCAAAGGGCATCTCTTTTTCTCTGAGCTGCACCATCGTAACTCCTGATTTCACGGCCGCCTCCACCGCTTCGGGCAGAGTGATATTTTTGAGCCATCTGCTGTCAGTCACGGCATATAGTTTTAGGCAATCAGCATTGAATTTCAATTTTAATCCCCCTCTTCAGCTTTTCCGCATCCATAAGGCTTATCTCGTCAATCAGCGCCGTTCTGAAAGAGGACGTGCCTCCACCAGCCTGCCGCACCTTTTCATACGCTCTCTCCCCGCAGATTCCCATGACAGCAGCCGCGGCGGCGGAAGCATCCAGTACGGAATCTCTGTTCGCGGCACAGAAGGCGGCTGTAAGTGCGCTGAGCATACAGCCAGTTCCCGTAACCTTTGACATCATCTCGTGTCCGTTCCTTACGATATACGTTTTCTTACCGTCCGTTATGATATCGGAAGCTCCCGTTATGACGGTTACAAGATTCAGGCGGAGGCTTACTTCCTTTGCCAAGGCAGCGGCATCGGCGATGTTCCTCCCCAATGCGATATCGTGCTCGTCCGCATCCACTCCGCGTGTCTTTCCGAAACCGGACGATATCGTTTTTATCTCCGATATATTACCCCGTATTACGGAAAAATGTACTTTTTCTATCAAATCAAGTGCGGCAGAGGTGCGTAATGAGGATGCACCGGCTCCCACAGGGTCGAGGAGTACGGGGTGGTTGAGAGAGCAGCTCTTCGCTCCCGCCTTTGCCATCGATACAAGTGTCCTGCTGTTCAGAGTTCCCATGTTAATTACAAGCCCGGAACATAATGATGTTATCTCCTCCGCCTCTGCCTCGTCGTCTGCCATTATGGGAGAAGCTCCGCAGGCAAGAAGGACATTGGCGCAGTCATTCACAGTCACATAGTTTGTTATGCAGTGAATAATCGGGTGTACGTCAGCGACGTTTTTTAGTATTTCGCCAAACATATTTCTACCTTGCTTTCGCCGATGCGAAGCTCTTCTTTGCAAATTCGAGAATGCAGCCCGCTCCGCATATTATTATCATTACCGGCAGGGTATTTCCAATCACAGTATCAACGGACATAAATACTCTGTAAAGGACAAAACCCGCCGTCCAAAGAGCAAAGTTGGATATGGAAATCGATTCCTCAAAGTGGTCTTTGCCGAGAAAAAAGAAATCCAATATTATTATGGAAATCATAGGAGCAAATACAGAGCCTATCAGAAAAAGGAAGTTCTCATACTGCTCTATCGGAGTGAATATGGCGAGGATTGTTCCTACGACACATACTATCGTTGCCGTTACCTTTTCGTTCGCGTTTTTGTTGATGCTCATGTAGCTTACTCCTGCGGAATAAGCGTCAAGAAATGTCGTAGTGACAGTAGAGAAGATTATTATGAATACGGCAGCAGCTCCGAGTCCCGCGCTGAGCATTATCTGGGCTATGTCGGAGTCCCCCGTGAATATAGAGGCGCCCAGACCTATGATATACATCCAGCAGCTTCCCAGGAAATATACGGCGACGCTTATAGCCGTTGATTTCTTGGGCTGTTCGGCATTTCTTGTATAGTCGGATATAAGGGGCAGCCATGAAAGGGGCATTGCCACGGAAAGTTCTACTGCGTTGCCGAAGGTCATAGTCCCCGTCTGGACATGAGCTCCTCCTCCGCTGAAAACAGTGAAGCTCAAAACTATTGTCAGGATAAAGAGTGCGCTCATAGCAACAATATTAAGCTTTCCCAAGTTTGTTATGCCTATCATTATCCAGAGAATGATAAGAGCCCCTATAACGGCGCACCAAAGCGATGAACCTCCAAAAGAAGTCACTTGCGATGCTATTACGGATACAGCTCTTCCGCCGCCTATTATCATAACTGCAGTCCACCCGACAAGCTGGGTTATGTTAAGCAGGGAGAAAAATACGGAGCCTTTCTGTCCGAAAGACATTTTGACCGTCTCCATGGAGCTGCGTCCGCTCTTTGCTCCTATAAGCCCGGCCATATAGAGTGGGATACAGCCTATTATGTGGCCGAGTATTACAGCGCTTATGCCCTTTGCAAAGCCAAGCGGCGCAAGCAGGGTTCCCGTCAAAATTTCCGCGATAGAGACAGCCGCTCCGAACCATATTAATCCATTTCCGCATACAGATATTCTTTCCTGAGACATTGCTCATCCTCCTAAATAGAAAGTGGGAGACACCATGTCAGCGTCTCCCACTAAATTCACATTTAATGCGTTCCCTACGTTGGCATTATCCAAATCAGGTCTAGGGTCGAAGTTCGATTACTTCCTCTCAGCCTGCAACACAAGCTCCCCATTATTCGATTGTTTTTTCATTATAGCCACAGATATGATTTATTGCAAGCTAAGGTTCTTTATTAATATGCCGTAATCGGCCGCAAAATATAATTTCCCTGCCTAGCGGACTTTGCGTTTAGGATTTTTTATCGCAGTTATGAGAGCACTTGCGGAGACACCCTCTATCTCTTTCAGGTCATTTTCCGTCAAATCCATCACGGTGCTTTTAAGCACTTCGGCATTTATCTCATGCGGCTTTGTTATTGTGACAGAGACATTTTTAAATCCGGCCTCTTCAAGTTTCTTCTTATATTCTTCCGCCGGAAGAGCCCCGGCCACTCACCCCGACCATGCGGCAGGACTGCTTTTCAGCTTTTCGGGTACTTTCTTCATAAGGACAACATCCGACACACAAAACCTGCCGCCCTCATCCAAAACTCTGTACGCTTCAGCAAAGACTTTTTCCTTTTCCGGAGAAAGATTGATGACACAATTCGAGATAAGGACATCTACGCTGCTGTCCGATACCGGTATATCCTCTATGTAGCCGCGAAGCACAGTGACATTGTTTATCCCCAGCTTCGTCATATTTTTGCGAGCCTTCTCAACCATGGCATCTGTCATGTCAAGACCGTAAACATGGCCTTTCTCCCCTACCTTTTTTGATGCAAGAATAAGGTCAAAACCCGCTCCGCACCCAAGATCAAGCACCCGCTCCCCATCTTTCAAAAGAGCAGCACGCACGGGGTCGCCGCAGCCAAAGCTCTGGACATCCTCTGTGTCTGTCCCGTCCGAGGAATAGTTTTTCTCCGTCATATCCGTGATATAAACTTTCCCCGTAGAACTGCCCGATTTAACGGCTTCCGTATAGGCTCTCTTTATCTCATCTCTTATTTCGCTCATAATAACCGTCCTCCCTAAGTATATTACCTTTGCTGTCCGTAATTTCCCTTTATAAATTCCAATTCGTAGGATATCTCCTGGGCGGAGAGCGGTATTCCGCCTCCTGCCATCTTCGCCAAAATAAAAATTCTGGCAAACGTCTCAAGCATTTCACATCTCATAATAGCCTGTGCAATCGTGCTGCCCGTGCAAATTGCGCCATGATTTGAAAGCAGCACGGCAAAGCCGTCCCCCATGGCTTCGGCCGCATTGCGCGCCAACTGTATTGAGCCTATAGGCCCATATTTCGCAAGAGGAACAGTGCCTCCGAAGACAGCTACTTGATTGTCCGTTATCGCTTCGAGCGGCAGTCTTGCGGAGGCCACGGAAGTCGCGTAAATCGAGTGAGTATGAATTACCGCCCCGATGTCTGGTCTGGACTCAAGAATAAGCCTGTGCATCTCCTTTTCGACAGAGGGTTTGCGTTCTCCCGATAAAATATTGCCGTTAAAATCCATCTCCACAAGGTCGCCCGGAACAATATGGAGGTAGTCTATTCCTGTCGGAGTAATGAGAAAACCTTTTTCTGTTCTGGCGCTTATGTTTCCCCCCGTGCTCTGCACCAGCCCTTTTTCCAGAATAGAACGTCCCGCGGCAAGAATCTTTTCTCTAAGCACTATATCACTCTGCATTGCCCACACTCGCCATCCTTTTTAAAAACGGTGTAAGAAGAAGGTTGATGACTCCCATCAGGAGAAATATATTTATTATCGAAATGTGCATAATCAGCATGACAGCCACAAAAACCGCGGACATAACCATACCGAAGGAATCTGCTACATTGAGGCACGCCACTACCCTTGCTCTGTGCCCATCGGAGCTGTGAGCCTGCATTATCGCATACATCGGCACGCTGAAAATGCCCCCGCACGCAGCAAGCATGAAAAGCCCGCCCATTACCCCCCACGAAGTCGGCTGTCTTAAAAATTCGCTCACACCTATAAGAGACCCGCTTTTGTCTGCCGCAATACTGAAAAAGTAAAGCACACATGTTGCAAGCGATATTCCGATACAGGCGGCCGGGACGAGGCGCCCCGAGACATTGCCCTTCAGCAGTTTGTTGCAGAGAGTGGAACCGAAGCCGACCCCGACAGAAAAAACAACCAGAAACAGTGTAGAAACTTCCTCGTTGCCTCCCAGAATATCTTTTGAAAAAGTGGGAAACTGAGCGAGAAAGACAGCACCCAGGAACCAAAACCAGCTTATTCCGAGTATAGCGCGAAAGACTGTCTTCTGAGGCAGAACGTACGATATGATTCGCCATGTCGCACGCGGGATACAAATATCGATTTTCATATCAGGCGCGGGAGCTTCCGCCTTTGGAATAAAACAGCTTGCTATAAAACCCATGACAGCTACTCCGACTATTCCCGCGGAAATTAATATTCGTCCGTGCTCATGGAGAATAAAGAGCCCACCGCACAGAGTGCCGGTCAAGATAGCAATGTACGTGCCGGCGCTCACGAGGCCATTTCCCGCCACAAGTTCATCTTTGTGCAAATGCTGCGGCAATATGCTGAATTTCAGAGGACCGAAGAATGTGGACTGAGCCCCCATAAAGAAAAGAAGGGCAATAAGTCCCCAAAGGCTCATGAAGTGGAAAGCGGCTGCGGTAAGCACCATCAGCACTATTTCGACAAATTTTATTATTTTTATGAGAAAAGATTTTTCATATTTATCAGCAAGCTGTCCCGCCGTAGCCGAGAAGAGAAAAAACGGCAGTATAAAGAGCCCTGCGACAACCGTTATCAAAACCTGGGCATTCATCTCGTTTGCTTCGGCAAGTCGGAAGGTGATCAATATTACGAGGGCATTCTTGAATAAATTATCGTTGAAAGCTCCGAAAAACTGCGTCAGGAAGAGAGGAAGAAATCTGCGCACCGTAAAAAGTTCAAACTGTGTTTTTATGGTAATAACCTCCCTGAAAATAAGTACGGAAGTTCAAAAAATAAAGGCGGGAAAGGCATAGGCTATTCCCGCTGCGTCACTGCTGAAATTACTTGCTTTTGGAAACATCGTCCAAAGAAATGCTCCTTGTGTGCTCCGTCTTGACCCAAGTGCTCTGGTCTGCGGCGAGAAACGCTGCTTTAAAAAGTATCGGTATCCACGTGAGGCCGAACCAGAAATATATAAAGGTGTCCTTCACATATCTCAGTGTAAATTTCTTCTCATGCATGGAAGGCCCAACTATTACGCAGATAAGGGCGAAAAGTATAATGAAGAATATCGGCATTCCGAAGAATAGTGTCCAGTCAACCATAGTCTGGGGAGTGCTTTCCGATATAGTCGGGAATAGTATCATGTTGTTTATGAGAGTATAGGCCATACCCGCAAACATGACGATAAGCCCAAGGCACGACTTGGCTGGTGCGAGCAGGTAGAGGAAAAGGTCAAGATACTGGAGCTTCCTCGTGACAAAAAATGTCTTAAGTGCATCCATTCCGTACTTCCAGAATACCCAATAGTGCCCCTGCATCCAGCGTGTGCGCTGGCGGCGCGATATAGCTATGTCCTGCGGCTTTTCGTCATATATTACCGCGGCATCGTTCCAATGCACCTTGCTGCCCGAGAGGATAAGCCTTGTAGACATTTCGAGGTCTTCAGTAAGGCTTTCTAAGTTCCACCCTATGCGCTCAAGTGTGGCGGCTCTGATGACAAGCCCCGTGCCTCCGAGAGTGCATGAGAGTCCCCAAAGTCCGCGGGCAAGCTGCCAGAAGCGGTTGGAGAACCAGTAAGCAAGTGCGTAAGAGCGGGTGAGCCAGTTGTCATCAGGGTTCTTGACATCAAGAACGCCCTGAATGGCCTCTGCTTCGGGGTGAAGTTCCATATAGTTGTTCATGTGGAAGAGGAAGTTTCTGTCGGCAAGGTTGTCGGCGTCAAACATTGTAAGAGCGTCCGCCTCGTCAAGAGGAAGCTGAGTCAGAGCCCAGCGGACATTCCACGTCTTGCCGTTATGATCTTTGTCAAAGCGTTCAAGAGCAATTGCTCCGTGCTCTCTTGCTATCTCTGCGGTATTGTCGGTGCAGTTGTCGCATGACGCGAATACCTTGTAGCAGTTCTTCGGATAATTTTGAGCCGCAAGACTGTCAAGCAGAGGCGCGATGACCTGAGCTTCATTATGTGCGGGGACAAGTACGACGAATTTACGGTAGCGTTTTGCATTGGGCATAGCCTTTTGGTTTCCGAAACCTCTTAAGCTCACGAGAATCTGATAGACGCCGTCACACATCAGCATCCCCAGCAGAGTGTAGAGGATAAATTGAATTATCCACCATCCCCACCATATCACCCAGTAAAATAGCACCGTTAAATATTCATAGTCTAAATCCATCTCAATGATTCCTCCTGCACACAGAAAAACAGCAGCACCGCAATAACGGCACAGTCTTGACTATAATACACTCTCACCGCATCAAACACAATAAGATTCTATTTTTTAAGGATAGATTCTATTAGGTTCTTTTCCAATATAAGGTCGCTGTATCTGAGCCTGCGCTCCACCTCGTCCGTGATTTTCGCAAATGAGGCAAAGGAAAGGCTCTCTCCGCTCTCCACAGACGTTGCGCGCTCCGTTCCGGGCTCCACAAACACTCCCTTGTACATATATGAGCCGTTTCTGAATATGACGGGCTGAAGGTCTTTGTCGTATAAAAGATTCTGTCCGAATGCCGTCTTGAACTTGAACCCCATAAGCCCAGCAATTGTAGGCGCAACATCCATTATGCCTGTATCGACGGGACTTTCGCCCATCAGCCCCTTAGACTGAGGAAGCCGGAACATAAGAGGCACTCTTCTTGTCTTCTTCCAGTTCACAGGGTCATCAAGATCGCCGCCCAGCATAATTTCCATCTCATCCTTGTATGCGATAGGCAGAGCGGGATGATCTCCGTAGAGTACAATGAGGCTCTTATCCAAAAGCCCTCTCTTTTTCAATCCTTCCGTAAACATGCCGAACTGCCTGTCAAAGTAGTGCATCGCTATGAGATATTTTCCTACTGCACTTTCGCGGACTTCGTGCGGGAGCACCAGAGAACCATCGTCGAGGCCTTCGAAATCGTATGGGTGGTGTCCGCTGAGAGTGACTATAAAGCCGTAAAAGGGCGGCTTAAAACGCGCGAATATTTCGAGCGCCTCGGTAAATATCGCCTTATCGCTGAGTCCGAGTCCTATTATTTCATCGTCTTTAAATGTGTTGCGGCTGTACTGCTTTTCAAACTTTAGCTTAGGGTGCATGCGGTGACAGTTCCAAAAAGAGCTGTGTGTCCCCTGAACGACAACGGCGTGATATCCCCTCTGCCTCAGAACCCTCGCTATAGAATTATAATCATTGTTTGGGAATCTCGTGTAAGCCGCGCCCGACGATGCGGGAAACAGCCCGGTATTCGCCATAAACTCGGCATCGGAACTCAGCCCTCCCGCAGTCTGATCCCATGCGTTTCTAAAGTAGAGACATTCGCGTTTGAATCTGTTCAAATTCGGCGTTATCTCAACTCCGTTTATCTTCAAATCCACAACAAAATACTGGAGCGCCTCACACTGCACTATTATCAAATTAAGGCCTTTGGCGGCAGCCATTCCGCTGTGTGCTTCATTATGAGCCGAAAACCATCCGCGCAGTTCGTCTATAGTTTTTTGAGGCACCTTGTCGGACTTCATGCTTCCCGCGGCAAGCGTTATTACATCTCCCCAGTGAAAAGAAGCACTGCCTAACCACGCACAGACGGAAAGGCGGTCATACATTGCACTCATTATTTTGGGACGTGCCTCTTTAAGCATAAATAGTGCACCAAGCTGAATTAAGACCGAAAGTGCAAAAATAGCGGAGCTGAGCAAAACTCTTTTTCTCGTTACGGAACAGGGGTGCAGCGATATATTTTTTTTCTTCCGTAAAAAGAAAAATAGAGCGATGTCCGCAAAGAAAAACGTATCCCAAGGTTTGAGCAGCGACCATATAGATTTTACGATAAGACCCGTCTGGGGGATGAGCATTATATCGTGAAAAATAAAAATATCGGTATAGTATCTGATAAATAGCATATCCGTGACGGCAAGCACGGACAGCATAAAATTAAGAATAATAAGGGCTGCAGCCCTTACGGAACGAGGCAGCAGAGACACGGGAATAACAAGGCATAGTATTGCCCCCAGAGAGGGAAGAGATACGGCAAGGGCGCGGAATATGTGTCCTATCGTCTCAATGCCTGCAAAAGTCACTGTAGGCCAGTCTAGGACATCCGCAATTTTACAGTCTACCGCAAGAAATTTAAGCCATATCAGAAGTGTCGTAACAACGAATAGACAAAACTCTCTTTTTTCGCATGGGGCATCATCATTCTGCAAAAATCTCATAGAGTACCATAACTCCCTATTCTGTTATTTTGTTTATAAGGTCGTGCTCAAGAATTTTGTCGCTGATGCCGAGCCTTTTGCGCACTTCAGAAGTTGTCTCGGAGTAGGACACGTAATTTTTGGGCAGCCCGTCCTTTATGCCTGTGGCTTTAGAGACGGAAGGCTCTACAAAGACATCCTTCAATATGTAAGAGCCGTTTCTGAATATGACAGGTTCTGTCATATCTGCAGCGAACATATCACTGCCGAATCCGTATGGGAATTCTACTCCCAGGATATTCGCCAATGTCGTTGGAACATCGGCAAGACCTACGGGCGTTGTATCATCAGTAAAATTCTTTTTGATCCCAGGCACATGCAAAATCAGCGGCACCTTCTGCATTTCCCTCCAGCTCACGTCGCTCTGTAAACTGCGCCCCATGAGCTTCTCAAGGTTAGGCCTGTCCCAGATTGGAATTGCGGTATGGTCGCCATAGACAACTATCACGGAAGAATCTAGCAGTCCCCTATCTTTCAGTCCGTTTATAAACATGCCGAACTGATTGTCGAAATATCTCATGGATATCAGATAATTCCCCATAAGAGTGTCTTGGAACTCCCCCACTTCGAGCGGCGTCTGTGCCAACATTGCGGAAAAGTTAAACGGGTAGTGGCTTGTCAAAGTTATCAGGAACGAATAAAAAGGCTTCTGTTCTTTGGAAAGAATTTTCAGCGACTGTCTGAAAAAGCTCTTGTCACTGAGTCCCATCCCTATATTATCATCGATGACAAAATCTTTTTTGCTGATGAATCTGTCGAACCCCATAGAGGGATACATGTGTTGTCTGTTCCAAAATCCGGGTCTGTCCCCGTGCAAGGCCAAGGTACTGTAGCCGTTTTCGGACAGAATTTTGGGAAGAGCAAGATACTTGTTTGCAGCAAATCGCGTGTAAGCAACTCCAGAGCGGGCGGGGTAAAGCCCCGTGTTTACAAGGAATTCCGCATCGGAGCTGTTGCCGAGCGCTGTCTGGTTATACGCGCGAGAGAAGAATACAGAATCTCTTACAAATCTATTTAAGTTCGGGGTTATCTCCTGTCCACTGTACTTAAGACCTACAACAAAGTGCTGCAGCGACTCGACCTGTATTATGATAAGGTTTTTGCCCTTCGCGATTCCCTTTAGGGCAAGGCTGCGTTTGACATTTTTGTCTCTTTGCGAAAGCCATTCCGAGACCTCTTCTATCTCTGACAGAGGAACGTGTTTTTTCGCATAAGCCTGACTTATGACATTCCATGCGTCGGCAGCATGGTATGTCAAAGCTCCCACATTATTGCACACTGCGGGCCTGTCCCACATTGACGAAAGCACACCCGGCACTTTCTTCTGGTATGAGACTATTCTGAAGGTCAGAAGAGACGCCCCTGCCGCAAAGACAAGAAGAGCCAAGCACACTCTGCGGAAGCTGATCTTTTTAAAGAAACTCTTGACAGATAATTTGCGCGCCGCTGCCAGATACAGTATGAGAATAGGAAAGTCCGCAAAATAGAGAAGATCGGAAAACTTAACAAGTGACAGAACAGACTCGGCAATCTCACTCACCTGAGTGGAGAGCCCTATATTTGCAAATGTAAAGAGGTCTGTGTAATACCTCATATGCAAAAGGTCTGTCATCATAAGAGCAGTCAGAGCAAAATCAAGCAATATGGCAAAAAACGCACGTACACGCCTCCACAGCAACAGCACAGGAGAGAAGAACATGAGTATTATTCCCAAAGAGGAAAAAGCCGAGGATGCATACCTTGTAGCAACAGGCGACACAGCAAATTCAAGACAATAAAACTTAATATAAACGGAAAAAATTATAAAGAGAAAAAATAAAAATTCTCTGTAATCCCTGCCTGCTTTTGTGTACATACTTCCGTGTTTTTTTAATTTCATCAATAATTCCCCTTGCCATTAATCGGCGCAAAACCTTCCGCACACTATATTTTTTTCCATGTATAACGAAGATACAACCGAATTTTCACCTGTAATTTTATAAAAATCTTCAAAGCTCATGCGCCATTTCCAGTTTCCGAGGCAAGTCCCGGGCGTATTCATCCTGCATTCTCCGCCCAGTTCCAGAATATCCTGCGCCGGAATGACGGCCAAATCTGCGCGTGATATCAGGGCTAATGTTGCCATGGCAAACGGAGCTTCGCTGTCAGAGACAGAATGCCCTACATAAGTGCGGAAATTCATTCGCTCCCGCGCCCGAGATTCGGCCCTCCACCATCCCAGCACCGTATTATTGTCATGCGTACCCGTATATACCGCACTTCTCTCGTCTATGTTGTGCGGGGCATAAGGATTATTCCCTACATCACCGCCGAATGCGAAGAGCAGCACCTTCATGCCCGGCAGAGAAAAATCATCCATAAGCTCTCTCACATCATCTGTTATTATCCCCAAATCCTCCGCTATGAAGGGCAATTTATCCTTATTTCGGCAAAGATTCTTTTGCAGATATTCCAGCAGTTCGCGCCCCGGGACTTTATTCCACTTTCCGCACACAGCAGTCGGTGCATCTGCCGGTATAGACCAGCAGGCGCAGAAACCGCGGAAATGGTCGATCCTGATCATGTCAAAATTTGCCAGGGACGATGCGATTCTGGCTCGCCACCACGCGAAAAGCTCCTCTTTCTTACTCTCCCACAGATAAAGAGGATTGCCCCACCTCTGTCCCTCACTGCTGAAGTAGTCAGGAGGAACGCCGGCAACGGAATCGGGGTACCCCTGCGCATCGAGAGAGAAGAGTTCTCCGTGCGCCCATACATCGGAGCTGTCAGACGCCACAAACATAGGCATATCTCCTATAATTTCGATGCCTAACGAGGCACAGTATAAATGTAATTCTTTCCATTGCTCGGCAAAGATAAATTGTATAAAGGAGGTAAAGTCCAGTTTGTCACGCTCGTCTTCAATCATAAGAAGAGTTTCTTTTGAAAAATTTCTCTCCTTTATATCACAAGGCCACTTCTGCCACTCTATACCGTTGAATTTCTCTTTAAAAAAGACAAAAAGCGCATAGTCATCAAGCCACAAGGCTTCCTTGGTTTTAAAGATTTCATACTCGGCGCGAAGTTCCGAAAAACGCTCAAGAGATTTGAACCGCTTCCACGCCATCGCCAGAAGCTCCATACGAACCTCGGCGGCCTTTTCATAATCGGCTGCAGCGGAAGAGCAGAGAATACGGGAGGAAAGTTCATCCTTGGAGACAAGTCCTTTTGCGCAGAGTTTATCGGGACTGATGAATAAAAAGCTACCGGCAAAAGCAGAGACAGTGCTGTAAGGTGAATTGCCGAAAATCGGCACGGCAGGTGTCAAAGGAAGCACCTGCCATACCGAAAATCCTGATTTCTTTATAAATAGTGCAAACTTTTCCGCCTCATAGCCGAAATCGCCTACTCCGTAATACCCCGGCAAACTCGATATATGAAGAAGGACACCGCTCTTTCTAGCCAATCAAAGACCTCCGCGCAATTCGCATAAAAAAATATTATACCCCTTTATCGCCTAAAACTGCGGACGAAGTATCATTTTCCCCTCTCATAAGAACAAGGACTGCAAGAGGCGGCAGCGAAAGCTGAACAGAATACGCGCGTCCGTGGTACGATACCGCTTCGGATTTTATACGTCCAAGATTTCCAATGTTCGAGCCGCCGTAGCAGACGGAATCACTGTTTAGCACTTCTATCCACTCGCCTCCCGCGGGAACTCCTATGCGGTATTTATTGCGAACGACAGGTGTAAAGTTATAAATAAAAATAACATCCGTGCCGTCCGAGTCTCTCCTTAAGAACGAGACTACACTCGCCGCGGCATCACCGCAGTCTATCCACTCAAAGCCCGATCTGTTATAGTCATATTGCCAAAGAGCACGCGTTTTTTTATAAAAATTATTCAAATCCTTAAACCACAGATGAATATCATTATGGCGCTTTTCTTCGAGCAAATGCCAGTCGAGGCTCGCATCGTGATTCCATTCTCTCTCCTGACCGAATTCACCGCCCATAAACAGCAGTTTTTTACCGGGATGCCCTATCATCCAAGCCATAAGAAGGCGCAGATTGGCACCCTTCTGCCACTTATCCCCCGGCATACGCGACCATAGAGAGCCCTTGCCGTGTACGACCTCATCGTGGGAGAGGGGCAGAACAAAATTCTCGGAGTAGGCGTACCACATGCCGAATGTCAAAGACGTGTGGTGATACTGCCTGAACACGGGATCTCGTCCCATATATTTTAAAATATCGTTCATCCAGCCCATATTCCACTTATAGCCGAATCCGAGCCCTCCGAGCCACGTTGGCTTGCTGACCATGGCCCATGAGGTAGACTCCTCGGCCGTAGTTTGCGCGGCGGGGTAATCCATGTATAAGGTTTCGTTAAGTTTTTTCAGAAAGTCGATAGCTTCTATATTTTCCTTGCCGCCGTAAATATTCGGAGTCCACTCACCCTCTTTGCGCGAGTAATCCAAATAAAGCATTGAAGCCACGCCGTCCACCCTTAATCCGTCTATGTGGTATCTGTCAAGCCAAAATCTTGCGGATGATATGAGAAAGCTCTTTACCTCTCCGCGGCCATAGTCGAATATATAACTTTTCCAGTCGGGGTGAAAACCCTTACGCGGGTCTGAGCATTCATATATTGCTGTACCGTCAAACCTGCCGAGCCCGAACGAGTCCGTGGCAAAATGAGAAGGGACCCAGTCCAGTATTACCGATATACCCGCTCTGTGGAGAGACTCTATCATTATCATAAAATCTTCGGGAGTTCCGTAACGAGATGTGGGAGCAAAGTATCCCGTTAGCTGATAGCCCCACGACGCATAGAATGGATGTTCCATTACCGGAAGGAATTCCACGTGTGTAAAGCCGTTTTCGACAAGATAGGACGGAAGCTCTTCTGCAAAGCCGAGCCATGATATGGGCCTGTTGTGCTCGTCCCTTCGCCAGGAGCCCGCATGGATTTCATATATTGACTGAGGCATATTGGGCTTATTTTTTTCCGCGCGCGAAACCATCCACTCCTCATCGCGCCATATATGGGACGAGGGAGGAAGTACCTTTGAAGCATTTCCGGGCGAACATTCGCACGACAGAGCGAGAGGATCCGCTTTTTCGATTCGCTCCCCGTTCTTAGTTAAAATACTGTACTTGTAACAGGAAAAATCAGGCACACCGGGAACAAAGCCCTCCCATATTCCCGATGAGTCCCAGCGCGGCGCAAGCTTGTGAGTATTGCAGTTCCATTTGTTAAAATCGCCTATGACGGAAACCGATTCCGCATTAGGAGCCCAAACGGCAAACAATACCCCGGCCGTGCCTTCGTGAATCAGGACGTGAGAGCCGAGGAAGTTATATATCCTTGCGTGACCTCCCTCTCTGAAGAGATAGATATCCGTTTCGCCTGCCAATGAAACACCGTGAATAATATTATGCTCTGTCATTGGGAATCACCCCCTGTTAGTGCTATTATATCCGAAATCACACAGAAACATCCATACATCATTGACGCAAGAATGGCATTATGAATATATTATTTAACATGATAAAATAATATATTATAGGTTTTTGGAGGGATTTTATGAAAGAGCTGTTTTCCTACGGCAAAATTACAGCGGAGACGACCGCGGAGATAGAAGCGGCGCTCGGAGCGAATAATGTATCATGCGATATTGAGAAGAGAGAGAGCTACTCTCATGATGAAGTACCCTCCTCATATTACGGCAGAGAATACCTTGCGGAACTTTTAGTCTTCCCCGAAACAACGGAGCACGTATCGGCGGTTATGAAAATTGCATCAAAGTACAAGATTCCCGTCACACCGCGCGGAGCGGGCACGGGGCTTTCCGGCGGGGCTCTGCCCGTATACGGCGGTATCGTAATGAGCTTTGAGAAGATGAATAAAATTTTGGAGCTTGATGAGGCCAATCTTTCCGTCACGGTAGAACCGGGTGTTGTTACTGCCGAGATAAGCAGGCTGGCAGCATCTCACGGACTCTTATACGCAGGCGACCCGTGCAGCGGAGACGCATCATACATAGGTGGAAACATAGCTGAAAATGCGGGAGGCAATAAAGTCATTAAGTACGGAGCTACCGGGGCGCAGCTTCTTGCACTGGAAGTCGTGCTTGCGGACGGTTCGGTAACATGGTTCGGAGGCAAAAGGCGCAAGGACGTAACTGGGCTTGACTTTGTACACCTTACGGCAGGTTCGGAAGGAATGCTCGCCATAGTCACAAAGGCTGTCTTAAAGCTTCTGCCGCTTCCCAAATACTCGGTAGACCTGCTCGCTGCATTCGATGACACCGAAAGCGCGATAGCATTTGTTCCGCGCATTATCACGGAAGGCGGGCTTATACCCACATCCGTAGAGTTTATGGATGCTAAAGCGATAAAACTTTCGGAACGATTCTTAAACACCCCCGTCCCCGCGCGCGAAGCGGGAGCGGTGCTCATCATCCAGCTTGAGGACAACGACTGCGACCGCCTTGAGAGCGAATATGAAAATATAGGGAAACTTTCGCAGAAGCACGGAGCTTATGAAGTTTATGTGGCGGACACAAGAAGCACAAAAGACAGAATATGGCAGTCCCGCAAGGCTGTACCAGAGGCAATCGCCGCCTTTTACAGCAGATATACGAAGGAAGACCTTGTCGTGCCTACCGATAAAGTGCCTTTGATGCTGGAGACAATAAAGGCAATCTGTGATGACAGAGGGCTCGAATATGTCACTTACGGACATGCGGGAGACGGCAATATGCACTGCACCGTGATAGCCCCCGATACGGAACACTGGCACGACACTCTGCACGAAGCCCAAACGGCGGTATACTCGCAGCTTCTGCCGATGGGAGGAACTCTCTCGGGCGAACACGGAATAGGATTCAAGCGCAAAGGATATATGAAATATTTCCTCGATAAAAGTCAGTTGGAACTTATAAAAAGAGTAAAGCTCGCGTTCGACCCGCAGAACATTCTAAACCCCGGAAAACTTGTCGACTGGGATTAAATTGCAAAAGCGCGTCTCCTCATTTTAAGGAGACGCGCTCTTATATTATCTTGCTATTTTCATCTTGCGCAGCTCTCTGCGCAGAATCTTGCCAGTCGGAGAGAGTGGAAATTCTGTTACAAAACCT
The DNA here is from genome assembly GCA_964577295.1 of uncultured Synergistaceae bacterium. Classification (GTDB taxonomy): domain Bacteria; phylum Synergistota; class Synergistia; order Synergistales; family Synergistaceae; genus CAZNYN01. The sequence goes on along the minus strand of CAZNYN010000008.1, from coordinate 32,587 downwards.
ATCTTGCGCGGCACTTTATAGTGAGCCAGCCTCTCCTTGCAGTAAAGCATAAGCTCCTTCGGAGTGACGGAAGCTCCATCTTTTAGGATTACAAAAGCTTTTACAAGCTCCCCTGCGACATTGTTGGCCTCGCCTACGGCAATGGCCGCGCTAACGGAGGGATGCTCGCAGAGCACAGCCTCCACTTCCTGAGGATATACGTTAAAGCCGCTTACTATTATGATGTCGGTAGCTCTGTCAACAATCTTTATAAATCCGTCACTGTCTATCTGAACAACATCGCCGGTGTTGAACCAGCCGTCCTCGAAACGCTCCGCGGTATTTATCTCATCTCTGAAATAGCATGGAACTACGGACGGACCTTTAAGCCACAGCACTCCCTCATCATGGAGTCCTATGTCATTGCCCTCTCTGTCCCTTATGCGAATTTCGTAACTTTGAAGAGCAGTGCCCACTGTCCCCAGTTTTTTCGTCTCTTCAGTACCTGATACTGCAACGACAGGAGAGCATTCCGTAAGGCCATAGCCTTCAAGTATGCCCACACCCAAATACTCTTTTGAGCGCGCATCCATCTGTGTGTTGAGCCTGTCTCCTCCCGTGACGACAAAGCGTATACCCTCCAAATGTTCATTCTTCTTGTCAAGAGCTCCGAGCAGGAAGGCCATTACTGTGGGAACCGCTATTATCGCGTTGACTTTGGATTGTTTTATCGCATTTATAGTGTTATCTACAGGGACAAAATTAGGCACTACAGCCTGTCTTACACCTGCAAGCAGAGGAAGAAGCCCGGCCACATTGTTTCCGAAGGTATGAAAATTCGGAAGTACGTTAAGGAAAATAGACTCTTTGTCCAGTAGCCCGGGTATGTGTGAGGGAATATTTTTTATATTGTCCAGCAGATTAGAATGCAGACATCCTACCGCCTTTGGATTGCCCGATGTTCCCGATGTGGAGAATATAACGGAATAATCCTCTGTCTCGGGTTTTCCGACTCGCCCCGTAAATGAGGGCAGAGGCCCTTCGAGCTTAATCCCGACCACAGGAACACCTATCGCGCGCGCCGGTTCTGTGGACTTTTCAAGGGCGTCTTCCGTGACTATTATCGAGTGCGGGTCGAGCATCTTTATCGTGCTGACAAGGTTTACGATTCCGGTTCTTGCGTTAAGAGGCGCTACACATCCGCCTATGCGCCATGCGGCTACAGAGAGCGCGAAAACCATCGGAGAGTTCGGAAGAAGAATTACTATCCTCTGCCCTTTTTGAAAACCTGAGCTGCGAAGTTTCGCCTCACAGTCAACGGCCAAGTCATTGAGCCTGTTCCATGACCACCACTCGCCGTTCCACCAGAGACAGTCTTCGTTCTCCGCTCCTCTCCACGAAGATACAAAGACATTTTCAAGACGTTCTGATGCAAGTTCAACCACAATATACCAGCTCTCTTTCTATAAAACTGTTCCTGTTAATATAAAGTCAAGAATATTTTACACATATTATTTTTTTATGCAAAGAAAAAATAAAGACTGCCCGAAAGCAGCCTTCTTGATAAAATATTTTCAGTCTTTTCTGGCTCTTATCCTCTTTTGGAATATGCCTTTGCTGCTGTCGCAATATATGAGTGTCATAGATTTATTCAGAGGGGCATGGCTCCTCGGGTCTATCGAGAGAGTGGCATGTGTCATCTGGAAATTGCGCGTAGCAAGCAGTGCGTGGCGTATCGCCTCACCCCTGTACCCAGGCGCGTTTGAGAGAGAGTTTGCAATCCACTTGACTCCGTCATAGGCCAAAATAACCGATTTTACATCCTCGTTCGGGCAATTTTCGTTATATAAACTTCTGTAGTCCTTCAAAACAGAGCGTATCTGCGGATCGAGGGAGCTTAACTCGTTTATCCACCAGCTGTTTGCCACATAGACATTCTGATGGCTTTCCGCGGGAAACTCGGTATAATCCTCTGCCAAAATAGGGCCGCTGAAGCCCGCCGTTCTGAACTGAGCCAACACTCCGGGGATACGTGATATGCCTCCGGGAATAATAAGCTGCTCCGCTCCGCTCTCTGTTATGGCGCCTGCCGCGTTTGTGTAATCGGAACCATCCGCGGACGTTTTGCCTATATCAGCCTTTACGGTACCGCCGAATATTTTTATCCAACGCAAAAGCTCATCATGTTCCGCCACATCCATCTCATTCTCAGAGTTGTAAATTATCCCTATGGTTTTTCCGCTCAGCCCCTGCATTGCAAAGTACGCAAGCATCTTCGCTCTTGCGGAAAGATCGTTTACGATGGAAAAAACATACAAAAGAGGCTTTGCCCCGTCGCTTATAGAGTCGTTCATCATATCTTTGGTCGTCACGACAAGGGGAACTTCTATTGCGTCCGCTATCGGAGCTATTTTTTCTATAATTTTGTAATCCATTCCCGTCATCATAACAAGAATGCTTTTGTCTTTCATAACATCTCTCACATATAGAGCCGCTTCTTCCGGATTATCGGGCGTGTTAAAACCGACTATCTTCAGCTTGTATCCCCTTATCCCGCCCTGCCTGTTGATAAGCTCAACCGCAAGCTGAGCCGCTCTGAGCCTGTTGTGCCCCTCCTGAGCCTTAGGACCGTCAAGATGCTCAAAGAAAGCTATTCTGAATTCATCGCCGAGAGGAGTTCGCTGACCTCCTATCTGGAAGAAGAGCACTGCTATTGCAATGAGGGAGACTACGAGTATAAGCCCGTTGTAGAATGATTTTCTTCTCATCCACATTGTGCGGGGCTTGGTCGATATGCCGCCCGATATTCTTTTGAGATTCCCCGGCGTAGCGGCAAAAACTTTTTCATCGGAGAGGTCATCGACATAGGGGAATGTAACGTCTTTGAGTATCGACATTATCTCTTCCGCATCGGATCGTTTGAAGCTGAGATTCTTGCACAGCATCGTAACATACTTTGAAGTATCTTTTGAAGAAAGATGGACTTGAGGAGACCAGCCGTATTTTACAAGATGGCCAAGTGCGAAGGTCAGGCGAAAAATGCCTGTGCGGCATGACGGGCAGCGATCTTCCATAAACTGCGACAAACGGTCGGGATCATCGAGTATACCCATACCGTAATCATCTATCAGCTCTTTAAGAATCTTCTTCAGCAATCCATCCATAAAATTCAGCCCCTTACACCATTGTTAAGTATAGCTTGCAGTACGCATCAGAGCAACCCCGAAGAGGCCTATTTTGCGGACGTACCTCATTGAGGAACATCTTTGAAATATGTACGGAGGCATGCGGTTTTATAAGGTACAGGGCCGGAAAAAGCCCCCGTTCCCGAATACGGGGACGGGGGCTCACTCTTTCGCGCTGTATAAAATTTAGCAGATTACGCTCTCTATGTCTCTCGGGAATTTGTTCAAGGCTTCGCCTGTACCATCCTCGCGGACTGCAACCAGGTTTTCTATTCTTATTCCGAATTTGCCCGGCATATATATTCCGGGTTCCACGCTGAATACGTTGCCCGGTTTCAGCGGGACATTATTACCTTCGATCATATAGGGGCTTTCGTGTACCGCTATGCCTATGCCGTGTCCTACTCGGTTGAAGAAGTACTCTCCGTAGCCCGCGTCCGTTATAATCTTGCGCGCGGCTCTGTCAACATCCTGCCCCGTAGCTCCTGGCTGTACTGCGGCTTCGCCTGCGGCCTGAGCTTCGCGGACTATTTCGTAAGCCTTTCTCTGTTCGTCAGTGGGAGTCCCCAGGAAGAGAGTGCGTGTCGTGTCCGAGCAGTAGCTCTTGTAGCGTCCGCCGAGGTCAAAGATTATCACATCGTTCTTTTCAAAGACGCGCTGGTCTCCGCCGTAGTGCGGCATAGAGCCGTTGGGGCCGCTGGCTACTATGGGATTAAAGGACATTTGGTTAACGCCCAATTCCTCAAAAAATTCAGGGATCTTCTTGACAAGGTCGCGTTCTTTCATGCCCGGCTTGATGTACGCTTTGATCTTCGCCACAACGCCGTCTACGATGCGGGAGGATTCTCTCATAAGGTCAAGCTCTTCCTCGTCCTTGCATGAGCGGAGGGGGTCCAGAACGCTGCCGCCGTTGCAGAGAACAATATCCATGGAATCGCGTATTGCGAGCATGTCTACAGCTCTTACTCCGTCATTGAATGCAATCCTGCCTCCTACGACGCCGAGCTTCTCGCATCCGCGCTTGAATGCTCCGGTAAAACCTTCATGGTCGTTCCACTCGGAATAGAACGGAACATCGCCGAATGCATTTACCATCTCTTCTTTATAAAGCAAAGGCGTCATTGCAAAACATTTTCCATCCTTTGCTACCATAAGGCCTCGTACTCTTTCATCCGGGTGTGTATCAAGCTCGCCTATATACTCGAGGTCTGTCGATGGACCCAGGTATATTGCGTCTAAGTTCCTTTTTATAAGCTCTTCCGCAAGTCTTTCAACACGTTTTGCTTTTATCACAAAAAATTCCCCCTGTTGTAATAGTTTTGCAGTTGCTTTTGATGGGCTAAAGTTATTTCTGCCTTATTATACAGCAAAGTTTGTTATTACGCTTGGATTATTTTAACTTCTGCGCCTCTGCCGCAATGTTTTCATCTTGCCTTGAAGCCATATAAGTGATAGTGTATTTAAATGTTAAAAGATGGGAGTGAGTTACTTGCATACTCATAAAAATATTTTTCTGATGATAATATCTCTGCCGCTTCTGCTCTTTATCGCCCTTGCGGGCTGGAGAGTGGACTACATAAAGATACTGGATATGGAGAAAAATCTTATTTTTTCCTCCCCAACCGCGCTGCGCCACACATTCACGACAAGGTACATACACTCTGTGGAGCTGACTCCCGTTGAAGATGAGTACAGAATCCTCGCCGGAAGGCTGTGGGCATGGGAAGAGAGAGTTCGCTCCACAAACGCGGGACTTCCCTTTGACAGACCGAAAAACGGACGATTCATCGAGTCAGGCAACTGGATGGTATTTCAGGGCGGAAGAGTATCATGGAAAGAATATTACTACAGAATAGGAAACAAACATCTGGGGCTCAACCAAGTAAAGCTGGCTCCCTTCGGCAGACGCAACTTTTTTGAGCTTTTCCCTGGTCAGAGACTCACTGTAGCCATAGTAAGAGCACCTTTCATGTACAGCGGTGTTTACAGAAACAGCGAATTGGAGAAAGCTCCCATGAATGCACCAGTTATAGACAAGAGAGACAGGAACTAACTATATATAAAGATCCGCTATCAAAAATAAGGAACCGAACATTCCAAGAACGATAACAATAAGCAGCTTCATCCCGGGAGGCAGCTTGGATCTTAGCCTTACATATACATTCCTCACAGCGGGAATAATTATCACTTGGAGAATGAAGACCTTGAGCCAAAATAGCGCAAAGTCCAATATATACATGGGCAGAGCTATAAACCCGATGTTCAGACCGATATTCCAAGGCATAAATATCGCCGCTATTATTGCGGGACAAATTGTCGAGCGTGCCGCGTCAAATATTTCCGGAAGAGGAACATTGTCCTTGCGATAACGATTTGTTATCTTGCGGCACGGAGACGTGACGGAGAGAAGCACAAAGAAAAGAACTATCCCTGCTTTTCCGAGTATTGTCGATACATTCCAGATGAAGGCAGCGTTATAGGTCTCAATACTGAATATGCTGCCGGGAATCCCCCTGTTGAGAATGTACCATGAAAAAGCTCCTCCTATGGTCAAAAGGGCAACAGTAAACTTAAACAGCAGATTAACATCACTTCTGTCCAGTGACTGGTAAAGCTCTATCGAAAATTTTTTTATCCCTCTTATGTAAAATCCCTGAGCAGAGAGCAGGAGAAAGAATACTATAAACAAATCAGCTTCGGTAGAGACAAACTGAGGCAAAGACCCCATCGGGATAAGAAGAAAAATGAGAAGCAGTGAGAGACATGAAATGTACAAAGAAGCGGGCGGGCAAGAACTATTATCTCCACACCTTCCCGTCAGAAGCGATGCAAAGGGCTGAAGAAGATTGCCGTTGCTGCATTCTATATTAAATATGATATTCTCCGCACCGAAAAAAAGCAGAGAAATTATCAGCACAAAGGTCAGCAAAGCCGCACCCGACACTATCGTCAGCAAAGTATTGATAATCAGACTAAGTCCCCCCATGTACGCAAGTAAATATATTATACTATATTTATGAAGTAAGTCCCTTTTCTCTCATAACATTCTTTATCGGTGTTTCAACAGAAGAGAGTCCTTTAAACATAAAGTATGCCAGCAGCAATGAACCGCATCCGAACAGCAGCCCCGCAAAAGTACCTCCGAATATGTCCGCGACTGCTCCCGCAGTCAGAGATCCCATAGGCCCGACACCAATATTGCCGACGGTGTATATACTCATAACGCGTCCTCTTTTGCTTTCGTCTATTATGCTCTGCACCAGCGTGTTGAAGCACACCGACCCCGTTGACATTCCAAACCCCAGAAGAGTCAATGCGAGGCACGAAAATTTCACAGAGCGGGAACAGGCAAAGAGTGCAATACCAAGGCCGTAGACAGCGATACTGTATATAACATGACGCTGAAGCTTCGTCACCGGAACCATACTGGCCTGATAGATTACGCCCACTATAGCGCCGCATCCTACAGAACCCAAAAACATTCCCAAAGTAGATGCGTTTGAATGAAATATATTTTTTGCAAAAAACGGCAGAAGTGTTGTAAACGGATAGCAAAGGAAATAGAAGATAGCGGATGCCAATATAACTTTTCTGAGCACGGCAAAGTTCATCGTATATGCGATACCCTCTTTAAAACTTTTGAAGGCACTCTCCTTTGCGGGGACAGGCACATTTTTTATCTTGAGCTTTGTCAGAGAATATATGACAGCCATAAAAGAGACAGAGTTCAGAGCAAAGCAGGCGGCTTCCCCTACAGCCTGAAGAGCAAAGCCCGCGAGAGCAGGCCCTATAAGACGGGCTAAGTTAAAAATAACGGAATTGATTGTCAAAGCACTGTTTATCTGGTCGGGCTTGTCCAGCATCCGCACAACACAGGCCTGGCGGGCAGGCAGGTCGACAGAAGTCACGATACCGAGCATAAGACTCAGCATCAACACCTGCATGTACCTTATACTGCCGGAAAAATCCAGTACTGCAAGAGCCAAAGCCTGCAGGAGACAGAGAGTCTGAGTTATTATCAATATTTTTTTCATATCATAACGATCCAATATACTGCCGGCAAGGAATCCCGTTATAAGAATAGGAGCCTGGTTTGACATTTCAACAAGCCCAAGCCCAGCCGCAGACCCCGTAATGCGAAGCACCAGCCAGCTCATGGCAAGGCGCTGCATCCACGTCCCTACAAGAGAAACCGTCTGTCCGAATATGAAAATACGAAAATTCCTGGCGCCAAGAGCCGAAAATGCCTTCATCTCATACAATCTTTCGATCATCACGGCACCCCCTCTGAGTATGCTGTCTATATATTACTATAATTTTCAGAAAAAAAATCAGCCATAAAAAAAGACCCCGTTTTGCAACGAGGTCTTCCGTGTAGGTAATTTGTTTAAGTATCTTACTTAATGAGTCCCTTTTCTTTGTAGAACTTCGCTGCGCCGGGATGGAGAGGTGCTGTAAGTCCGTCAAGAGCGCCCTTAAGTGTAATTTCCTTACCCTTTGCGTGGGCTGCCTTTATGTCGTTGAGGTTCTTGAACATTGAGCTTACAAAATTGTAAACGTCTGCTTCGGGAACATCAGCGTGTGTGATAAGGATTGCCATAACGGCAGGTGTCTTAACAGCCTGTTTGATTCCGCTGTATGTGTTGGCGGGGATTGTGCTGGAAATGAAGAACGGATATTCCTTGTTGAGCTTCTTGAGGAATGCATCGTCAAAGCTGAACAGTGTTACGTTGTCTTTTGTTGTTGTGAGGTCCATAAGAGCTGCTGTCGGGTAACCGGCAACGACGAATCCGGCGTCGATCTGGTCATCCTTGAAGCGTCCTGCTGTTGCTGCGAAGTCAAGGAAGTCGGCCTTTGCGAGGTCTTTGTATGTGAGTCCGGCGATCTTAAAGAGTGCCTGTACGTCGCCTTCAACGCCTGAACCGGGTGCACCGACTCCGACTCTTTTGCCCTTAAGGTCTGTGAACTTTTTGATTCCGGAGTTCTTTGTTACAACCATCTGGACATGTTCGGGATAGAGGGAGGCAACTGCACGGATGTTCTTAAGGGGCTTGCCCTGGAACATGAGCTGTCCGTTTACTGCCCAGTATGTGATGTCGTTCTGTACAAATGCGATTTCGATACCTTTTGTTGAAATAAGGTTTGCATTGGCGACAGAGGCATTTCCTGTTTCCGCCGTGCACTGTACTTTGCCGTCTTTGGTTACTGCTGCTGCGAGAGCGCCGCCGACTGCATAGTATGTACCGGAGGTACCGCCTGTTGCGACGGACATGTATGTCGCCGCTGATGCCATTGCTGTGAATGAAAATGCTGCCATTACTGCTACAAGTGCTACGATGATGACTTTCTTCATTTCTGTTCCTCCTCTTATATTATATTTCTGTGAGGATTTTATTAATCCTCCTACAGCCTTAAGGTGTTTTGGTTAACTTATGTAGCGTTATTATGAGCTATTATACTCTATTCTGGGTTTTTTTAAAGAGAGAATAAGCTATAAAGAGCTCTTTTCTTTCTCCGCCTCTGTAAGAGGAATACCCGCCGCTCTCATTTTCTTTGCTTTTGCTGACTGCAGGACATATATCACAGCAAGTACGGCAAGTCCGCCCAAGTCCGTCAAAGTTCCCGGAATGAGCAGGCAGAGGGAGCCTGCAAATGCGACTAGACGCAGATACCACGCCATAGGAGCCTTAAAGTAGCCTATTGTGAACATGGAGAGCAGGAATACTCCCATAAGAGCTGTAAATATTGCCTGTACCATTGCCATCGGTTCAACATCGATGAAGAGCAGCATCGGATTGTAGACGTAGATATAGGGGACAAGGAAGCCTGCAAGCGCAAGCTTAAATGCCGTAATACCGGTCTTCATAGGATCTGAGCCGGCGATGCCGGAACCGGCATAAGCGGCGAGGGCGACAGGAGGAGTAAGGTCTGCGGCTATACCAAAGTAGAATACAAACATGTAAGCCGCTTTTGCGGGAACGCCCAGAAGGAAGAGTGCGGGAGCGGCCATTGTGCTTGTTACAATAAAGTTAGCCGTTGTCGGAAGTCCCATTCCCAGAAGCAAGCTTGCAATCATTGTGAAGAATAGTGTGAGAATCTTGCTTCCGCCTGCAAGAGCAACGATAGCATTAGCTATGCGAAGCGCCAGTCCGGTCAGGGTTCCCATACCGACAATCATGCCGACGGTAGCACATGCGCAGGCGACACCTATTGCACCGCGTGCCCCTGACTCAAAAGCTTCCAGAATCCTTTTCGGAGTCAGGCGAGTTTCCTTGTTGAGCCATGAAAGGACAAAACTTACAAGAATGCCGTTAAATGCAGCTTTAAGCGGTGTGAAGCCCGCAAGGAGGAAGTAGATTATGGCGATAAGGGGAATAAGCAGGAATCCCTTTGATCTAAGCAATGGCCAAAGAGGAGGAAGCTGCGAGAACGGGATGCCCTTAAGACCAAGTCTTGTCGCTTCAAAGTGCACCTGCACCATAACCGCAAAGTAGTAGAGCAGGGCTGGGACTACTGCCGCAAGCACGACTTCCATGTACGGAACTCCCAATATCTGAGCCATAATAAATGCTGCGGCGCCCATGACAGGGGGCATTATCTGTCCGCCCGTGGATGCGACGGCTTCAACTGCTCCCGCAAAGTGCGGCTCGTATCCGACACTCTTCATAAGAGGTATTGTAAACATACCTGTCGTGCACACATTGGCGACAGATGAGCCTGAAACTGTTCCCATAAGTCCCGAGCTTACAACGGCGACTTTTGCCGGACCGCCTGTAGACCATCCCGCTAATGCCAGAGAGAGGTCAATTATAAATTTTCCAAGTCCTGTCTTTTCCAAAACAGAACCAAATAATATAAACATAAAAACAAATGTTGAAGAGACTTCCAGAGGCGTGCCGAAGATACCTTCAGTGCCTAGATACATGTGGTTGACGATACGCGCGACTGAGAATCCTCTGTGCGCAAGCATTTCCGGCATACTGCGTCCAAAGTAGCAGTAGAGCAAGGCCAGCACTGCAAGCCCGGGAAGAATCGGGTTTGAAATACGCCTTGTTGCCTCAAGCAGGGATGCGATAAGCAGGAAGCCCATCACAAGGTCCGTTGTTGTAGGAAGCCCCGAACGTGTGACAAGTTCATCAAAAAAGAATACGATATAAAGAGCCGAAGCAGCGCCTATTGCGGCGCAGATAAAATCATAAAACGGAATTCCGCTTGTTTTTGACTGCTTGGATGAGAAAGGATATAGGAGAAATACCAGTCCGAGTGTGAATGCGAGATGAACGGCACCCTGCTTCTGTGCGAGCAGAAGGCCGAAGCCGGACGTGTAGAAATGGAAGCATGACATGAGAATGGCAGCGATGGTTACAAGTTTTCCCTGCCACCCTATGAGTGCACGAAAACGCGCCTCAGTGTCATATTTCCGCATTAAATCTTCAATATCGATTTTTTCGTTTTCAGGCTGTGTTTCTGTTTTCTTTAAGTCTATTTCACTCACCGCAAAATCCTCCCTTGTGCACAAAGCCGAACATGGCGAGAACTGCAATCCGGCATTGGCAAAAATTAATTTATATGTGCCGCTGCCTCCCTTCTTTTGCAAAAATTTTATATATAAGTCTTAGCGACATATATACACTGATTTCGACGTACCTAGACGATCAGCGCCCGCGGAAATCATCTCCTCCGCCGCAATTCTGTCTCTGATTCCGCCGGAAGCCTTAACTCCCATACCCTCCCCCACCGTTTCGCGCATAAGCCGAACATCGGACGCAGCAGCGCCGCCCTTTGAAAATCCTGTTGATGTTTTGACAAAATGAGCGCCTGCTTCTTTTGCCAAAAGACATGCTTTTATCTTCTCAGCATCGGTGAGCAGGCAAGTTTCAATAATAACTTTGACAATGCATCCCGGCACGGCTTGAACCACAGACCCAATATCATTCTTCACCTTTTCGTCCTCTCCGTCTTTCAGCCAAGAGAGGTTAATGACCATATCTATCTCGGATGCGCCATGCGACGCAGCGCACGATGCTTCAAAAGCCTTGCTCTCCGTGAGGCATGAACCGAGCGGAAAACCAACGACAGAACAGACTTTTACATCACTGCCGTCAAGAAGTGAGGAAGCCAAAGGGACATACGATGAGTTCACGCAGACAGATGCGAAACCAAACTTGCGTGCCTCTTCGCACAGCTTCGTTATATCTTCCGCCGAAGCATCGGGATTCAAATTGGTATGGTCAATAATTGATGCTATGTTCATATTAAAACCTCGCTGTATTTTAGTTAAAGCCTCTTTTTGAGGAAACTTCGTTAAATATTGCAAGCCCCGGCAGAGATGTCACCTTTGGACTGCGATGTGTCAGCTTGTAATAGATCAAATCGGGCGGATGCTCTGTAATGCTGTGAAAAACAACACTTACCGCAGATTTTTCAAAAACTCCTTTTTCCGACTGAGGAATAATACACCACTGACCCGGTTTCGATATAAGGGATGCTGCCAGATTTACCGAATCAACCCTTATATTTGAAGTCTTTGACTGCTTCCACAAATGGTCGTGCCACAGCCTGTACGCGCCGCTCCACTCTATGTAGAACTCCTGTTCCGGATGAAGATTTGATGATGAAATACAGCTTTCTACGTCTTCGTTCTCAAACGGCACTCTGGCTGCAACCATAGGCTCGCTGAAAAACGGTTCTGCCTGAATATAGCGGCTATTTTCTTCGTGAAGCACTATTGCCACATCCAAATCCCTATTCTCTACTGCACGGGACATTCTGTCAGATAAATCTGTATATATTTTAAGGCATACGGGGGGATTATGAGCAAGCAGATCTCTGTACACATCCGACATTAAGCAACAGTTCACGTTAGCTGTTCCTCCTACGGAAAGTACATGCTCCGAACCGAGATTTTTGGCATTTGAAATTTCACGGCTCACTTCCTGCCACTTAAGGGCCAGAGGCAGAAAACTTTCACCGGCAGGGGTCAGGTGAACGGATTTCATGCCCTTCTGCCTGTCAACCAAGAGCATTCCCATGTCGGACTCCAGCTCGCTTAAGTTGTAGCTTATTGTAGACTGCGTGACATTAAGAAGATCCGCGGCTTTTCCCAACGTTCTCGACATCGCCACAGCTAAAAATGTCTCTATGCCTTTTTCATGCACAAGTCCGCACCTCAGCTTCAACAGTAAGATCAAACAAGCTTTTTCGCAGTTTAAAGCCTAAAATCTCAACAATACCATTATATATCTTTTCAGGTACTATGTGTGAATATATTTTATTTTTTAAAAAATTAGTTCTGCCGTACAAGATAGCTTAGATACGGCAGAACTAACAAGTTAATACTTATAGATATTTAATTGAATTTGCAAAACACCTTAATTTGCTGCTGCCTTCTTTGCCTTATGGCTCTGTATAAAATAAATCAATGCGAGAACAGCAAGTCCGCAGAGGTCGGTTATCGTACCTGGTGTAAGCAGACCCAGAGCTCCGACAAAAGCCAGTGCGCGCAGGTACCAAGGCATTTGCGCCTTAAAGTATCCTATGGTGGACATGGCCAGCAGGAACACTCCTATAAGAGCCGTGCATATAGCCTGAACCATAGTCAGAGGCTCTACGTCAATAAAGAGAAGAATAGGGTTATAGACGTAGATATAAGGGACAATAAACCCTGCAAGAGCCAGCTTAAAGGCCGTAATACCGGTCTTCATCGGGTCGGAGCCGGCTATTCCCGCACCTGCGTAAGCAGCCAAAGCAACGGGAGGCGTAAGGTCTGCCGCTATTCCGAAGTAGAAGACAAACATATAGGCCGCCATAGGAGGAACACCAAGCAGGAAGAGGGCCGGAGCCGCCATTGTGCTTGTTACTATGAAGTTTGCCGTTGTGGGAAGTCCCATACCGAGCAGCAGGCTGGCAAGCATTGTGAAGAAGAGAGTAAGAATCTTGCTTCCGCCCGCCAAAGCCACTATAGCATTTGCTATGCGAAGCGCAAGACCGGTAAGTGTACCCATGCCGACTATCATGCCGACCGTGGCACATGCACAGGCCACGCCTATCGCTCCGCGCGCGCCCGCTTCAAAAGCTTCGATTATTCTCGGGGGTGTCAGACGTGTCTCCTTGTTAAGCCACGAAAGGACAAAACTGACAAGGATACCGTTGAAGGCGGACTTAAGAGGTGTAAAACCTGCGAGCAGGAAGTAGATAATCGCAATAAGCGGGATAAGGAGGAATCCCTTTGATTTGAGCAGAGGAGCAAGGGGCGGTAGCTGTGCAAAAGGAATGCCCTTAAGCCCCAGACGCGATGCTTCAAAGTGGACCTGCACCATAACCGCAAAGTAGTAAAGCATGGCGGGAACTATCGCCGCTATAACGACTTCCATGTATGGAACTCCCAAGATTTGAGCCATAATAAACGCGGCAGCTCCCATAACCGGGGGCATTATCTGTCCGCCGGTTGATGCCACGGCTTCTACTGCTCCCGCAAAGTGCGGTTCATATCCGACACTCTTCATAAGAGGTATAGTAAACATACCGGTTGTGCAGACATTGGCTACTGATGAGCCCGAAACCATACCCATAAGGCCAGAGCTGACAACCGCGACTTTTGCGGGGCCGCCCGTGGACCAGCCTGCCAAAGCCATAGAAAGGTCGATTATAAACTTGCCGAGGCCTGTTTTCTCAAGCACGGAACCGAACAGGATGAACATGAAAACAAATGTGGAGGAAACTTCAAGAGGCGTTCCGAAGATTCCTTCCGTTCCGAGATACATATGATTTATTATACGCTCTATCGAAAAACCCCTATGGGCAATCATTTCAGGCATAGAACGTCCGAAGTAGCAATAAAGCAAAGCTACTATGGCAAGGGACGGAAGAACCGGGTTGGATATACGCCTTGTAGCTTCCAAAAGTGTAGCTATCAGCAAAAATCCCATTATAAGGTCTGTTCTGGTGGGAAGCCCCGCTCTTGTAGTAAGTTCGTTAAAAAATACTACAAGATACATTGCGGATGCAACTCCGAGAGCAGCCAGAATATAATCATAAAACGGGATTCCGGAAGTTTTAGATTGTTTTGAACTCATTGGATAAAGCAGAAACACAAGCGCCAGTGTAAATGCGAGATGCACCGCGCCCTGCTTCTGTGCAAGCAGAAGTCCGAAGCCGGAAGTATAAAAATGGAAACACGACATAGCTATTGCAAGAAGCATGACAACCTTGCCTGCAAGCCCGGAAAGCGTTCTGAAACGGGCTTCGGTGTCATATTTCCGCATCAGCTCATCCAAATCTATCTGACTGGGTTTCTCTATCTTATCAAGGACATCACTCATATATAATTCCTCCCTGTTAAAAACAACAATAAAATAGGCTCAGAAAAAATATAAACTCTGCGAGAAGTATGTTCTTCTTCTGAGCCGTCACGCTGTGTCATTTACAGGAGGTACAGAGAGCCTGCCAAACCCGTATGAAACTGGACAGGCAGAGAACTCTGCAGTAGGAATTATTCTCGTTTACACACTGTTTTCATTAAAATAGATGAGTAAGCATTAAAACACTCTGATTTAACAAAGAAGACAGTGGTTCCGGTAAAAGATAAGAGAGAGCTGAGGTGGTGTAAGGAGCATATAGGAACGAAGGAACCGGCCAATACCTTGTTTCTGCTTCTCTGTCCTCCAAAAAGGTATGCAAACATCATTGGAGAAGGACGCTGTATCTGAGCAGGCAGTCTTTCCGCTTCCGTCAGAGGGAACACGCCGTTTTCGACAAAGAACTGCATTGAACCAACGGCAGTATCTCCGTTGAATGTATTATTTACATACGGGCTCGCGAGAATTGAAATAAAGAGTATAAGTACAGCACTAATCGACGATGTCAGCTTACAAAACATCTGTCTCTCCGTAAACATCATACACTCCTCAACTCCTTCGTCCGCGTCCCGACCGAAAACACAAATAAGACAGAGAAAGCATGTGCAGTCTGTACAAAAGAATGTCGGTAATCTACAAAACAGGATAAGCTCTTTCTAAAAGCCGCACAGACAGCAACACATCCTCTTGGTGCAGAAGAGACAAACAGCTGCGGCTGCAACGCCTATACCAGATACATTATAGACTATTTAAAAAATATTGTCAGGCAATATAGTGTATAAATCAGTAATATCGGAAGAGTTAAGGTACAAAAAAAACCCTTCTGAAATACTTTCAGAAGGGTTTAATTATCGATGGAGCGGAAGAGGGGATTCGGACCCCCGACCCCAACCTTGGCAAGGTTGTGCTCTACCCCTGAGCTACTTCCGCATATTGTAACTGGTGGCGGGACCCAGAGTTGAACTGGGGACACACGGATTTTCAGTCCGTTGCTCTACCTACTGAGCTATCCCGCCATCTCAGTGGCGTTGAAAAAGTGGCGGAGCTGACGGGACTTGAACCCGCGACCTCTGGCGTGACAGGCCAGCGCTCTAACCGAATTGAGCTACAGCTCCACTTTTTGTGTCGTTGGTGGGCGGAATAGGGATCGAACCTACGACCACCTGCGTGTAAGGCAGGCGCTCTCCCGCTGAGCTATCCGCCCGCTCGCTCGCTCTGTGCCTCATCAGCGACAACAGTGGCTATTATACTGATTTTTCCGAGGATGTCAACTGTTTTTTTATAACTTTTTTCTGTGAATTTTCTTTGCCATATTTGCACCATTCCAATATAGGGCACTCCCCGCATTTCGGCTTGCGCGCGTCGCATATATGACGCCCGTGCTCAAGGAAGTTGAGATGTCCTCCGTGAAATCTTTCCGAAGGCAGAGTTGCCTCCAAATACTCCTGTATCTTATCTGCCGCCATTTTCTCCGGAACCCAGCCTATTCTCCTGCTTATTCTCGCAACATGAGTGTCCACGGGAAAAGCTGGCATCGCAAGGTCGAACATAAGAACCACGGCCGCCGTTTTGACACCGACACCGGGCAGAGAGACAAGAAATTTCTTCGCTTCCTCGGGAGACCATTCAAAAAGTCCCTTTATCGAGTGAACGCCGAATTTCTCTTTGACTATGGCAAGTATCTCTTTCATGCGCCCCGCCTTTATCTCTCCCAGTCCAGCGCATCTTATCCTATCCGTTATATCCGCAACAGAGGCGGCAGCCACATCATCCCATGTGGGAAAATCGGCCTTTAGCTGATCAAAGCCCTTGTCCCTGTTTTTATCGTTAGTATTCTGGGATAGCACAGTCAGCATGAGTCCGTCCATGGGCTCTTCATGCTCATATTCGGGGAAATCTCGCCCCTCACAGCCCCATAACTGTTCAAATGCGTCAAGGATCTCTTTTGCGTGGGAGGGCTTATTCATGGCTCTCTTTCGCGCCTTCTTCCGCATCGCTGTTTTTGGCGTCCTTTTTCTTGGACTCCTTTTTCTTCTTCGGCTCGATTATGTCATGTATCTTCTTCTTGTGCCTGTATGAGCGGATAATCCATTCTTCCAGCGACGACTTAACCTTGCCGTGTATCGTATCCGCGCCATACTCGCCCTCTTTATCGGGCGTGCCCGCTTTTACATCGCTTAGAATCTCTATTCCTTCGTCTATGGTGCGCACGCTCCAGATATGGAACTTACCTTTTTTAACAGCTTCCAGAACTTCGTGACTCAGCATTAAGTTGCGCTCATTCTGGTGCGGAATCATCACTCCCTGCTCGCCTGTGAGCCCGCTTGCCTTGCAATATGTGAAGAAGCCTTCTATTTTCTCATTTGCTCCGCCGATAGGCTGTACATTGCCGAACTGGTCAACGGAACCGGTGACGGCTATTCCCTGCTTCAGCGGCACACCGGAAATGGCGGAGAGAAGGCAGTAAAGCTCAGTGGATGAAGCGCTGTCACCCTCTATGCCTCCGTATGTCTGCTCAAAAGCGATACGCGCCGTTATCGAAAGCGGGCAATCATGAGCGTACATACGCCCGAGATAGCTTGAAAGTATGAGAAGCCCCTTATTGTGGATAGGCCCTGTCATACTGACCTCTCTTTCGATATTCACAATACCTTCCTGTCCCATGTAGACATTGGCGGTTATCCTGACGGGCGCTCCGAAGCTGTGGTCAAAAAGCTGCAGAACAGTAAGACCGTTTATCTGCCCTACCGCTGTTCCTGATGTGTCTATCCGAACGGCGCCTTCCGTGAAACCTTCGAGTATCTTTGCTTCGAGAAGGTCGGAACGGAAGATTTTTTCGCCTATAGCCTTCCTGACATGAGCCACGGCAACTTGCTTTTTCCCTTCGCTCTTTGCCCATGCAGTGGATTCAACAAGGATTTCCGCTATTTTATTAAACTGAGTGCACATCTTTCCGCTGTCGTCCACGAGCCGCGAAGCATACTCTATAATCTCACCCACCGCGCCTGCGGAGAAATTAAGTTTTCCCTCATGCTCCACAAAACCCGCGACAAACTGAGCGAGCTGCATTTCGGATTCCGCAGTCCGCGGCATATCCGTATCGAAGTCCGCCTTTATTTTGAATATCTTCTGGAACTCCGGGTCATATATATTCAGCAGATAATAGAGGTAAGGAGTTCCCACCACGACTACCTTCATATCAATCGGCACAGCCTCGGGACGCAGCGAAGAGACAGGCACATAGCCGAGCTGTTCTCCCAAGTTCTCGATTGAGAGCTCGCGGCAGCGCAATACCCTTTTCAGTACATCCCACGACATAAACTGGCGCAGCAGCTCATCAGCCTCAAGAAGCAGAAAGCCACCGTTCGCTCTGTGCATCGAGCCCGGCGTTATCCTGCGGAAATCCGTGTAGAGGTTGCCCTGCTTGCTCTCGTACTCCACTTTGCCGACCAGATTGTAGTATATGGGATTTGTCTCTTTTATAACCGGTGCTCCGTCGTTGGGATTATTTGAAACAAAGGCATTTACCTCATACCTTGTAAAATCAACCTCCGCATTCTCATCCCGCGCGGCCGCCAAAAATGCGTTAAAGTTCAGCACAACATCTTCCGTAAATTTATCCATCCAGTGAGACAGCTTCTCGTTGGGGGAATATTTTACGCGGAACTCGGAAAGAATGGGCTCTATCGCGCCGCGGCATATCTGCCCTTCCAGCTCTTTTATCTTTTCTTTGAGATCCTTCTCGCGCTCGCGTATCTGACGCAGCGTGACAAGCGTCTTCTGCGAAATCTCCTCGGAAACCTTCTGCAGTGCGTCCTGCTCTTCATCGGAGAGACTCTCAAACTCATCCTGCTGCATCTCGCGAAGGACAAGCTCCGGCTCTTTTTCGGCTTGTTCGTCCGATGTTTCCGTTTTGCCATCTTCGGACTCTTCCTTTATGGGAGGAGCCATTATCATCGGAAGATTGACAAAGCCCTGGGGCGTTCTCTTTATGGCGAACTTCTTCTCCTCCGCCCACTCCTTGAGTTCCTCCATGAGTTTGTTGACAACTTCCTGAAAACTTTTTACAAGCTGCGCTTTGCTGTCCTCATATTCATTATTATCAAAAGCCTTTGCAAGAGCCGACTTCAAATCCTCAACGACTATTTCCGCGTCTTTCGAGAGCTCTTTACCCTTCCCAGCAGGCATATTAACGGCAAGGGGGACTCCCGCGTCCTCAAAATTAAAGACATAAACCCAGTCGTCTGGAGCAGGCAGTTTGGACGCTGCCCTTGTCAGTTCCTCCATGGCGTAGGAGGTGCGTCCGCTTCCGGGCTCTCCCACCATAAATATGTTATAACCCTTGCTCTGAACCGAAAGGGCAAAATTTACAGCACGGACGGCGCGTTCCTGTCCGATAAGTCCGTTTAATTTTTCCACGCTTTTGGTGGTCTTAAAGCCCAGCGCGGCGACATCCGCGACACGGCGAAGTTTTGACAAGGGAAGTTCTCTGTCTTTTAAAAGGGACATGTTCAGCCTCCTGACTGTATTCTGTACATAATAATAGTCTATTATAATTCATATTTGAATAACCTGTCGCGGAATGCTGCGTGCGTTCAAAATTTTTCACGCTTTTCATCGCATCATGCAATTCGCCTCTACAATAGACCAAAATCACCGTGCGGCGCAAGTGAAAAATACTATATATAACAATAGTAATTTTACAAAAAAATATCGAACGGATAAATTTTCGCCGCTCGATATTTTTCACATTATAAATAAAAAGAGAACTGCGAATACACGCAATCCTCTTTTAATAGTCGATTTCTTATATTATTAGTATAAAGAAATGCTTCTTACAGTTATATCTTCTCTACGTCAGAAGCCTGGGGGCCTTTGCTGCCCTGGGTGATTTCGAAGGAAACCTTCTGGCCTTCATCGAGGGTCTTGAAGCCGTCGCCCTGGATTGCGCTGAAGTGCACGAATACATCGTTGCCTTCGTCGGTGGTGATAAAACCATAGCCCTTAGTTGCGTTGAACCATTTTACTGTGCCGTTGCTTTTCAATGTGTTGCCTCCCAACAGGAAAAATTATAAATCGAACTCTCGCTCGACTACCCAACTATAACCGATATCAAAACCTTGTCAAGAGCATTTTTGAAAAATAGACGTGAAATTTTCATTTTCTCTGAATTTTTTCATATAGAACTAAACTTCTTTTAAAATACGATAGAATAATTTGATATTCTAAGAATAAGAAAGATACAAGCCTATTATAAAAAATATTTTCCTGTAATGCAACTTAGATATCGCCATTCGATATTGTCTGATTTTATTTGACCTATATAATATCAATGAATGGTCAGTATTAGTTAATAATCGTTGGGAGGTACAATCCATGAATATGAATAAACTAACTCAAAAATCACAGGAAGCATTTTACGACGCTCAAAACAGCGCAATAAGGCACGGGCATCAGGAAGTTGACGGAGAGCATTTGGCTCTTGCTCTGATTAACCAGGAAAACGGCCTCATCCCGAAACTGCTCGAAAAGATGAATGTGCCTGTACAGAATATTTCCGCCGCATTAGAGATGGAGCTGCGCAAGCGCCCAAGAATTTCCGGAGCGGGACAAGAGGCAGGCAAAATCTTCGTCTCTCAGCGTCTCTCTTCTCTTCTGGTCAAAGCAGAGGATGAGGCAGATAAGCTCAAAGACGAATTTGTCTCCGTAGAACACATATTTCTCGCTCTGCTGGAAGAAGGCAGCGCCACTCCGTCGGGAAAAACCTTCGCGGCGTTTTCCATAACCACGGATAATTTTTTAAAAACACTCTCCGATGTCAGAGGAAGCCAGAGAGTGACAAGCGACAATCCCGAGGACACTTACGACGTTTTGGAAAAGTACGGCCGTGATCTCGTAAAGGCGGCAAGGGAGAATAAACTCGACCCAGTTATAGGACGGGATGAGGAAATACGGAGAGTAATACGCATCCTAAGCAGAAAGACAAAAAACAACCCCGTTCTGATAGGCGAACCCGGCGTAGGCAAGACTGCCGTCGTGGAAGGACTTGCGATAAGAATATTTAAGGGAGATGTCCCGGAAGGCCTCAAAGACCGGTCTATCTTCGCTTTGGACATGGGTTCTCTGCTTGCGGGAGCAAAATTCCGCGGTGAATTTGAAGAGCGCTTAAAAGCCGTTTTAAATGAAGTTAAGAAGAGCGAGGGCAGAGTCATTCTCTTTATCGACGAACTCCACACCATCGTCGGAGCGGGAAAGGCGGAAGGAGCTCTGGACGCGGGCAATATGCTGAAGCCTATGCTTGCGAGAGGCGAACTTCACTGCATAGGAGCTACAACACTCGAAGAATACAGAAACTACATCGAAAAAGATGCCGCTCTTGAAAGACGATTCCAGCCCGTTCTCGTCGAAGCCCCAGACGTGGAGGACACAATATCTATACTGCGCGGCCTGAAGGAGAGATTCCAGCTCCACCACGGAGTAAGAATCCAAGACAACGCTCTGGTCGCGGCTGCGGTGCTTTCAAACAGGTACATTTCCGACAGGTTCCTGCCGGACAAAGCGATAGACCTTGTGGACGAAGCCTGTGCCATGATACGCACTGATATAGACTCCATGCCTTCCGAGCTTGACGATGTATCGCGCCGTGTGATGCAGCTCGAAATCGAAGAAGCCGCTCTGAAAAACGAAAAGGACAAAGCAAGCAAAGACAGGCTTGATATTCTGAGAAAAGAGCTTGCGGATCGGAAAGAAGAAGCAAACACTTTGCGCGCCCAATACGAGACAGAAAAAGAAGCCATTGCAAAAGTTCGCTCTCTGCGCGAGGAAATAGAAAAAGTACGCCACGATATAGAAAAGGCCGAGCGAGAATATGACCTAAACAAAGCAGCCCAGCTCCGCCACGGTACTCTACCCGAGCTTGAAAAGAAGCTTGCGGAAGAGGAAAGGAACGCCGCCTCAAAGAACGGTTCAAAGCTCCTGCGCGAAGAAGTGACAGACGATGAGATAGCCGAGATTGTGGCAAAGTGGACAGGCATACCGGTTACAAGGCTCGTTGAGGGGGAGAAGGAAAAGCTGCTCCACTTAGACAGCATCCTGCATGAGCGTGTTGTCGGACAGGATGAGGCTGTCGAGCTTGTGGCTGACGCCGTTCTCCGCGCGCGCTCCGGCATAAAAGATCCGAAACGTCCTATAGGCTCTTTCATCTTCCTTGGCCCGACGGGAGTGGGAAAGACAGAGCTTGCAAGGACACTTGCGGAAGCCCTATTTGATTCGGAAGAAAATATCATACGCATAGATATGTCCGAGTACATGGAAAAACACTCAGTCTCGCGTCTCGTAGGAGCGCCTCCGGGATATGTCGGCTATGATGAGGGAGGTCAGCTCACCGAAGCGGTGCGCAAACACCCCTATTCCGTAATCCTGTTTGACGAAATAGAGAAGGCTCATCCCGATGTATTCAACATCCTGCTTCAGATACTCGATGACGGACGTGTGACGGACAGCCACGGGCGCACCGTCAACTTTAAGAACTGCGTCATTATAATGACGAGCAATATCGGAGCTCAGTCTTTGATAACCGGCATGAACAGCTCCACAGGCGAGATATCCGACATCGCCAAAAACGAAGTCATGTCCGCTCTGCGTGCCGGCTTCCGCCCGGAATTTTTAAACAGGGTGGATGAGATAATATTCTTTAAGCCACTGCGTTTGGAAGAGATAACAAAGATTGTAAAACTCCTTCTGGCACAACTCGAGTCAAGGCTCAAAGACAGAAATATAACTCTGAACGTAACACCCGAAGCACTTGCCGTAGCCGCAAAGAACGGATATGACCCCGTGTACGGAGCAAGGCCGCTGAAACGCTATCTCCAAAAGAAACTGGAGACACAGATAGCACGCCTTATAATCGGAGGAACCGCCGAGGACGGTTCCGTGCTGAATGTAGAAAATCAAGGCAATGACCTTGTAATTCATGTTATAAACCCGGCGGATAAATAGCCAAAAGAGCATGGAGGCGGTTATAATATACACCGCTCCATGCTCGTATTTTATTTCAAGGAGGAAACATTATGACACAGAACATGGAAAAACACGAGTTTCAAAGTGAGGCAAAACAGGTACTGGAGCTTATGATCCACTCCGTGTACTCAAACCCCGATATCTTCGTCAGAGAGCTTATATCCAACGCCTCCGACGCCATTGACAAGCTTCGCATAGAGGGTCTCAGCAATCAGGAAATAGCGGATTTGGCAAAAAACGGCAGAATTGATATCGCAATCGACAAGGACGCGGGCACGCTTACAATCTCCGACAACGGCATCGGGATGAGCCGCGAGGAGCTTGTCTCATATCTCGGCACAATCGCACGCAGCGGAACTAAAGAATTTATGAAAGCTATGCAGGAAGCCAAGTCGGGAACTAACAGCGACCTTATCGGGCAGTTCGGAGTAGGATTCTACTCCAGCTTCATAGCGGCAGACAAAGTAACAGTCGAGACACTCAAAGCGGGAACGGATCAAAGCTCGTTCTGGGAATCTACGGGCGACGGCACATACACAATCGGCGACGGAAGCCGTACATCAAACGGGACAACAATCACCCTTCACATGAAGAAGAAAGAAGCCGAAGACGAACACGACGAGATTAAAGACTACCTCTCCGAGTGGACTCTGCGCGGCATAATAAAACAGTATTCCGACTTCGTCACATACCCGATTATGCTTGAAGACAAATCTAAAGAGAAAAAAGAGGACGAGAAGGAAGAGCCCGTCAACTCCATGAAAGCACTTTGGACACGCCCCGAAAGTGAAGTGACGGAGGACGAATACAAAGAATTTTACCGCCACATCACCCACGACTGGGAAGACCCGATGGAGCGCATCTCATATAAGGCAGAAGGCTCCAGCGAATTCCGCGCACTGCTCTACATTCCCTCACGCCCGCCCATGGATCTCTTCTACCAAGAGGGAAAACACGGCGTGCAGCTCTATATCCGCCGCGTGTTCATAATGAGCGACTGCCGCGACCTCATTCCGGAATACCTGCGTTTCATAAAGGGAGTTGTCGATTCCGAAGATCTCTCGTTGAATGTATCCCGTGAGATACTCCAGCAAGACAGACAGACAAACATTATAAAGAACGGCCTTACGCGCAAAGTTCTGGACTCGCTCCGCAAAATGAAACAGGAAAGAGCAGAAGAATACAAAAAATTCTGGCAGGCTTTCGGCATGGTGCTTAAAGAGGGCATCGTATCCGACACAAAGAACAGAGAACAGATAATGAAACTCGCCCTTCTTATGAGCACAAAAGAAGACGAGACAACATTGGAAGACTACGTCTCCCGCATGACGGACGGACAGAAAAAAATATACTACATCACCGGCGGAGCAGCCGAGAACCTGAAAAACTCCCCGAAGCTGGAAACATTCAAGAAGAAGGGCATCGAAGTCCTCGTTCTCGGAGATGCCGTTGATGAAATATGGGTAAACAACGCCCGTAAGTTCAAGGATTACGACTTTGTCTCAGTATCGGTGGAAGACATAGAGCTTCCCGACGGAACGGAGAAGGACGAGAGCAAGGACAAAGAAAACCTTGAAAAGACAGGCTTTGCGGGCAGAATCAAGGATTCTTTGAAAAATGCCGTAGAGGATGTAAAAATATCGACAAGACTAGTCGATTCTCCCGCATGTTTCGTCCAGAAAGGCGAACCTATATCGCCACAGATGAGAAATTTCTTCCGCTCCATGGGACAGGAAGTTCCCGAGGAAAAGAGAGTCTTAGAGCTGAACCCAAGCCATCCTCTCATAAAGAGAGCTGCTCTCGAGGCTGAAAACGAAAATTCCGACATGGCCGAGTGGGGAGAGCTCTTCATGGGCCTTGCCTCAATATCGGACGGTGAAGCTATCGCGGACGGCAAAAAATTCACCGACCTTATAAGCAAACTCCTGGAAAGATAAATCCTTAAAATTGAAAGAGCCTGCTTGCATCCGCAAACAGGCTCTTTCATCGTCATAGCTGCTGAGAGAAAAGGGCGTTCTTCTCGGGAAATTTATTCTCTATAGCTTTATACTTTGCGACACATCTGTGGTATTCATATTTCAAAGATTCATATCTATCGATGACATCTTTTATATTATTTTCGGCGGCATCTATTATGTAATCGTAGTTATCAATAAATACCTTTACTACAGAAGCGTCAATTTTATAGTCGTCAGCCATATTGTTGAGTACCTTTATAACAGAATTCTTCGACATTTTTTCCTTATAGCTTCTTTTGCTCAAAAGAGCGCTTGCGATATCCGCAACGGCAAGTATTCTCTGCGGAAGAGTCAGATCGCTGTCACAAAGCCCCTGCGGATACCCTTTGCCGTCAAGTTTTTCATGGTGGCGCGCCGCAATCTCCAAAACCTCGGGCAGCACCGCATTTTTTATTATCTCTCTGGTATGAACCACGTGAAGTTCCATCACTGAACGCTCAGGTAAAGTAAGCTTACCCGCTTTTTCCAATATCGAGGTGGGAGTCTTTATCTTCCCTATGTCATGCAGCAGCGCGGCGCACCTGATGGTCTGAATCATATTTTTATCAAATCCCATAAGCTCCGCAAGAATCATAGAAAATTCCGCCATCTGTATCGTATGTGTGACTGTCTGTTCGCTTCTGAAATCTATCGTAAAGACAAGCATCTTAATAAGTTTCATAATATCTTCGGTACTAAGATTAAGCATTTTGTAATATTCGCGGATCTCATCTTCATAAGTGCCGTTTCTTATTGAGTCAAGAATATGATATTCTTTGTCTGCTTTTATAAAAAGTTCAACATCGTCGGGATTAAAAATATCTCCCGAACAATCCGTAAGCTGCCTTATCAGCATCTCATCGTCTTTGACTGTAAGCCCTAAAATATCGACTCTGTCCGCCAAGTGTATTCTAAGGGCATGGTCTATAAATGCAGAGTCATAATTCAGTCTGTCTTTATAATGGATGTGGTGATATAGTACCGCTTCTGCGTAATCCTGCATATATGATAAGTGTTTTATAAAGAGGTAGCCGTATACAGAGTGAGAGATCGTATGTTTAGTGTCAAACTCCATCAAATCTCTTATTTCCTCGGTCTTGTATGCGCCTATGTCATGAAATGCCGCGGCAAAAAGAATCTTTCTTAGTTCAAGGCCCGTATATCTTCCTTCGTAACGAAGCATCTTAATCAAAATAAAAGTTACTCTGATGCTGTGGTCGATAAGTTTATTGTTAATCAGCGACAGAATGTTCCTTATTATATTAAAAGTCGAGTCCTTGATAAACATGAATAACAGCCTTAATCAACTATACTCTATGGGCCGCCGCTGAAGTATCATAAGCCCGTCCCTGGCCTCAAAACCGAGGCGCCCCATAAAGTCGGTGAGCTCGCTTGTGTAAGTAACCACAATGGGAACAGGCTTTATCGCGGGGTGATTCATCGCATAACAGAGAAGCTGAGAGCCGAGCCCCTTGCCCTGATGGTCGGGGTGGACAAGAATATCCCAAAGAGAGGCTCTGAATACAAAATCTGTAAGTATGCGGCAAAAAGCGACGAGTTTGCCGTTGTACCTGACAGAAAAGCACATGCTCGTACCTGTCAGCATTTTGGCAATTTGGTCCAAAGAACGGCTTCTTCCCCACTTCGTAAAACGGTATAAATCCTGCAGTTCCTCGGGTGTCACAGCCAGCTTGCTGTCGTAGTAATAGTACCCGGGACAGTTTACATTATTTTCTGCTTCACTCATCTAAGTCTTCGCCCCCATCATCATCTTCGGCAGAATCATCGGAAGACGGTGCCAAAGCAAGGCCTCCTATTATCTTTCTTAAATCTCCGCGGCGCGCATCCTTGCTTATATTAAGCTGCATAACCTGCCCGGCTCCGCAGTGCTCGCATGTCCAAACGGCACTCGCCACGCCTCTCGCATCTGGCGAACCGGCAAGAACCTTTATCTCTCCGCATTTTTGACAGGCAACAATCAGCATTTTACTACTTCTTTCGTCACTTGAGTATTAGTTTTACTTTTACCGGACCTTCTGTGT
This sequence comes from uncultured Synergistaceae bacterium, assembly GCA_964577295.1. Lineage (GTDB taxonomy): Bacteria > Synergistota > Synergistia > Synergistales > Synergistaceae > CAZNYN01. The sequence continues at coordinate 6,008 of CAZNYN010000008.1, read as the reverse complement.
AGATGTCACCCGCGGCAACTATTTTGAGCTTCTTATCCGTACTGCTCAAAGTTACCCCTTCTATATAATCCATAAATTCTGCAGTATCTATAGAGCCTACATTACCCGTAAGGGGATCTCTTAACACTCCCTTGCGGACAGCATCCGCATTAAGCATCTTGAGAGACTTAAAAACAATCTCCTCGACGACATTTCTCGGGCTCTGTGCCGGAATATGCGTTTCATAAAGAGTCTCTTCCGCCTTAAAGATGAGCTTTGTCTTATATGCTTGAAGCGTGATTTTTACAGGTTCGCCCTCCACCGCATTTGAACTTGACATCATGCGCACAAGCCATCTTCCCTTATTCTTTGTAATAAGAGTTTTGACTTCCGCATATGACACATCGTCAAGCACGGGAAGAGGAATATCTTCCTTCTTCTTTCCGAATCTGTAAGCCATCATTGCGCATACCTCGTCCGAAAGACGGGATATAAACTGCTCCGCTTGATACGAAGATACGGACGGTTCCTGAATAACGCCTTGAGCCACCAGCTCTCCCGTAAGAACAGCTATGCGTCCCTCGCGCAGCTTCTGTATTCCGCCCTTCAGCTTCTCCGCCTCATCCTTGAGAGTCCTTATGGACATATTGAGATTCTTACTCTCCTGCACTATCTTGGCATTCTCCTTCAGGAGATTAGCCTGCTTCTCCTCAGTTTTTGCGACTTGGAGACGCATTGTATCGAGCTGTGCATTTGCCTCTTTCAGCTTCTTTGTACCGGCAGCGAGCTTTTTTTCAACATTCTGAAGCTCCACCTGCTTGTCCTCAAGGTCATCCTTGCTGGCAAAAAGCTCAAGCTCCATTCCCTGAAGGCTGGACCTGTTCTTCTGCAACTCGGCTGTCAGGCTTGTTATTTGATTTTGGACATAATTCATACTGAAAAGGGCGGTCCGCACAGGCTCGGATGCGATACTTATCGCAAAGAGAGTGAAAATTGCTATGCCGATGCCTGTCATTACCGATATTATTCTTGATGTATGTTTTGGACGAAGACTAAGGAAAGTGATCCTTTTTTTGCCAAGCTTCATGCCTACAACATCGCCAACCCATGCGACAACAGAGCTTACGATTATAAGCGTGCCGAGCAGATTCCAATTCATTTCTTTGATAAGCTCAAACAATCGAAGTTCCTCCCCCAAAATATGACTAGCCCTATTAAAATACCACAATTAAGACAAATAGAACAGGATAAAACTACTTGCAGAAAACTAAAGTAATCACAATAGCCAAGAGGAGATGGAGAACCTTTGCAGATCGGAGGTCGAGGGATTGCTTAACGGTCGCTTAGTGATTCTTAAATACTTGATAGAAAAAGAGGACGGCTTGCGCAAAACGCGGCGTTTTACTCTAGTACGAAGCGACTTCCCTACCGGGGAGTGCCAAACGACATCACAACTGACGCAACACCCACTTGTATTTTTAATTACTATATGTTATCCTTATACACATACTATATGATATCTATTACAATCCTTAAATTACATTTAACGCAAGTGTCGATGGAGGAGCACTGTTATATATTTCGAAAGTACGGCAGAAAAGCTCTTCCTCATGCGGAGAATAACTTTTGAAAGAAGAGGAACTGCTGTGAAACTCACCGGAAACATCAACAACGTTTTGACAAACAGCTCTCTTAACCCCACAGAGAAAGTCATCCTCACGTCCATGCTGCTTAAAAGCACAAAGGACATGCAGTGTTCCGTTTCTCTGGCAGAGCTGTCAAAAGCAACGACATTTTCAAGAAGCACATTATGGAGAAATTTAAAGAATCTAAAAGAGAAAGGGCAAATAGAAATGTACGAGGCAAAAAGGCACAATGAAAAAGCAACTTATGCGGTAACAGTCGACAAAAAACATAATTTAGCTGTTCCGCCTAAGCGGAACAGCCCGTCCGAGCTGTTGATCACGGAACGGAGTGTCTACAAATTGAAACAACCCACAGCAGAGGCAGAAGCTCTCTTAAATACAGTGATAACAACATTTTATAAGACGCTGCCGGAGCTGAAAAACCCGATAAAAACAGCTAAAAACAACATAGAAAAATTTACCGTTTTGATACAAAAAAGCCCTCGTTTCCAAAGAGCGGAATGGTGGCAGGAATACTTTCAAAACATAAAAATGTCGCCATGGCTGATGGGCAAAAACCCGCAAAAATGGAAACCTAATTTTGACTTCCTCATCAGGGAAAAAACCATAGCCAAAATAGAGGCAGGTGGCTATGGCTTGAAAAATGTAGTTGCACAGCCGAAAGAAAGTGCGGAAGAATACGTGGCACGGCTATATGAAAGACTATTCGCCAAGCGCGAAATAACCGCCGACAAATAAGGCGAAACAATACCACTGTCCGCAAACCGGAAACGAAAACAAAGCTTGGCGGCAAATCGCCACCAGGCTCAAATTCGACAGCCTAATTTTGCATCTTTGACCGGTTTACACAAAATTTGTGATAGACCTATTTCTGAGCTTTTAAAATATATTTTGAAGGTTTGGGTTTACTTCCTATACCGGGGAATTGCACCCTTTGTATGACGGAGGAAACCTTCTATTTTTTGCCTCTTTCCTGATACAAACCAAAAGCACTTCACTTGGTTAATCACGATTTTTGTATTTTCAAACACTATCCAAAATTGCAAAAGCGGCAGTTATATTGAGAACGATATGTTTATTCTTTCCTAAATACAAACAAATACTCGTGAGCCAGCAACAAGAAATTATATTTTACGCTATTTGTTTTCCAATAGCCTGTTGCTCTGCAGTTGTGTTGTTCTTTTATAATTATTTCTTTTAACTTAAAACCTGCCGCTTCAAAAATCTTCATCACTTCAAAGCTCATGGGCTGTACGCAACCTTTAACCCTTGTATCTCCCATAAGGATGGCACAGAACTTGCCCTTTTTCAAAACTCGGTAGCTTTCAGCAGCTACTTTTTTCATTTCTTCCAAAAACTGTGGTATTTTTAAGTGAGATAAATCTTCCTCTATGTCCTCGCTATACTCAATGATATTGGCATAGGGTGGGTGAGTGCATATAAAGTCAATACTTTCGTCCAATATAAAGTCAAGATTTCTTGCATCTGCATTGTGAAGATAAACCTTGCCATCAGCACCATCATGCTCAAAGTCAATTTTTTCTCTACAACGATCTAAAGCCACATTGTTGACATCTATGCCGATAATATTTCGATTGAGCAGCTTTGCCTCTACAAGAGTAGTTCCACCACCGGCAAATTGATCAAGCACTAAATCCTTTTCTTTTGAGTAACGAAGCAATAAATTTCTCGGTATATATGGCGACCAGTTGCCGCGCCATTTAGCATCATGGGTTGCCCAGTTACCGCGCTCAGGAAAAGACCAGTGTGTAGTCATTTCAAGTTCAAAGTTTTCAGGTTTCCATTGTGTAATTTTATTTTTAGTCATCTAATATTCCTCGATATACACTCTCGCTATTTTATAAGTTTTATCAAGCTGCCACTTACAATGTTTAACATTAATTTGACTACAGCGCACTTACAAAAATTTCTTCAAGTAAGCCTTGTTCAATCATATTTATATTCATTACATAGTCTATACAGTCAAAAGTTTCTCTCAGGGCACGTTTTGCAGTCAACCATCCCTCGCCATCAGTAACCCATATAAAACCTGTATTCTCGTTTTTAACAAGGCTAAACAAACTATTAAACTCTCCTGCTACAGATTTCAGCTTTGAGCCACCGCCGCTATAATAATTAACTTCCATAAGGTACACCATGTTTCCTGTATCGATTGCAAAGTCAAAGTGTCTGTCCGCTTTATCTGTAGACACTGTTTTTCCAAACTCTTGCTTAATTTTTGCAACTGTCGCTTGCTTAAGATACTTAAATCCATGTTTATCACAGATAGCCTTAACATAAACTTCCGTCAAGTTCTCCATAGCCGTACCACTGCGATTTTTACGGGCATTGGTATCAAGTCCTACCTCAACACCGATCGCATAATCTACAAGATTTTTAATACTTTTATCAGCGATAACTTTGAGCAATCCGCTTTTCTCGGCGAAGAAAATAATTTTCTCTATCTGATCATCCGTATAAGATTTTCTCTTTGAAAAAGAATACTCAATATCCCCGCCCATGTCCGCAACCTTAATGTTTGTACCACGCACCGCAATTAGAAATGGAATAACCGGGACAATCTCAGGATATTGCGTTATAAGCTCTTTTAGCTTGATTACAATATCTTCTTTACCTATTAGCGAGTTCAAAATATTTAACGATACTTCAATTTGAGACACATTTCCAAGTACCTTTTCCCAAGCAACAAAAAAATCGTAGGTGCGGATAGTATCTTTTAGGTTTGACAGTAAATATTCAAAGGCCGCATTTTCAGAAAGAATACCCATTGATTTGTATTTGTCTATAGATTTCATATTCAGTCCCCTTAATAATTTGAAATCAGTAGTTCGCTTACGTCTCCTCTGCTCTCACCATTGCAGTTAATCATGCGTTTTGCATTCACTCTTAAAATTTCATATTGTCCATAAAGGTCATCAAAGAAGGTGTCCTCTTCATCGCTGTTCTTGGGATCTGAATTGCTTATAACAACCTTTGCATTTTTAGCTGTTATGCTATCCACAAAGGCAGCGAGTTCAATTTGTTCCTTATCATTAAAATCTGCTGCTGCGTACGATGTAAAGCTTGCTGTCGCTGTTAAGGGACGATAGGGAGGATCTATATAAACAAAGGTATTTTTATCTATAAATCCCAAACACTCCTTATAGTCACTGCATTTAATATTTACATTTTTAAGCAGAGCACTTATGGCAATAAGATTGTCTTTGTCACATATTACCGGTTTTTTGTATGCTCCCATAGGAACATTAAATAATCCTTTTTTGTTTACTCGAAACAGTCCATTAAAGCAAGTTTTATTCAAAAATATGAACAGTGCTGCTTTTTCAAGGCTTATAGATTCGACACTATTCACTTTTAGATAATTAAACCGTTCTCTTTGCTCATAATAATATTTTTTTCGACTCTCGTCATCAAAGGGCAAAAAATGCTCTTGTATTTTTGTAAGAGTTACAAGCAACTCAGGCAAATTATTTTTTATATGAGAATATGTGTTGGTGAGTTCTGCGTTTATATCGTTGAGTAAAACTTCATCTATTTCATAGTTTGACAGTACGTCAAAAAGTACTGCTCCGCCTCCAACAAATGGCTCGCAGTATTTTGTAATTGATTTTCCAAGCTCTTTTGGATATTTTTTTCGTATATAAGGCAAAAGTTGGCTTTTGCCACCTGCCCATTTTATAAAAGGCTTTACATTCATAGTTGTACTCCCGTTTCATCCATAGTAAATGTAATGTCAAGCTTGCAACCTAATGCGGCAGACATTATTTTCATTTCTTTTTCCGTAAAATTATCTCTGCTGAGTTTATTACTAAGGTTTTGCGACGTAGTTTCCATTCTGTCAGCAAGCTCCGACATTGTCATTTTTCTTTTTATCAACAAAATTCTTATCTTTTCACTTACCAATTTAAAACACCTCTTAGAACACGACTTAACATTATTCATTATACGACAAAGCAAACTGTAAATCAAGGCATAAAATAAAAAATACACTTAAAAATGAATATATTCTACAATTTATATAAATAACAAACCCTTGAAACCTAGAGGTTTTATTTTATCCGCTTTTTTCTTAGCTAAACCGTAAGCAAAAAATTAAACAAAAATGTTTTTCATCAACACACTATCTTCGGAACATGACCGACGCTTATTTATCTTAGCGACCCAATCTATCTAACCACAAAAACGCTGGCTGAATATTTCTTCAGCCAGCGTTTTTTCTTTTTTATAATCTATGTTGCCGTTCTATTGACACAAGGTATATTAAGCCCCTCTAATTCACATGTTCACCATGCTTTTTTGACTTCGGTTATTCCCACTCTATCGTTGCAGGGGGCTTGCTCGTTACGTCCAGCACTACTCTGT
>CAZNYN010000007.1:0-71106 GCA_964577295.1 uncultured Synergistaceae bacterium | reverse complement strand
GCGGAGAAAACATATACCGCTCATCCACCAGATACATCTAAAACATTAAGACAATACATAAAGAGAGAGGCCCGTACATACGGGCCTCTCTCTTTATGTATTGCAGCCGTGGCTGTGCATGTAGAGCGGCCGAGCAATTGGTTAACGATTGCAGAACAACCAACAGACAGCGCACAGCACCACCAAAGCAGGTGAACACGAGTAACTGCCACGAACCGATTAATTTCTGCCTGCATAGCGTATAAACTCAAAGAGTGCCGCAGGGTATCCTGCGGCACTCTTCATTTTTTTATTGGCTTTTGTTGTTAGAGTTTGAAAACTCCGACGGAGTTTAGGAATATCAGAGCTACCAGGAGAGGGGTTACATAGCGGCAGAGCATGCGTATAAGAGCTACTTTGCCGTCGTTTGAGAGTGCTCCGTGGTTTGTCAGCTCGTCTTTGAAATCGTCGGCCTTCATTATATAGCCTGTGTAAATCGTTATCAAAAGTCCGCCGAGAGGCATGAGGATATTTGATGAGAGGAAGTCGAAGAGGTCGAAGAATCCTCTGCCCATAACCTTGATGCCGCCGAAGAAGCTTGTTCCGTCTGCCGAGCAGGAGGCCAATATGCCGATGAAACCGATCAGCACGCAGTTGATGAGAGCCGCCTTTTTGCGGGGCATGTTAAACTCTTCAGACATCCACAGGGTCGGGACTTCTACAAGAGAGAGCATTGCTCCGTTGGCTGCGAATGCGGTTAGGAGGAAAAATGCAAAGAGAAGCACCTGTCCGAACGGCATCTGCGAGAATACGAGAGGAATCGTGACAAAGAGAAGTCCGGGGCCTGCGCCGGGTTCCAAACCGAAGGAGAATACTGTCGGGAATATCGCGAGTCCGGCAAGCATAGAGACGCATATGTCCGCTACGGCTATCTTCAGAGGCGCAGTCGAAAGGTCGGAGCTGTCAGTAAAGTATGAACCGTATGTGATCATGGTTCCCATACCGAGAGACAGCTTAAAGAATGCAAGTCCCATAGCTGCCAGAATTATTGGCGGCGTTATCTGCGAGAAATCGACATGGAATAGGAATTTCAGTCCGTCCGCAGCTCCGGGAAGTGTAAGAGCGCGTATGACGCATATTATAAGCAGAACAAAGAGTGCGGGCATCATAACCCTGATGGCTTTCTCTATACCGCTTGAAACTCCGAGGGAGATAATTGTCCCTATTACCGCAAGAACGAGGAACTGCCAGAATACCGGCGATAAAACCGCTGCCGAGAAGAAAGAACTTCCTGCCGTGCCTGCACCTATTGCGCTGCCGAACATAGCTCCCGCGGACTCGGCCGTTACACCGGAAAATGCTCCTACCGCGGCTTTATATGTGTAAAAATAGACCCATCCTGCGACACTGCTGTAAAAGAACATTATAAGATATGACGAAAGAGCTCCCATGAAACCTATTCCGGCCCACGGAGTTTTGGGGTTTTTGTCAAGCTTTCTGAATGCACCTACGGCATTGAGCCTTGATCTGCGTCCTATTACAAATTCGCTTATCATTACAGGCAGAGCTACGACAAAGACAAAGAACAGGTAGATTACAAGAAAAGCTCCTCCACCTCCGGTTCCCGTCATATATGGGAATTTCCAGATGTTGCCAAGACCTACGGCAGACCCGAGCGCAACCATCAAGGCGGCAAGAGTTGTGCTGAACCCGTCTCTTTTAGATTGTGATGCCATACATATCTCCTCCTCAAATCCAGCTGTTAAAAATATCATTTCTCGCTTATTACTAAATAAGGCGAAACTATTCTACACCAAAATAAATGAAAATAGTATAACTATTTAAGGTCAAAAAAATTTCGCCTATTTTTTCTTAATTGTGGATATTACAATTGCCGATATTATAACAGCGCAGCCGACAACTTCGCGAAGTGTCGGCACTGTTCCCAATGTAACTGCCGTAAGAGCCACAGCAAGAACCATTTCCAATGTACAGAGCAGACTGACTGTAGCTGCAGGAATATATTTGAGTGCGCTGTAAAAAAGTCCGTATGCTATGAGACTTCCGGAAATGGCCTGAAGCAGAAGTATGGAGAAAAGAAAGGGAGTAAAATTGGCAATATCTGCCCAGCCTATAAAGACACTCTTTCCGAGCAGTAATATAAAAAACCCAAATGTGTGAGTAAAGAAAAGCATAACGATGGAATCTATCTTTTCTGTTTTTGATATGCGCCTGCCTATAAGAGCCTGCCCAGATATGCCAAACACAGCGAGCAGCCCCCAGAGAACACCCGGCAGCGACATGCCTGAAAGAGGTTTGCCTCCGACCATACCGCAGTAAACACCGAAAACTATCATAAAGCCCGCCGCAACCTGCCTTCTGTCGGGCTTCTCGTGAGTTACGTAAAGAGAGCCGAGCATTGCCACAAGGGGAAAAGTGTAATGAAGAATCAAGGCCTCGGCAACGGAGAGGTATTCGAGAGACATAAGGAAGCCTCCGCCGGCACATGCTACTGAGAGGGCGCCTGAAATAAAATAAAATTTTAAAATAGAAGGCTTAGGGGAAAACACTTCCCTGCCTTTTGAGATAAGAAGCCAAGGGCCTAATACGGCAGCGACAAAAAGCGCACGAAACGCCATGGCGGATAAAAGATTTATTCCGCCTGCGGCAAGATATTTCGCTATAGGGCTCATAACAGCCCAGAAAACCGCGGCGGCGAGGCTGTAAACTACCCCTCTCCAATAATTATTCATAAATCTCCTGTCCCTTCAAGATTTTTTTTAGGTCATGCAGACCATTATATATGAGTTTTGCAATATATTTACAAAAATAAAATAAACAAAACGGCTCTCCGCCGATTTTACGGAAAAAGAGCCGTTTTATTTTGTAATTCAATGTTATTTTGCCAAAAATTTAATTTTAATAAAGAACAAGTGCTCCTATCATTGCGGCTATAAATATGGGAATGTTGTAATGAAGGAACGTGGGGACGCATGTGTCCCAAATGTGATTATGCTGTCCGTCCGCGTTAAGTCCCGCCGTGGGCCCGAGCGTTGTATCGGAAGCGGGAGAACCGGCGTCACCGAGAGCCGCTGCAGCCGCTATAAGGCATACCGTAGCTCCTACAGAGAAGCCAAGTTCCATTGAGAGAGGGCAGTAAATTGCGGCTATTACCGGTATCGTTCCGAATGATGTGCCTATTCCCATTGTTACGAGAAGTCCGACCATAAGCATAAGGAAAGCTCCCCAGAAAGGGCTGCCTCCGACAAGTCCGACGACGCTGCTTACAAGCTGGTCAACGGCCTTAGTCTCGCGGAGCACATTGCCGTAGCCAGCAGCGATAAGCATTACAAATGCGATAAGCCCCATTATTTCAAGTCCGCCCATGAAGCTGTTGTCGACATCTTTCCATTTAAGAGCGCCTGTCACAATCATTACGACTATTGCCGCAAGAGCTCCCAAGGGAAGAGAACCTGCCCAGAGCTGAACCGCAAATGCCACAAGTATCGCAAGTGTCGCAAGCATGTGTGTTTTTGTGAAGCGATCCTCTATTACTTCGTCAGTACCTCCGAGAATAGGCTTGTTCTCATACTTTCTTGCCCTGTTGTAGGAGAAGAATACCGCTATCAGAAGACCTACTACCATTCCGAGTCCGATAATCCCTGTGTAGTGGAAGACTCCCTCTTTAGCGACTTCCACACCGTTTCTGCCCATCTCCGAGGCCAAAATTCCGTGGAAAATCAGTCCGAAACCTATAGGAAGAGTAATGTAGGGAAACTTAAGTCCGAAAGCGAGAGCGCACGCAACCTGACGACGGTCGACGCCGAGCTGGTTAAAGAGATAGAGAAGAGGGGGAATAAGAATGGGAATAAACGCGATGTGAACGGGAACAAGGTTCTGTGAGAGGCATGCGATGCCTGCGAGCAAGAATATTAAAATCATCTTGCGCCCTTTTACAACTTTCGCGATTCTCATACAGGCAACAGTGGCAAGACCTGTTTTATTGATTGCGACGGCAAATGTTCCAAGAAGGAAATATGCCAAAGCTGTTTCTGAGTTTCCGCCCATTCCGCTTATAAGTGTAGACATTACATCCGGGATCGGCATTCCTGCTGCAATACCGGCGGCCACTGCCGCTATTAAAAGAGCAAGTACAATGTTGAGGTTGATAAGGCATAGAGCAATCATTACAACTACTGATACTACTACCGGGTTAGTCAATAACATAATATACCTCCTGATTTTGTATAAAGATATTTACAGCGACTAAGATTATATCATTGACTTTGTATTTTAACAAATCTTTTTAATGTATTTCCCTTATTGTACTTTTAGTTTATCGCACATTTTAGTAAAACAAGACTATTTATTTAAAAGTACACAAAAAATCCGCAGCCGTTCAAGGGCTGCGGATTTTTTTTCCTGTGCTTTAGTTATTTACAGTGATAAATTGCTACGATTCAAACACCTTTGTGACATATGGTGAAGTAGAAGCAGATAACATTGACGTATAGTCAGGATAGAAGGAGGCTATGTCTCCCAATTTGTATTCGCCGCCGCACTCTTCAATGTCGACAAGCAAATGGTCGCTTGAGGCTGTGATTATCTGCATTCTGGGGTCTGAAGGAACAAGGCCCTCTATCCTCACATCCTGCTTTCCTATCGCAAGTATTCCGCGCAGACGGTCTCCTCTGTCCTCAAAGACAGGAACGTTGCCGAATGCGTCATGTCCCACTTCACCTATCGGAAGAGTGGGCTTTTTGCGTATTTCTACAAATTCGGCCTCTATTTTCATCGTCTGCTGCGTGAGAAGATTGATGTTCATGCCAAACGATGTGTCACTTCCGAGGAGCAATGCCTCTCCTATTCTAAGGTTGTTTACACGTTCCGGCATAGTGCCTTCGAGCATTCTGACGAAGGAGCATGTGCCTCCGCCCGAAACTATAGGCAGTTTTTCACCCATAATCGTTCCCAGCATTTCGCCGTATTCGGCAAGCAGGCTCATATTTTCATAGGAGGGCAGAATACCGCTCGCACAGGAAAAGTTTGCTCCCACGCCCGCTATTTTGAGCAGCGGCGATATGTTTTTGAGCTCATGTCCGAGATCTTCTATCTCGGTGAACCAGAAGCCTTCGCGCAGGTCTCCCATGTCAAACATGAGGACGCAGCTGTGCTCTTTGCCTTTTGCCTCGCAAATCTCGGATATGCGCTTTATTGTGGCCAGCTCCGAGACAAGGGAGTATGTACAGAGTTCAACTACGTCTTCAAGCTCCGAGAGCATGGGTATGCGGATGAGGGCATAGTCGGATTCAACTCCCGCTTCCTTCATTTTGCGTATGTTTTCCGTTCTGCTGTCCGCTATGACTTTAAAGCCCGCTTCTTTGTAGGCGGCGGCTATTTCGGGATATGCGGAGATTCCTTTGGATACAGCCCAGAGGGAGACTCCCCTTTTCTTTGATTCTCTGATTAAAACTTCGCCGTTTTTCTTTATTTTCTTTAAATCGACTCTTAGAATCGGATATGTCATAATGTCACTCCTCAGTCAAAATATCATAAATACATTGTAATCTGTCGACAAGTTTCCACATACGCTTAATGCGGTATTTAAAGGCTTGTTTTTTGCGATATTGTTATGATGTCCTCTATTACTCCGAAGGCAGTGTCAAGAAGTTTGGGATCTTCCTGAACGATGGTATTGGCATTGAGGAGGTCGGATTCAAGGCGCACAGCCGCACCGAAGTGGGATATCATGGAGAATATGTCACTTCGTTCAACTTCTTCCACTTTTACCGAAGCCTTTACCGTTCCATCTCTAAGTTCGCCTCTGCATATCAGCTTAAGGCGCTTCCCGCGTTTTACCGCATCCTGAGCCATTTCCGGCGTTATGTCCGCAATTCCTTCCCGTTCAACATCCAAAGGTGTAATGCTGCCGCCCATAAGCACATTTACAATGGCGGCTGTCTTTGCCGCAGGATCCCAGCCGTCCGTGTCCATTGTCGGGTCTGCTTCTGCGATGCCTTCTTCTTGGGCTTTTCTTACTCCTTCTGCGAACGTGCCTCCATTCTCCATGAATGAGAGGATGAAGTTTGTCGTCCCGTTTAGGACACCTGAAAATCCTTTTATTGACGCACCCTTCATGCACCTTTGCGCAAGGTTGAAAAGAGGCGCTCCGTCCATGACTGCCGATTCAAAGAGATAGTGCGCATTGTTTTTGCGGGCAAGCTCCATAAGATCGGAATATGCGAATGATACCGGCCCTTTATTTGCGGAAGCTACCGACTTTCCCCTTTCAAGCGCAGCCCTAATGTGGGATATCGCAGGTTCGCCTCTGTCTTTGATCGACAGAGATGAAAGTTCCACGAGCACATCATAGTCAAGAGTCCTTGCCGCCTCAAGCGGCGTAAGGGCAGACAGGCCTATTCCGTCTCTCGTCAGTCTGCCGTTCTCTTTGAGATTCTTAAGCACGGCTGCCAGGTTTATTCCGTTTGGGTTTTCTATGCCGCCGTGACGAGCCGTAAAAATTCCGACCACTGTCGGGGCAAGCTGCAAATTGGGATACGATGCTCTTTCGGAAAATATGCGCGCCATCTCCCTAGCGACATTGCCAAAACCAATAAATAGTAATTTCATCTCGATTCTCCTTTATATAGGCAAAAGCATTAATGCAGAATGCAAACACGTTTTGCTATTTTACCGCTAAGCTCGTAATAATGGAATATCGTTCACACACCGAAAATATTTTTCCCATAGTCTGTTAGGCAAAAGAACATTTTACCCTAACAGACTTTACATCTCCCCAATGGTATAATATATTTGCAAATTCTATGAAAAGCAGGTGGCTTTAATGAAAGATCTCCCGATTAATCCTTCTTTTACGGATGTAATGAAAGCATACCGTTTTTTGAGCAAAAGAGTACGTCACACCCCCACCGAATACTCATACGCACTGAGCGAGATTGCACAGGCTCCTGTCTACATCAAATGGGAGAATCAGCAGCTTTGCGGCTCTTTTAAACTGCGCGGCGCTCTGTATAAGATGAACCTGCTCTCACAGGAAGAGCGCGAGAAAGGCGTTGTGACGTGTTCCAGCGGAAACCACGGACAAGGAGTAGCTCTGGCGGCAAAAGAACTCAAAATAAAGACTATCATTTTTGTGCCTAAAGCCTGCCCTGAGACGAAAAAGGAAGCTATCGCGCGGCGCGGAGGGGAATTTGTAACTCTGTCGGTCTGCGACGGAGATTACGACTTTGCGGAATCCACAGCCCACAGATATGCGGACGAAAAGATGATGACGTACATATCATCTTTTGAAGATGCCTCTGTTATATCCGGGCAGGGCACTGCGGGGCTTGAGATGTTTATGGATGAGCCCGACACAGAGCTTCTGATAGTTCCAGCCGGCGGCGGCGGACTGATGAACGGCATAGCCATCGCGGCAAAAGCAGTGAACCCCGATGTGGAAATTTGGGGAGTGCAGTCTGAAGCCTCAAATCCATGGGTCGTATCATGGGCGGATGGTTTGGTCAAAGAGGTAACGTATTTGGAAACTTTGGCGGACGGTTTGGCGGGATATATCCCTCAGAGCCTGCTTTCTCTGGCAAAAGAACGTGTCACGGGCATACACGAAGTTACGGAAGATGACATAGCTGAAGCGATAGCGTTCCTGCACAGAGAGCACCATCAGATAGTCGAAGGCGCAGGAGCTGTCGGAGTCGCGGCTCTGCTCAAGGGAAAAGTTCGGCCGAACGGACGCAAAACGGGCATCGTCATCTCCGGCGGCAATATAGACGAAAATAAGCTGAAAGAAATTCTAAAAAAATATTAACAGCCGATAAAGTGTAATTTTTCAAAGGACGGCAAATACCCCACACAGGTCAAACCGTTTCTATTATTCAGTTTCACCCATGCAGCCAGCCGCATGATATCCCCTTCCCCAGCTTTATAAGCAGGGCAAGGGGATTTATTCTGCAAGAGGAACAATATTATAATTTTATGAGATGCTTTTCTCCGCAGCTTCTATCACATGCTTTGCAAGCACTGTTGATGTGACTGTTCCTACCCCGCCGGGAACGGGAGTAATAGCAGCAACATTAGGTTCGACAGATGAAAATAGAACGTCGCCGCAGAGTTTTCCTTCGCGGTCTACATTTATGCCCACATCTATGACAACCTGGTTCGGATTTGTGAATCTTTCATCGATTATTCCTGCCTTGCCTGCCGCAGAGATAATTATGTCCGCATTACGGCATATTAACGGCAGATTTTCTGTCTTTGTATGGCACATTGTCACTGTTGCATTGCGCGCTTGGAGCATCATGGAGACAGGTTTCCCCACGACAAGGCTTCTGCCTATAACGGCGATGCTTTTGCCTTTCAGCGAATAGCCGTAATGGTCAAGTATTTCGATGCAGGCCTGAGCCGTACATGGCGGGAATCCTGCACCGTTACCCTTAAAAACAGTGCAAAGGGATACATCTGTTATGCCGTCAACATCCTTATCCGGAGAGAGCAGAGAGCAGGCGGCATATTCGTCCTCCTTGTCGGCGAGAGGTCTGAGCAGAAGGCAGCCGTGTATGGAGGCATCTTCATTGATCTCCCTTACTGCGCCTAAGAGTTCGCTCCTTGAGCAATCAGAGGGAAGAGCTATGCTGCGCACCGCGACTCCGACTTTGCGGCAGCGGTTTGTCGCTCCGCGTTCATAAGCTAAATCGTCGCTGCGCTCACCGACACGCAATATAGCCAAAGTGGGGAGAGTATTTTTTGCCTCGAGCCTTAAGAGACGTTCTTTCAAAAGCTCCGCCAAAGCCTCTGCAACGGGAGCACCTTTTAAAACATCAGCCATATCCATTCCTCCAGCCTAAGACGAAAATATCTCTTAAGATTTTTGTGTTTTTGCCGTAGTGTATACTTCCATAAGCGTCACATTATTATATATTATTTCGCCCGCCTGAGAAACTCGAGTTTTCTGCCGAGGCAAATTTGCTCAAAATAAAAGCAGGGCGGAGACTGCGCCAATCTCCGCCCTGCTTTTATTTTAGTTTATTTTATTGTCTGCCGTATCTTATTCAGCTTTTTCGATGGGAAGATGTTTTGCTCCGGCCCATGCCTGGAAGCCTTCATCGTAGCACTGTGACTTATGGAAACCCGCATAACGAAGCGCCATAGTGACAAATGCGGCTCTGACTCCGGCCGTGTCATAAACTACTATTTCCGTATCGGGAGTTATTCCTGCATTTTTCAGAAGCTCCGCTATCTCCGCCTCTTCCTTGAAATTATAGGTTGAGGTTACGAAGTTGCTCATCTCTATATTAACAGCTCCGGGGAGATGTCCGGCTCTCTTTTCCTGGAATGGGCGTATTTTGCCCTCATATTCGGCAGGTGTCCGAACATCAAGCACCACAAGTCCTTCTTTGCCCAAGTTGTTGTTGATCCACTCTGTATTTACAAGATAGTGAGATTTGTATGCTTTGATGGCAAATGGTACTGCTTTGTTTGAGCTCTTTGTCTTTACTGTTTTGCCGCCCGCAGTCTTCCACGCAGTAAGTCCGCCGTCAAGTATTTTGGCATTTTTGACACCGCTCATGCGCAGAATCCATAACGTCCAGCCGCTCTGTCCCCAGCCGCCGGCATCATCGTAAACAATTACTGTCTTTTTTCCGTTGATGCCGAGAGCTCCTATTCTCTTGCCCATTGTTGCGGGCGCGTATATTGTTCCGTATTTCATGCTTCCCGTCGGAGCAGACATATTGGCAAAGTATGTCCATGATGCGTTTACGGCTCCCTGGATGTGACCTCCGATGTAGAGGCTTTCGGGGCGTGCGTCAACGAGGATTACGTTGTTTTTATTTTTCAAGAGCCATTCAGCCGTTACAAGCGTGCTCTCTTCTGTTTCGGGGTCTCCCGCCTGCATCGGCGACGGTTTGATGGGGCGGACTACTGCCGCTGTATCCTGTACTTTATCTGCCGATGCCGCAGCCTTGTCTGCTGAGATGGGTTTGTCTGCCGCAGGCTTGACTGCTGTGGTTTCAGGCTTTTTCTCCGCTGTTTTTCCGGCGGTTTTCGTGTCCTGTGATGATGGGGCTTTTGTGATTTCCGCTATTGCCTCTGCCGCTTCGTTCTTTTTGTCGGATGATACGGCCTTTTCCGCCGCAAACGCCGTTGTGGACGCGGCTGTTAGGAGTGCAAACATCATCACCGCTGTCAGAAGTTTTTTCATCAAATCATTCCTTTCCGTTATTTCCGTAAATGCGCACGGATGATATTAACAGTTTTATCTTCGCGCGCAATCTGGGAAAATACCCGTTTAGCTTATTTTTTTAGTTCCAATTATCAAAGATCCACTCTGCCGCTCGCTTTGCCTCGTTAAAATCTTCTCTCATGCTGGCATCTTCCGTATCTGTATCATCATAATGAGATGAGTCTTTTAATGTCATCCACTCTTCAAATTCGATAAGTGCTCCGTGGCGTGAAAAATGTTCGAAGACCGCATCAAACTTCGGTATGCCCCATAGAAGTTTCGGATCTAAGGCTCCGGCGTTTACAAGCGAGGATGTAGCCTTTTGAAGCATGCTTTTTATTCCCTTTTTGTG
Source organism: uncultured Synergistaceae bacterium (assembly GCA_964577295.1). Lineage (GTDB taxonomy): Bacteria > Synergistota > Synergistia > Synergistales > Synergistaceae > CAZNYN01. Next base: position 60,538 of record CAZNYN010000007.1, on the reverse strand, counting down.
TTCGACTCTCATAAGGATAGGTCTCTGGCCGCCTGTGATTGTCTCGGAAACCATATTTACGGAGTCCTCCGTGCAGAATATCTCGTCCGAAAAACCGAGCATCGCAGGTATGGGGTTAAATGGATCCTCTTCCGCTATGAGCAGATATTTTACGGCATCGGAGTGAGAGGCGAGAGTCTTTAGAGTTTTTGCCGCCTCGTGAGAGGTGCGTCTTGATGTCGTTATGTAGAGGTCGACACCTTCTTCTTCCGCCTTTGCCATTATTTTGCCAACGCTTTTTTTTATCCATTCGGGCGAGACTGTGTAGTTTGCATCGTCTCCGCCTATGAGAATCGACCATATTTTCTCCGCAGCAGATGGATAGTCCTCAAGCAGTTTTCGCGCCTCTTTTTCGAGATTTGATTTTACGACGGAATTCGGAGAGCCAAGAGTGACAAATATGTTTGGCTTTCTGTCGGGATAGTCATGTTCGGGGACTATAGCGTAATCGAAGGGTTCTGTTCCTACGGCGCTCGGTGTCATTATTGTCGCACAGGCACAGCGCCATATATAGCCCAATGCCAGGTTGTAGGGAGCGGGAGAACTTCCGGCCGACAGTATAAGGACTTCATGAGTGCCCTCTCTTATGTTTCTCTCGGCAAACCACTGTCCTACCCTTCTGACCAGAGCATCTCCGTTAGACATGGAGAGCCACTCTCTCGCATCGCGTCTGTTTCCGGCAGTGAGCTTCCTTGCTGCACTTCTTGAGCGGCTCTTTGCAGCTCCGCTCAGAATCGGGACTTCCGACTCTAAAATCTCAGCCCCGGTAAGTTCGGAAAGCCACAGGGCGACACCGCGGCTCTGATTAAGGTGGCCGCGGATTCCGTCGCTGAGTATGAGTATGAGGCTGATTTTACTGTTTTCTTTCATTTTACTGCCTTTTGGCTGCCATAATTTCCCTGACTTTTTCGAGGTCTTCTTCCGTGTTTACATTCGGCCCTGCGGACGGATATTTTGTCGGTATGACCGTCATTGTGTAGCCGTGCTCCAATATTCGGAGCTGTTCGAGGGATTCCGTGGTCATAAGAGGTGTCTTTGGAAGCTCTACCATTTTCAGCAGGAATTTTTTTGTAAACGCGTATATGCCAAGGTGTTCCCACACAGGGCACTCAGTATCATTGCGCCTGAACGGTATCGGAGAACGGCTGAAATAGAGAGCCCTTCCGTTTAAAGCTCTGACAACCTTGACTATATTCGGATTAAGGAAGTCTTCTTCATTTTTTATGGGAACACAGGCAGTTGCGGAGTCTGCGTCCGTGTCTGCGATAAGACCTTCGGCAAGCTCTTTGAGCATTCTGGGGTCTATCATCGGCTCGTCACCCTGAATGTTGATTACGTAGTCTGTATCAATTCCTCTTGCGACTTCCGCAACGCGGCTGGAGCCGTCGGGGTGGTCGGGGGATGTCATTATGACGTCTCCGCCGAATTTTTCTACGGCTTCGTAGACTCTTCTGTCATCCGTAGCAACGACGACACGGAAGAATATGCCGGATGCCATGGCTCTGCGGTACACATGCTCAACCATTGTCTTGCCCGATATTTCGAGCAGCGGCTTTCCGGGAAGTCTTGAGGACGCGTATCTTGACGGTATTACGCCAAGAATTTTAGGCATGGACATTAGTTTTTCGCCTTCCACTCTCTGAATTTTTCAAGCATTTTGTCTCTGTCGAGATACTTTATATTTTTGACAATCCACTCGCGCATGGATTTTCCTTCTTCTGTCTCCTGTTTGTAGCTAATAAATTCCAGCTCTATACCGAGATTTTCAGCTATTTTCATGGCAAAAACGGGCCATATCATGCCGATATCTCCTATTACGGGGATACTGCCTTCATGCCTTGCAAATGCGGACATTTCCATGCGGAACGGTATCTTTGATATCTTCGTCTTCGGAAGCCCTTTTGATATGGCATCCTGTATGAGAGAGCTCTGCTTCTGCAGATCCTGAGCTTTGCGGAGATTTTCATCAAGGTCAAATCTTATGAGGGATTTGTTTTCGAGGCTGTAGACAGGCTGTCCCTGCCACCATGACCATATTCCGTGTCCGGTGTATGTCTCAAACGGACCGTCATGTATTTCCTGAGTGAGAGCCACGGCAGACTCTATAATTACATCTGCGCTTCCCAGCATATCCGCTATAAGGCGCGAACGCTGCGCTATGGGAATGCTGTCGCCGACGGAAAGACCTACGTGTCCGCCTCCGACAAGCTGCGGTATCGTGACCAGAACAGGAATATTTTTCTCCGCGCCCTTGCCCAGCATGGTTCTCTCGTCACATCCCCATCCCGCGACTTTCTCGAACGGAAGCCCGCTCTGACGACAGAGAGAGAGTATCTCTTCGGCTACTTTCTCCGTGCGGAGCCCTATGGGATATGCCATATTAGCCGCGGCTTTGACAACCATGTGGCCTTCCGCATCTTTACCTTTTGCAAGCAGTTCCTCGTCGAGAATCATTTCTTTGCGCAGAGAGTTTGTCTGTTCTTCTGAGAGCTCCGTGAATTCAAATACATTGCCTCTTGGCATCATTTTTTTATCGAGATCGAATTGGGAGGCATCACACATTTTTACTCTGTCAAGAACTCCGCCCATTTCATGGTTTATGACCGCAGAGCTTGTCGTTACTCCGTCGACAATGCCTTTGTCCATAAGTTCGGCTATAAGGGTTGTTACTCCCTCGTGAAGGTTCGGGCCGCTTCCTGTGACGACAGCCACTTTTCCTCCGCGCTTTTTAGCCTCGGTAACTCTCAGGACGGCGCTGTCCAGAGCTTCTTTTGAACGATTATCAAGTCCGTCATAAAATTCTTTAAGCAGTGCTTTGTTAATTTCCATTTGGAATCCCTCCCGTTGTACGGATGTTTATTGCAGTCTGTCCCGGTATTTAGACAGTTTCTTCCATATTTTGTTTGACGCTCCAGCTTTTTCTCCGAAATATTCGGCGCTCATTGCCTTATATTTTTCGGAATTTGTTTCGTCTGCTATCTCTATCCATACTTTTGCCAGATCGGAAGAATTTTCGACCTGCGCGGCCATGCCTATTGCTTTGAATTCTGCGGACGCTTCGGCAAAATCTTCCATGTGCGGGCCGTACTGCACAGGTACACCCCATGCTGCAGGCTCCAATATATTCTGTCCGCCTTTGTCGACAAAACTGCCTCCGACAAACGCAGCTTTTGATACGCCGTAGAGGTCAAAAAGCACCCCTATCTTATCAACAACAAGCACATCCCACTTTTCCGTTCTTTCCGTCATAAGAGAGACATCGTAATGGTTCTCGAACAGTTCTTTGACCTTGCCGGCCCGCTCGGGATGGCGCGGAGCGGCGATAAGTCTGGCTTTTGGTTTGTGCAGCCTTAGTTCACGGAAGGATTCCAGTATTTTCTCGTCCTCGCCAGTATGAGTACTGCCGGCCATAAATATCGGGCTCTCCTGCCTGCAAAATTCTTCTTTTGCCCTGACTGCGCTTTCGCTCTTCCTGCGTGCGAGCAGAGCGTCTATCTTTGTATCTCCCATAACCGAGAGTTTTGAAGGAGATATGTTCATTTCGATTAGTCGTTCTCTGTCTCTATCCTCCCGCAGGAATATCTCCGTAAAGAGGTCAAAGAGCTCGCTTCCCGCCCTGCGTCCTATTCTGCCGCTGACACGTTCCCATGTCCTGTCGGATATTCTCCCGTTGGCGATGAAGGAGGGAATTTTTCTGTCTTTCAGCGTCCAGAGCATATTGGGCCACAGCTCTGTCTCTGTAGTAACAAACGCCCATGGATTTAAGAAGTCCAATGCGGAAGAGACAAAATCCGCTCTGTCCCATGGATAGTATATGTGAAAATCAAAGAGCCCTCTGCCTATTCCGAAGGCCATGGCCTTGCCCGTCTCCGTGGTTGTGGAGAGGACTATGGGATCTGTAAAACCGCACTCTCTGGCAGCCCTTATGACAGGGACAGCCGCCTGAACTTCTCCTACCGAGACAGCATGAATCCACAGAGGCCGTTTTCCTTCAAGGAGGACGAGTTTCTTTTTTGAAATAACGCCCTGTCTTTCGTCATAGCCTTCCGTGTATTTCTTTTTCAGCTTCGGCCACATCGTTTTAAATACGATGCTGAGCGCAGGCTCATAGAGTGTTCTGAACAGTGACAGTTAAGCCACCCCCGCTTTTAATATCTCATGTATGTGAACCATTCCCACAGGCTTACCCTCTTCCGCAACGACAAGAGCGGAAACTTCCCACTCTTCCACGATGCGGACAGCTTCAACGGCAAGTTTGTCGGGAGCTATGACTCTCGGATTCTTTGTCATCACGGCTTCGACCGGGAGATCCAACCCCTCAAGACCGTGTTTTTCTATAACTCTGCGGAGGTCTCCGTCTGTAAATATTCCACGGAGAAGTCCTTTGTCATCAATTATAACAGTAGCACCATAGCCTTTGCTCGTTATATCGAAGAGTGCTTCCCGAACAAGAGAACCTTCTTTTGTAACGGGGAGTTTGTCTCCGCTTCCCATGAGGTCTTTCACTCTGAGCAGGAGTTTCTTTCCCAAAGATCCGCCCGGATGGAAGAGTGCGAAGTCTTCTTTTTGAAGTCCCAAAAGCATCGTGGCCATTCCCGCAACAGCATCTCCCAAAGCCATTTGGAGTGTTGTGCTGCTCGTAGGGGCAAGTCCCAGAGGGTCTGCCTCTTTTTCTACGTGGCAGTTGAGCACTACGTCAGATTCTTTGGCCAAAGTTGACTCGGGGTTGCCTGTGACAGCGATTATCGGAGCTCCAAGCCTTTTGAAATAGGGTATGATGTCTATAAGCTCCCTTGTTTCTCCGCTGTTGCTCAGGAAGTAACCTATGTCATTGCGGCAGACCATGCCCAAGTCCCCGTGAGCTCCCTCCGTAGCATGGAGGAAGAACGCGGGAACTCCGAGAGACGCGAAGGTCGCCGCAGTTTTGCGCCCGACATGTCCAGATTTTCCAAGCCCCGATACTACAACGCGTCCACGGCAACGCGACAGAAGGTGCGCCGCGTCCACAACTTCATTTCCCATGTTGAAGGCAGCAGACTCAAGGGCTTTTGCCTCTTTTTCCATTATTTCTTTTCCGACAGACAAAAGTTCGGAAGCGGAAAATTTTTTCTCCTCACGTTCGCAAGGTAAATTCATGTCTATTCCTCCGCCCACGAGAGTGAAGAGAAGCCTATGCTCTCCCTTACAACTTTGTCTATGGAGTGTGTCTGTCTTAAGACTTCTCTCATCTTTGAAAGCGGCACCATATTCGGCCCGTCGCATTTGGCGCAGTCGGGGTCGGGATGAACTTCCATAAAGAGAGCGTCTATGCCGAGAGCCGCCGCTGCCCTTATCTGAGGAAGTATGAATGAGCGGTCACCGCCGCTCTTGTCCCCCTGTCCCCCCGGCTTTTGGACGCTGTGAGTGGCATCAAACATTATCGGGTAGCCCAAACTTCTCATTATGGGCAGAGAGCGAAAATCAACGGAGAGGTTATGATATCCGAATACAGTCCCTCTTTCGCACAAGATAAGGTTGTCATTGCCGGCCTCTTTGCACTTGCCTGCTACCGACTTCATATCTTCGGGTGCCATAAACTGCGCCTTTTTTATATTGATTGGTTTGCCCGTCCTGCTCGCCGCAACAAGAAGATCTGTCTGACGGCAGAGAAAGGCGGGAATCTGAAGCAAGTCGACATGTTCTGCGAGCTTTTCTGCCTGCCACGGCTCATGCATATCCGTGACAACGGGGACATCAAGTTCTTTGCCTATGGCGGAAAGCCATTTGAGCCCTTCGTCTATTCCCGGTCCTCTGTAGCTGTATATTGACGTTCTGTTCGCCTTATCGAAGGAGGCTTTAAATATATAGCCGAAGTCAAATTCAGCACAGAGTTTTTTCATCTCACGGGCTATCTCGAGCGCACCTTCGTAACTTTCGAGGACGCAGGGACCGGCCGCTACGGCAAGCCTTTTTCCGCCTATGGTTATATTCTTGACTTTTACCTCTTTTACTTTGGAGATATTATTATCAGCCACTTATCTCAGCTCCTTAATTTTTGTCGCAGGCCATCTCGGCCATATCCAAATAACGTCCGTATGTTTCGCATACAAGACATCTGTTGTCCCATCCGAGCTCTTCGGCGCAATATTCCACAACACTGTCGAGAGCACCTTCGCCGCCTAAGTTCCTTATTCCTGCTTCTTTCATTTCGTTCATAAGTTTTCTGTCGGACAAAATTTTCGCCGCCGCTCCCGCAAGTTCTTCGGGCTTTGCATCGACTAATATTTCCGCCTCGCGCAGCAGCTTCTTCTGGCGCAGTTTCCCCGTCTCGAGTATGGAGACAACAGGAAGACCGAGGCCCGCGCAAAGCTGGTTCGCAGTGCCTCCGAGCCCTATAAGCAAATCCGCGCCGCGCGCCGCTCCGGCAACCTGACCATAGTATATCTTAACTTCCGTTCCCGATGAAGAAGACGTTATCATAGAGTTATCCCCGGAAATTTGCCAGCCTCCGAGACTGTCGCATAGTTTTTCCATGTCTATCGTAGGAGCGGGAACCATTACAAACTCACATGAGCATTTCTCCGCAAGCAGGAGCGCGGAATCCAGAATGAGCTTCACATCGTCGTAGGCTCTTGGCCTGCTCCCGGGAAGCAGCAGCACGCGAAATCCCGCTTTGCCCCATATTCCGCTGTCGTTTGGAATATCGTGAATCAAGTCCATGACGGGGTTGCCGTTAAATACGGCATTAACGTCCGCCTTGCGGAGAGCCTCCGAAGTCTCTTCGTCTCTCGCCCAAACCACAAGGCTTCTCTTTCTCAGAAGCCACTCCTCCACGCTCAGATGCCCGCTCAAATGTACGGTCTTTGCCGTTGCAAGGAGAATAGGCTTGAGCCCCTGTCCCCAAAGTACATTCGCCATGAGGTAGACATCGCCTACACATACCGGGGTACGGTATTTTCCCGATAGTTCTCTTAATGCTCTGGCCTGGTCTGTTATCGACTTTCCGAGACCGTGCTTTATGTCCTTTATCAAATCGATTATGCTGTACTTTATAACTCCGCCGCTCGGCATCTCCGATGACGGGGAGAGAACTCCTACTCCCGCCTTTTTGTATGCCGCTCCGCTTCCGACAAAGGCAAATGCGGAGACTTCGGCGCATTTGAAACGCTCCTTCATTTTCTTTGCCAGCACAACACCTATGGCATCCTCACCGTAGCCGTTTGACGCTACCATAAAGCGGGGCTTTAATTTTTCAAATATTTTTCTTCTGAAACGTGGTGCATCGTCGAGCGCAACTTTTATGCTGGGAATAAAAAGTTTGTGTCTCAGTTTGAAGTCAGGCGGCATATTTACCAAGTCTTTTTCCGTACAGATAAAGCCGTCCGATCCCGTTTCGTCCGCCAGGGCTTCAAGCTTTGCTATATCTTCTCCGGTAAAGATGTGGTGGTCTCTGTAGCTTCTCTCCGCCACTATATCTATGTTCATATCGTGCAGGTATTTGTAAAATCCGTCGGGATTTCCTATTGCGGAAAACGCTATGTATTTTCCTGCGATTCTGCTCTCTTTCGGGAATACTGTTCTCTCATCTCCGTTTATAAAAATCCATGATTCTATTTTTATCTCAGCGGTAAGGATTTTATCCTCTTCGACCCAGGGAGCAAGCTCTTTTTTTATTCTGTCTGTCTCTGATTTTGAGACTTGGTTGGCCTTTGTGAGTATTACTATATCTGCCCTCTGAAAAGCGGACATGGGCTCGCGCATAAATCCTGCCGGAAGCACCTGACCGTTCCCAAAGGGACAGGTTGAATCAACAAGCACAATATCGACATCCCGCGCCATGCGTCTGTGCTGGAATGTGTCGTCTGTGACAGCGACCTGCACTCCGAGAGATGAGAGTAGTTTGACTCCCTTTATTCTGTTTTTGGTAACAACAACTTTCACATTCGGCATTCTCTTTGAAAGCATGAGAGGTTCGTCACCAACAGTCTCTCTTTTCATGCTTTCTTCATCCTGCCCAACCCATATCGGCTCGTGATGATCCTTTGTTCTGTACCCTCTGCTTACAAGCCCAGCCTCTATGCCCGCTTCCAGAAACTGTCTGACGACAAGCTCCGTCATGGGAGTTTTGTTTGTGCCGCCGAGACTGTTATTGCCTATGCTGACGACAGGCAGAACCGGGTCTGTTACGGAAAAGAGCCCCCTTCCGTACAGACCTATCCTCAATATCATCCAAGCCTTAGTCAGATATTGAAGCGGATATAACAGCGCCCAGGGAGATACTTTTGCATCTCCGCGCGCGTAGCTAAGGTAACTGCGTATTATCCTTGACATTTTCCTCGTTATGTTCTCCCGTACTTGCGCTGAAGAGGCGGTAATATGCCCCTTCAAGAGCAATCAGCTCTTCGTGCGTTCCCTGTTCCTCAAGGCGTCCGCCGCCCAGCACCAGTATTCTGTCGGCATCCCTTATTGTGGAGAGCCTGTGCGCTATGACAATGGAGGTTCTGCCCTCCATTGCGTTGTACATTGCTTCCTGCACCTGCTGTTCGACAAGAGCATCGAGAGACGATGTAGCCTCGTCCATTATCAATATTCGCGGGTCGCGCACCACCGCGCGGGCAATGGCGACTCTCTGCCTCTGTCCTCCGCTTAAAGTTACGCCTCGCTCCCCGACTTCAGTGGCAAACTTTTCGGGCAGAGACGCTATAAAGTCATATATACCAGCTATCTTCGCCGCTCTTATGAGATCTTCTTCCGTTACGCCGGGATAGCCGTAGCCTATGTTGTAGGCGAGAGATCCCTTCATAAGCACGGGATCCTGCGGCACAACGCCTATCTGCCGCCTGTAGGTCTTGAGCTCAAGCTCCTTTATATCGATGCCGTCTATCAAAATAGAGCCGCGTTCCGCGTCGTAAAAGCGCATAACCAAATCTGCCAGAGTTGATTTTCCCGTACCCGTAGGGCCTACCACGGCGATTTTTTCTCCTGGATTTATCTTAAAGTCAAGACCTTTCAGAACCCACTTTGATTCGTTGTAGCGAAACCACACGTCGTTAAATCTTATGCTGCCCTTCATGGGTTTTAAAACAATCGGATTTTCTGCAAGGGGGACTTCGTTCTCCTCGTCCAATATTTCAAAAACTCTGTCCGCAGAGGCCACTCCCTGCTGAATCGTGCTTACTACACGGCTCAGTACCCTTATCGGCTGCACGAGAAGTCCTATATATGTCAAAAATGCAAGAAGCTCTCCTGCCGTAAGATTTCCGTTTATTACGGCACGCCCGCCCAGCCATAGTATGATCGCAAGGGCTATTATGAGAATGACTTCTACAATGCCTTCGAGAGCGCCCCTTATCTGAGTACCTTTCATAAGAGCTTTGAAATGTTTGTTGCTCTCTTCCTCAAAGCGCCTAAACTCTTCTTCCTCCGTAGCAAATGCACGCACTATCCTGATGGACGATACCGCCTCCTGTGCTATGGCTGCAACCATAGCTAAGCGTTCCTGTATGACTGTCCCTACTCTGCGCAGCTTTGAGGAAGCTCCGTCTATAACCAGCGCGGCAAGAGGGATTATAGTGAATGTGGCTATGGTCAGTTTCCAGTTCAGAAAGAAGAGGAATCCTATTATGCCTACAAAGGTGCTGCCCTGGACGACAAAATCGACAACGACCGATGCCAGGATATTTTGCAGTGTGGCAACGTCATTTGTTATGCGCGACAGAAACTCTCCCGACCTTTTGCTGTAGAGTGTCGCAAGAGAGAGGCGCTGTGTGTGGTCGTAAAGTTCCATTCTTATGTCTATGACTACTTTCTGTCCGACCCATGTCATAAGGTACATGTGGCAGTAGCCGAATCCCGCCTTCATAACATAGAGCAGGACTACTCCCACGGAGAGAAGGTTCAGCATTGTCATCTGTTTTTTTATCAGAACATCGTCGACCACATTTTTTATGAGCCAGGGCGGAATTATTCCGAAGAGCGCAGAGAGCACCATACAGGCAAGGGCTATCGCAAGCCTTTTTCTGTAAGGCATGCAGTATTTAAGAAGACGGAAGTATGAAGCCCATGCGGCTTTGTCTTTTAAGCTGAACATGCTATACAGCCTCCAATATTCGGTCTGTCCAATTTTTGTAGACGCCAGGCAGTCCAAGCGTTGCGCGCGCCTTGGCCATCTCTGCTTTGACGGACGAGGCGAAATCCCCATCTCCTTCAAGCCACTTCAATGCGCCTGTTAAAACGTTCCCGCAAGTGGCTCTGTGCTGGAGAAACTCTGGGAAAATCTCGGAACCGGCCAGTATGTTAGCCATTGCGAAATGTTCGGTGTTTATAATCATCCTCGCAAGCATTGCCGATATCGGATTTACTTTGTAAGTGACAATCATATAACAGCCCAGCAGCAAAGATTCTACCGTTATCGTGCCGCTTGCTCCGACGGCGCAGCGCGCCGCTGCCATAAGGTCTCTGCCCGGCCCTTCGTAATAGTCCGTGCCGTCCGACTCAAACCTTTCCAGCAATATGTTTCTGACCTTAGGGTTAAGCCCAGGCGCTACGGAAAAGACGGGATGCCAGCCTCTGTTTTTGAGTTTGCACGCTGTTTCCTCCATCATAGGCAACAGACTGTTGACTTCGCTGGCCCTGCTTCCGGGCAGAAATGCGACAAGTTTATCGTCCTCCGCCAAAATTCGAGGCGGCTTTTGAAGCTCCATCGCATCACGCGAAAATTCTTCGAGCAGCGGATAGCCTGTCCAGAAGCTGCGGCATCCCCTTGACTTCAGATAATCATGTTCAAACTTGAAGAGAGGAAGACACTCGTCCACATTGGCTTTCAAATCCTCCGCCCTGCCGCTTCTCCACGCCCAGACGGCGGGAGGCGAAACGTAGAATATTCTGCCTGTAAATCCGCACCTGCGCAATTTTGCGATAAGGCGCATATGGTAGTCGGGGCTGTCCACGACTATGACAGCCTTTGGAGATGTCTCCATTATCCTCTTTACCATGTCGTTTCTGAGAGCGAATATGGATGGTATCGCGGATAAAACCTCCGTAAAACCGAGCAGCTGCAGGCGCTCTCCGTGCCATTCCGCGCGAAGCCCCGCACTGCGCGACTCGATGCCACCCATGCCCCATATATCACCGCTGTATCCCGAAGCGCGTAGTGACTGTGCGAGCTTTGCGGCGTAGTGGTCTCCGGAAGCTTCTCCGGAGCTTATAAAGATCGACAAAGTTCCACTCCTATTACAGCTATCTTTTCTTTTTCAGCTACTTCTTTAAATTCTTCGGGGTCCATTATCAAAGTCCACCCCGCATGAACGGCAAGACAGTTGAGCTTCGCCTGTGCCATGTGTCTTAAAGTGCTGGGGCCCACTGTCGGTATATCGTATCGCTCGTCCTGGTCGAGCCTCATCATCTTTGTCACAGTTCCGCCTTTGCAGAGAGAGCCTGCACGCAGCAGAGTGGCATCAGTGCCCTCCATCGCTTCTACTGCCACAACGGAGCGTTTATTGACTATTATGGTCTGACCGAAAGAGAGAGGCGCAAGTATTTTGCATATTGAAAATCCATACTCGGCATCATCTGTCTCTTCTTTTGTGGCTCTGCGTCCCGCTATGAATCCCGCTCCCGCAAGAAGATCGGGAACGATGTCTTTGTAGCTCAGAACTTTGAAGCCCGCTTTCTCCAGAAAATCAACTATGGCGCCAAGTATCGAGTGGTCATCCCGAAACAGAAGGCTCGCAAGAAATTTTTGGGTAGTAAGGTCAAAGAGTGACGGTTTAAAGACAAGTGTCTTTGAAACGGTGCCTGCCATTATAATACTTTTGACACCGCGCTTTTTCATATCGTTTATGGTGAATCCGAAGTCGGGTTTTGAAATATTGACCACGTCAAGAGCATATTTAGAAAGTTCTCCTATACTCTCTCTTATGGAGTATACGACAGGCGGATTGCCCATATCCGTAAGTCTGTTTGCAATCACAACGGGAAGAGTTCCTTCCCCCGCAATCAGAGCTATCTGATTTTCCACAAAAAATTCCTCCCCGCATTTAAGGGCGATATCATTTATTATCATTCTCACGTACAAAGGGGGTTTTGTCGCTAATTCGGCGAAACCCCAATGAAAGAGTATATCATACAAAGGCGGAGCAGAAGAATTTTTAGCCCAAGGCTACATCAAGTACCATCATAACGGCAAAGCCCGCAAGAAGCCCCATTGTGGCAAGATCTCCGTTGCCGCTGGACTGAGATTCCGGCACCACTTCCTCAACAACGACAAAAATCATGGCGCCTGCCGCAAATGCCAGAGCGTAAGGCAGAAAGGGGCGCGCCGCATGTACGAGGAAGGCACCCAAAAATGCAAATATGGGCTCTACAATCGCAGAGAGCTGTCCGTACATGAAGGCTCTGCTCCTGGAGAGTCCCTCGCGCCTGAGAGGCATCGAGACGGCAAGCCCCTCGGGGAAATTCTGAAGGCCTATTCCCATGGCAAGAGCCAATGCACCCGCCGATGTTGAGTCCGGCATCATGCCGATCGCGCCGAACGCAACTCCGACAGCAAGCCCTTCCGGGATGTTGTGCAAGGTTATGGCAAGCACCAGAAGTGTGGTTCTGTGCAGCGTCGACGGAGGCCCGTCGGGAGATGTCTCAGCCATGGAGGGGTGAAGGTGCGGCATGAGCATGTCGAGCAGACGCAGTGATATGCCCCCTGCGAGAAAGCCTATTACGGGAGGCAGCCATCCGGGATAGCCCAAATCTTCTGATATTGATATGGCCGGAGCGAGGAGAGACCAGAAACTGGCGGCTATCATTACTCCTCCCGCAAAACCAAGCATAATATCCAAAGTTTTCTGGCTCGGCTTTTCCGACAAAAAAACACCTGAAGCTCCCAAAGCAGTGACGCCCCATGTAAAGCATCCTGCCATAAGAGCTTGAAACGGCGGTGATAAATTTATAAACCAATCCATTAAATCGCCTCTCTGACATAATTATTATAAGTGTTATAATTTTCCGATACATAAGGAGGTGATGCAAGTGCTAACTACCGATAAAATATCGCAGTGGTTTGAAGAATATACAGACGGATTTAAAAAAGACGGAGAAATGCCCCCGATGCTTAAGCTAAAGAAGGGACACAGCGGAAGAGTAGCCATGATAAGCTCTGCCATAGCGGAGTCCATGGAGTGGAAGGAGCCTTATGACAGAGAGATATCCTATGCAATAGGACTTTTGCATGACGTCGGGAGGTTTCCTCAGTACAGGGATTATGAAACATTTCTTGACAGCGCGAGCATCGACCACGGAGATTTATCCTCAGAGATTTTATCGAATTATTTTCCGTGGGAAGGAGAAGACCATATAAAGCTAATTGTCACAACAGCCGTTAAATACCACAACAAGAAGGATGTCCCCACAAATATTCCTCTCTCTCTTTACAGATGGGCATCGCTCATAAGGGACGCTGACAAGATAGATATATTCCGAATGGTGCAGAACCGCATAGACAACGGAACAATCTTTGATATGCTTCCCCGCCACAAGCATGTTGAAGGGCTCTCCCCCGCTCTCGTGGAAGAGGTGGAGAAGACGGGAAAAGGCTCGTACCGCAACGCAAGGTCTCTTCAGGATTACAGGCTTATACAGCTTACATGGGGATGCGATTTAAACTTTTCCGTCTCCGCCGTTACTCTGAAAGAGGAGGGGATCTTCGAACGAATATGTTCGGACTTAAAAGTTTATAAAATCGATGCTCTCACGGAGAGACTTATGAAAAATATAGATTCTTTGTAAACAAAAAATAACGACAGAGGCCGCTCCCGTTAAAACAGGGGCGGCCTCCTTATCGGATGCTTGTATATTTAAGCCTACTGGGCTTCAAACATATCCTTGCCTACGCCGCAGACGGGGCATGCCCAATCATCGGGAATTTCTTCAAACGGTGTTCCGGGAGCGATTCCTGAATCCGGGTCGCCTGCTTCGGGATCATATACATAACCGCAAACTGTGCATACATATTTCATAAAAACATCCCCCTTTTTAAATAGAGCGCAAAAGCACGCTCACTATATTAAAATGATTATCAGTTTTTTTAAGTTTTTTATATACGGTAAAAACACTGATTCAGCTTGTCTGTAAGCCTTTGCACACCGTTTTCGGCTACGAGGTAATCATCTTCTATTCTGAGTCCGCCCCAGCCTTCGATGTATATTCCCGGCTCCACCGTTACAATGTCTCCGGCCTGAAGCACGCTTTTTTTGCGCGCCGAAAGATATGGGGCTTCATGTATTTCAAGGCCAAAGCCGTGTCCTAGGCCGTGAGTGAAGTACTTGCCGAGGCCCTTCTTTTCCAAAACGGCAAGAGCCGTGTTGTGAATGTCCGTGCCGCAGAGCCCTGCCCTTATCTTCTCCGCAGACGTTCTGTGAGCTTCGAGAACGGTCTCGTGATATGATGCCGCCTTGTCGTCGGGAGCTCCTATCGAAAAGTTTCTCGTTATGTCGCAGAAATAACCGTTAAAACGCGCGCCGTAGTCGACAGTCACCCACTCGCCGTTCCTCATTTTTTTATCCGTTGCCCGTCCGTGCGGCATTGAGCTTCTCGTTCCCGAAGCCACTATCATGTCAAAACCGCACTCTCCGCCAAGAATGTTAATGTTGTAATTGAGCAGGGATTCAAATTCCTTTTCGCTCATTCCGTCTTTGACATGGTTTAATGTTTCGAGAAATGCTTCTGTTCCTATGTCTCCGGCTCTTCTCACAGCGGATATTTCAGAGGCATCTTTTGTCCTGCGAAGCTCTTTCATCAAAGGGGTGCCGTCTGTGATAGTTACTCCGCAGGATGAAAGCTTCGCCCATGATGAGTGGAATGTCTTATCAGACTCGCACATAACATTTGCGACATTATGACATGCCAGAGAAGCAGCAATGTCTTCGATAAGCCCTGTTTTCTGCTCAAGAAGTCTGTGAGGAGATTGAGCTCTGCCCTGCTCTGCGTAGCGGCTGTCAAGTATCAGCTCGGCGCTGTCGGGGTATATTACAAGCGCGCCCGATGTTCCGCGGAAGCCGCTCATGTAAAATAGGCTTTCCCAGTTTGTGGATTCGTCCGTCATTATTACAAAAGCATCACAGCCTTGTTCGGACATTGCGCCTCTCATTTTTTCCGCACGTGCAAGTATATATTCTTTCATGGCTATGCCTCCATTTTAAGCAGACGCCAAAGTTCCTCCACAGGCTCGGGAAGAGAACTCTCAAGTTTTTCTCCCATGTGACCTACAATAACGGAATCAAAACCTGCCAGAGAGAGTGACTTTTGCGCCGACTCGGCGTACTCCTGCGGAATAACAGCAAGGAGACTTCCCGATGCTATAAGGTGCAGAGGGTCAAAATCTAGCTTTTGAGCCGCCAGCCTTGTAAGAGGGTGAATAGGTATGGCTTCGTAATCCAGAATGGCTTCAAGACCGCTCAGAGAGGAGATTTCTCCTATGCCGCCCAAAAAGCCTCCCTCCGTAGGGTCATGCATAAAACGGGCAAAGTCACGGACGTGCTTTGACTCTTCAAGTACGGAAGTCTTGTCCGACCATGACAAGAGTTCTTTTATATCATCGGAGCTCATAAAGCCCTCAAGCAGGTCTGGTCTGTCGGCGGCCAATATTGACATGCCCTCTATTCCTATGTGCTTTGTCACGAGAAGCAAGTCTCCCGTGCGCACCAAGGATGCGGAGAGCACTCTGTCGGCTGTGCCTACGAGAGCTCCCATTATTACGGGCCTGTCGTAAAGGTCGTTGAACTCCGTGTGCCCGCCTGCCACTGCTATGTTTTCTGCGAGACACTCTTCATGTATCTCTTTCATTATTCGCGCCGCGCCCTCTTCTCCGAATGACGGCGGAAGAATGAGAGTGACTGCGAGGTAAGCGGGATCTCCTCCCTTTGACGCTATATCATTTGAGTTTACTCTGACAAGCAGGCGTCCCGCCCCTTTGTTAGCTCCGACTATCGGGTCTGACGAGAATACCATATACTTGCCTTCGGGCCATTTTATGACAGCCGCGTCCTCTCCCACTGCCGGGCCGATGAGAAGTTCGGGACGCTTTGCTCCGACAAAGCTCAGCACATTGCGCTCAAGCGAGCTCGGAGAGAGTTTTCCTGACGGAAGTTTTTTTTCCTCCATAAACATCACCTGCTCTGTATCGAATATATGCACCCACAGTAGTTCTGTCTGTATATGCCAAGCCTGCGGCTTTCCTCAACAGAACGCTTAAATCCGTTATTCTTTCTCCACACTTTCTCAACCCATATCAGGCCGTGAGCCTTGGAGACTTCGCTCCCTATCCTGTTTATCAGCTCCGGATTTTTGTGCGGGCTGATTGTCAAAGTCGTGGAGAGGTGCGTGAAGCCGTTTGCCGCCGCATATAGTGCGGAGCTTTCCAACTGCAGCTTAAAGCAGAGTTCGCATCTTTTTCCCCGTTCCGGCTCGTCCTTGAGATGATATGTCTCTTCGAGCCACACTTGCGGCTCGTAAGGGAGCATGACGAACTCTGAACAAATATGCGACGCAAGACGCGATACTGAATCGGCCCTTTTCTCATACTCTTCCTTAGGATGTATATTGCCGCCGTAGAAGCATCCTACAGTTTCAAACCCTTCGGAGATTAGCTCAGGCCAGGGCACTGTCGCATCTGGCGCACAGCATATATGGAGCAGAAGCTTTTTCGTGTCCAACTTTAAAAATTTACTCCGCTTTTTCGGATTCGGACTCTTCCTCATTTTCGGCGGGGATACCCCTCTCCGGCAGAGGCAGTGTCTTCACGGCAAATACGAGATAGCCTGTGTGCCCTATCATGACATCCTCCGGACGTATTCTCTTCGGGTCTGTCTTGTAGTAGCGCAGCATTATCTCAACGGCGTTGATGTCCATAAAGCCGAATTCATTTAGCTTTTCTATTGTCGCCGAGAGCTGATTGGCAGTAGGAATGAGTATCCCAAGGTGGTTGCCCGGGGCGAGAGCCTCATACGCCTTGTCTATAAATTCCCACGGAGTAGGCACGTCGAGAAATACCGCGTCTGCGTTTCTCTCCTTAAAGCCGTCTTTAAGCTCTCTCACGTTAAATTCTATTCTGTGAGCCACGCCCCACTTTTCCGCGTTCTTTTTTGCGAGAGCGGAAAATTCTTCCCTTCTGTCATAGGTGCAGACTTTCCCAGTGTCTCCCACAAAGTGGGCAAAGGTGCAGCAGAGGCTTCCCGAGCCTGTGCCGCACTCAACAACTGTGCAGCCCGGGAAGATGTTCATGTGCTGCAGTATAAAGCCCGAATCTTTCGGGAATACTATTTGAGTGTTTCTCTTTATTCTTCTTGTGAAGCCGGCTATTGTCGGCCTCATAAGATAAAATATCTCGCCTTTGGGAGTATATATTGCCTCTCCGTAATCATGCTCCATTATTTCATTGTGCTTGATTTGACCGAAGTGTGTTCCCTGCGAGTTGCCGGGAGCAACTTTTATCAAAAAGTTGTCGCCCTTTTTCGGACTCCAGATAAAGACCAAATCACCGGCCTGTATCATCTACTTCAGCAGTCCTTTTACTGTTTCGGCTATGTCTTCCGCTGTGAGCTTCATCTCCGCCATGACTTCTCCGCTCGGGCCTGAGAAGCCGTAGTGAGTGACTCCCATGTTGACAAGCTTCACTGCCTTGCCGGCATGAACAGCCGCCATTGCCGCAGCGGCTCCTATTCCCGTATCGGCATTGTGGTCTTCGCATGTGACGAGAGGCATGTCTCCTATCAGTGAGAGCAGTTCCGCTTCGTCTATTCCAAGAGGAGAGGCGCAGTGCAGAACTTTCGCCTTTATGCCCTGCTTCGCAAGAATGTCGTGGGCTTCAACGGCGCGTGCGGCAAAGTGTCCCATTGCAAGGATAACAGCGTCGGAACCTTCGCGCAGTTCGTCGATAGCTCCGTAGGCGAAGGTGTAGCCATCTCCGTAGAAAGGTGTTCCGTCTTCCTTAAGAATTGCGGGAAGCACGCTTCTGCCCATAGCAAGGCAGATATTGCCTGGCTCTGTGAGCATCCATCGTGCAGCTCTGTCCGTCTGGTTCGGGTCTGCTGGGACTACAACTTTCCATCCGAAGGTGTTGCGGAAGAGGCCGACATAATCTATGCACTGGTGTGTCATTCCGTCCTCGCCCACGTCAAGTCCCACATGGGTCAGAACAGTCTTTGTGCCTGCGCGGTTAATGTCGTTAAGTCTCTGCTGGTTGTATACTTCGTCCGTTGCAAACGCTCCGAAGTCCGCCCATACGGAAACAACTCCCGCCGTGGATGCCGTTCCAGCCGCAGTGGCTGTCGCGTGCTCCTGTATGCCTGCTTCAACAAATGAAGCGGGGCAGACTTTTGCGAAACCGTCAACTTTTACGGAACCCGCGAGGTCACAGTCGAATACAAGTATCGGGGTTTTGCCTGGCTTTTTGTAGTTGAGCTCGCCGACTTCGGCAAGAGCTTTTCCGAAAGCGCCTCTGTTGTCTTTTTTGTCTTCTTTTGTATATGTGTGAGGGGTGCCTAGGTCGAGCACAGCCGTTTCCGCTTTAACTTCGCGTCCTTTGGGCAGAGCTCCTTTGCGTCTCTCAAGAGCCTTCTCAAACATTGCCATGTCTCCGCCGAGCTCTGTAAGTGCTTTTTCGAGAAGCTCGCCGGACGCGGGCTTTCCGTGGTAGTCGGGGATATTCTGCATAAAGGAGACACCTTTGCCCATCACTGTACGGCAGAGCACAACAGTGCATGATTCGCTCTCAGACGCCTCTTTGAAAGCGTCATACATCTTTTGGAAGGAGTGTCCGTCGCACTCTATGACATTCCAGCCGTCAGCCTCCCAGAGTTCCGCTATATTGACAGGCATTACATCTTCAAGGCGGCCGCTTATCTGTATATCGTTCCAGTCAACTATTGCGGTAAGTTTATGAAGTCTCTCCTTGACGGCGATTCTGCGTGCTTCCGCAATCTGTCCTTTGACCTGCTCACCGTCTCCCATTACGACCCATGTGGCTGCCTTTGAACCGCGCGCGCGCGCGGCAAGGGCAAAGCCCACTCCTGCTGCGAGTCCCTGTCCGAGGTTGCCTGTGCCCCAATCAACGCCGGGAACGTCTCTCTCAACGTGTCCCTGATATGGGCTGCCTGTGCGGCGGAAGTTCGAGTACATCTCCTCCGGGTCAAAGAAGCCGTGAGCGGCGAGAGCAGAGTAGAAGCCGGCCGAGGTATGGCCGTGGCTTACAACTATTCTGTCTCTGTCCATTGCTTCGGCATTTTCCGGCGTTACATTGGCGACGCCCAGCAGCAATGTGTATATATCCATGGAAGAGAGAGCTCCTCCCGGGTGTCCGCTCTTAGCGGCTGATGTCGCTATCACAGACCAAAGACGCCCTCTGCGGGCCGCGTCCTTAAGTTCGCTGATACCCTCTACCGTAATCTTTACAGATTTAAAACCGCGAATTTCCTCACTTACTTTCATTGCACAAAAACTCCTCTCTATATTAAACAAGGGCCAATTCGGCATCAAAACATACGACATTATTGTAACCGCAAAATGGAAAAATTGCGCCCGTTTTTCAAAAAACAGATAAATTTTACATATTTTCGGTAAGGGACAAAAAAATACATTTTCCCCTACGATAAATCCTAACAAACTGTAAGGCGTGCCTATTTCAAAATATGACGGACAATGCCGCAAAAAAGCAGCCTGAAGCTTTGTTAGCCTCAGGCTGCTTTTAGCTGATGCCTATTAGAGGGGATTAAATACTCCCTTAAGGTGTTCCATGAATCCGTCGAAGGTCATAGAGCCTAAGTCTCCCTTTGCTCTGTCACGGACAGCAACTGTCTTTTCTTCTGTTTCCTTAGCTCCTATTACGAGCATGAAGGGAACTTTCTGCATCTGAGCGTCGCGAATTTTCTTTCCGAGCTTTTCGTCTCTTGAATCTGTCTCCACTCTGATTCCATTTTCTTTGAGTTTATTCTCGACTTCTTTGGCGTAGTCAGCAAAAGCGGAGCTTACCTGCAGAAGCTTTACCTGTACGGGAGCAAGCCAATATGGGAATGCTCCTGCGTAGTTCTCTATGAGGATACCCATGAATCTTTCGAGGCTTCCGAGGACTGTTCTGTGAAGCATGACGGGTCTGTGCTCCGCTCCGTCGCTTCCAATGTAGGTCATGTCGAATTTTTCGGGCATCTGGAAGTCAAGCTGTATGGTTCCGCACTGCCATGTTCTTCCTATGCAGTCTTCGAGGTGGAAGTCTATCTTAGGCCCGTAGAATGCTCCGTCTCCCGGGTTGAGCTTGTATGCCGTTCCAGTCTCTTCGAGAGCTTCCTGGAGCTGCTTCTCGGCAAGACTCCAAAGTTCCGGGTCTCCCATTGAGTCTTCGGGACGGGTTGAAAGTTCGACATGGTACTTGAAGCCGAAAACATCCTGATAGACATAGCGGTCAAGCTCCATTATCGCTTTGATTTCGTCCTTTATCTGCTCGGGGGTGCAGTAGATGTGGGCATCGTCCTGAGTAAAGGCACGGACGCGCATCAAGCCGTGGAGAGCTCCCGAACGTTCGTGGCGGTGGACAAAACCGAGCTCCGCCATGCGCAGAGGCAGCTCTCTGTAGCTGCGGATGTCATTTTTGTAGACCAATATGCCGCCGGGGCAGTTCATCGGCTTTATCGCAAAGGGAGCTTCGTCTATCTCGGTAAAGTACATGTTCTCTTTGTAGTGATCCCAATGTCCCGACTGAAGCCAGAGCGAACGGTCGAGGATCATAGGTGTCTTTATCTCGACATAGCCGCGCTTTGTGTGCTCTTTGCGCCAGAACTCTATGAGCTTGTTCATTATTACCATGCCTTTGGGGTGGAAGAACGGGAATCCCGGGCCCTCCTGGTGTATGCTGAATAGGTCGAGTTCTTTGCCTAGTTTGCGATGGTCGCGCGCCTTTGCTTCTTCGAGGCGGCGCAGATATTCTTTAAGCTCATCCTCAGAGCCGAAAGCGGTGCCGTAGATACGGGTGAGCATTTCGTTGTTCTCGTCTCCGTGCCAGTAAGCGCCTGCAAGAGAGAGGAGCTTGAAGAACTTGCAGCAGCCTGTGTGAGGAACGTGCGGGCCGCGGCAGAAGTCTACAAAGTCGCCCTCTTTATATATTGAAAGGATAGCTCCTTCGAGCCTGCCTATCATGTCTACTTTGAGATCTTCGCCGCGCTCCGTAAAGAATTTAAGAGCTTCGTCCATTGAGAGCTCTCCGCGAACGAGAGGAATCTTTTCCTGAGCTATCTTTCTCATCTCGGCTTCTATTTTGGGCAGATCCTCGTCCGATATCGGTTTCGGGAATCTTATGTCATAGTAGAATCCGTCTTTGATGGAGGGGCCTATTCCGAACTTAGCCTCGGGATAGAGTCTGAGAATGGCGTGTGCCATGAGGTGAGCGGTTGAGTGGCGCAGAAGGTCGAGCCCTTCCTCGCTCTCCGCCGTCACTGGCTCCATTACCTTGTCTTCGGTGAAAACTTTGTCGCAGTCGGCTATTACTCCGTCAATTTTGCCGCCTATTACTTTTTTCAGATGCCATACGTCGATGAGCTGACGTACCGATGCGCTTTCGGCTTCATAATGTTTGCCTTCCGGTGTTGAAAAATGTGCCATTGAAATACCTCCCTTAAAATTAAAAAAGCCGCCTCCCGATTAACTCGGGAGGCGGCATAATATCCGCGGTTCCACTCCACTTCGGCCTGCAAAACAAGCCCTCGCCGCGCTGTTCAGGGCGCACCCTTATGCCTTATCCTCACGGCTTCGGCATCCGCTCCGGGGTGGTCTTCTCAGGTTCATCATCGGAAATCTTTCAGCACCGTAAATGGGATTTCCTCTCTGTGATGACAGCAAGCCTGATACTCTCCCCATCATTGCGTTACAATTATTAAACTAATTTCAAACACTTATACTACTGTACGACATTTTTGTCAAGGCGAAGCGAACTAGCGGAAAACCGATTATTGCAATAAACTACAGCGTCTTGTCCGCCGATTAGCTTCTGCCCGTGCTGCCGAATCCTCCGTCTGACCGTTCCGTGTCGTCAAGTTCGGCAGCCCTTACAAGCTCCGCTTTTGTCACGGACGCGAATACCATCTGGGCGATTCTGTCTCCGGGTTCGACTGCAAAATCTTCTTTGCCGAGGTTTATGAGGATGACTTTTATCTCTCCCCTATAGTCGGAATCTATCGTTCCCGGAGTATTTAGAACTGTTACCCCATATTTGAACGCCAGTCCGCTGCGGGGGCGAATCTGAGCTTCGCATCCTTCGGGCATTTCAAGAAACAAGCCCGTGGGCACACATCCGCGGTCTCCCGCTTTGATGACTGCGGCTTCGGAAGCCCTTATGTCCATGCCCGATGAACCCTCTGTTGCATAAGCGGGGAGGGTTATCCCCTCCGCCGCCTTTACTTTTACAGTGAGTTTTTCCATTTTATAGTCCTAGTTCTTGCGGTCTCTTTCGAAACGACGTGCGGGACGGTGGTCTCCGCCTCTGTCACCGCCGAAGTCTCTGCGCGGTCTGTCGCCGTCGTCGCGTCTCGGGCCGCCTTCGCGCCTTGGGCCGCCTTCGCTCTTCGGGAATAGAGCGTATCTTTCCTCACGAGCCTTTTCGACAAGCACCTGATCTTTAAAGTCATCGTCCGCCGCGAGTTCGTCAAGTTTGTCGAGAATACGTTTGCGGCTCAGGTTGACTCTGTGCATGTCGTCAATCTCTTTGACTGTGACAAGAACTTTGTCGCCTATGCCGAAAGCGTCTTCGAGTTTCGGTATGTGGTGAGTGCTTATCTCGCTCACGTGGAGAAGTCCTTCCTTGCCGGGAAGAACTTCTATGAATACTCCGAATGCGAGCATTCTTGTCACTGTTCCGACAAAGGTCTCCCCTGCCTGAACTTCGCGTACAAGGTCACTGATTATTTTGACAGCGGCTTTTGACGACTCATCGTTTACTGCAGCGATTGATACACGTCCGCTGTCTTCCACGTCAATTTTTGCTCCCGTGCGCTGTACTATGGAGCGTATCATCTTGCCGCCGGGGCCTATTATGTCGCGAATTTTTTCGGGGTCGATCTGCATTGTTACAATTTTGGGAGCTGTCTCGGCAAGCTCTGTGCGGGGAGCGGAGATTGCGGCGTCCATTATGTCGAGTATCTGCATACGTCCCTCTTTTGCCTGAGTAAGAGCCTGTGTGAGTATCTCTCTTGTTATGCCTCCGGCTTTGTTGTCCATCTGAAGGGCGGTAACTCCGTCACGTGTGCCTGCTACTTTGAAGTCCATATCTCCGTAGTGGTCTTCGAGTCCCTGTATGTCTGTTAAGATTCCGAACTTTCCGTTCTCGGCTATGAGCCCCATTGCAATGCCTGCAACTGCCTTTTTGACGGGAACGCCTGCTGCCATCATGGCAAGGCTTCCGCTGCAGACGCTGGCCATTGAGCTTGAGCCGTTTGATTCAAGTATATCGGAGACCTGGCGCACAACATAAGGGAAGTTGGCCTCATCCGGGAAGACCGCGCGCAGCGCTCTTTCCGCCAAAGCTCCGTGTCCTATTTCACGGCGTCCGGGGCCGCGCATCGGGCGGACTTCACCTACCGAGTAGGGAGGGAAGTTGTAGTGAAGGATAAAGCGTTTTGAAGGCTCATCAAGCTTGAGTCCGTCAAGCACCTGGTCGTCTGTGCCCATCATTCCGAGTGTTGTTACTCCGAGTGACTGAGTTTCACCGCGCGTGAAGAGGGCCGAACCGTGTGTCATTGGGAGAATGTCCACTTCGCATGTTATTTTGCGAAGCTCGTTCATGGCACGTCCGTCGGAGCGGCGCTTGTCTTCCGTAAGGAGCTTGCGCACGCACTTTTTGACCATTTCGTCCATCTTTGTCGCTATATATTTTTCGCAGTCGGGATGTGTCTCTGCAAAGTTGGCTTCCGTCTTTGCCTGAGCTGCCGCTATGGCGGCTCCGCGCGGCTGTTTTGCGTGAATCTGGACTGCTTCGTAGATATCGCCGTAAACTTCTTTTTCCATCCATTCGTCTATCTCGGATATGACGGCGGGAGCGGGGAGCACAACCTTTTCTTTGCCCGCTTTGGCGCAGACATCGTCTATGAAGTCGACAATCTTGTGTATAGCTTCGTTCGCAAGCTCCATAGCATCGACAAGCAGGTCTTCCGAGACTTCTTTGGCTCCGGCTTCAACCATGGTAACTCCGCCTCTGTGTCCGGCTACGACAAGGTCAAGCGTACTTTCGGGCATCTGAGCTTCATCTGGGTTCACGACAAGGTTTCCGTCTATGCAACCGATGCGTACCGCGCCTATTGGCCCGTCCCAAGGAATATCGGACATAGAAAGAGCAAGCGAAGCTCCGTTTATTGCAAGTATATTGGCAGGGTTAATCTGGTCGACTGACATTACTGTAGCGACCACATGGACATCGTTTCTCATCCAGTCCTGGAAGAGTGAACGGATTGAACGGTCTACCATTCTTCCGCTCAGTATCGCAGATTCGGAGGGGCGTCCTTCTCTCTTTATAAATCCGCCGGGTACTTTTCCGGCGGCGTAGTAGCGTTCTTCAAAATCCACAAGCAGAGGGAAGAAGTCCAGACCTTCTCTTGCTTTCTCCGCAAGTACCGCAGTTACAAGTACCGCTGTGTTTCCGTGCTTCGCCAACAGTGCGGCGTTTGCCTGTTTGGCAAGACGGCCTGTCTCAAATGACATCGTTTTGCCGTAGAGCTCCAGCTCAAATATCTGTTTCATTTTTTTTCCTCCTATTATCTTTCTTCACACCCTTGAAGGATATCACAAAACGGGAGAAAATGGGAATTTTTTCCCGTAACACTCCTTGAAATTTTACTGATTTTTGTTTGGAACATAAAAAATTCCGTGCCTGTAAGAAACGGCACGGAATTTTTTAAAGTCTGATATGTCAGTCTCGAAATTAGTGACGGAGACCGAGCTTCTGGATAAGTGTCTGGTACTTCGCAAAATCTCTGTCCTTGAGGTAGGAGAGAAGTCTGCGGCGTTTTCCGACCATGATAAGGAGTCCGCGGCGTGAGTGGAAGTCCTTCTTGTGTATACGCATGTGGTCTGTCAGCTCACGGATACGTGCTGTGAGAATGGCAACCTGGACTTCTGTGGAGCCTGTGTCTGCGTCGTGTACCTTAAATTCTTCAATAAGAGCCTGTTTCTTTTCCTTTACGATCATAAATGATCACTCCTGTCTCGAGCCTATTTCGCCCGTTATCCCCAAAACTCAGGCAGCGGCATACGCGCGGGTCCGTGTAATGGGCATGGGTATAATACCAGAGAGTTTACTTTGTGGCAAGCGGAAATGTATCTTCATCAACTTTGTTACGCAAACGCACGCGCGAAGTGCCACCCCGCTCCGTATTTAGATAACCTCGCCGAATTCTTCGCTCCCGTGAACATCTTCCGCTCCTTCGCAGAAAAGCATCTCATGGGCATAACTTTTTGGGATTACACTTGTTATTGACGCGGAGGGCGTTCCGTCTTCTTTTGCCGTCACTCTAACGTAATGTTTCGTCAGCCCTCTTATTATTCCGTCTTTGCGCTCTTCGACAAGTACCTCTGCCTCGCTGCCAATCCAGCGAGAGCAGTATTTTTCATGAAGCTCCGCTGCGGCCGCAAGAGCTTCGTCCGTGCGTTCCTGCACCTCTTTTGCGGGAGGGAGCTGCATCTTTGCGGCTTCCGTGCCCTCTCTCGGAGAGTATGGGAATACGTGAACCTTGCCGAAAGCTATCTCTTTTACAAAATTCATGCTGTTTTTAAAAGATACTTCGTCCTCGCCGGGGAATCCAACCATGAGATCTGTGCTTATGTGCAGATCGCCGCCGAGACGTTCTCTCGCATTGTCCGCCATTCTCCTGAATCCGTCGGAATCATAGCCTCGCTTCATTATCGAGAGCACCTTGTCGTCTCCGCTCTGGAGCGGCATGTGCAGGTGCCGGCAGAATATCTCCGTATCAGCAAGCACATCCAGAAGTTTGTTGTCCACAGCGAAAGGTTCTATAGAGCCGAATCTCAGCCTCTTAAGCCCCCTTACCGCACCTATGCGGCTGACAAGGAGGGGGAGATTATCATATAGCCCCAAGTGTATGCCTGTCAGGACAATTTCGGGACAGCCCGATGCCGCTATCTTTTCGGCTTCAGCCACGGCATCATCCATATTTCTCGATACGGGGTTGCCTCTGACATAGGGGACAATGCAGTAGCTGCAATAGTGATTGCAGCCGTCCTGAACCTTCAGAAACGCCCTTGTATGGAGGCGCGGCCTGTCAAGTTCCAGGGAATCCCATTTATTTTCTCTAAGAATGTTTTTTTCTTCTATAATGGAGATATTCGGAAGTCCCCCGTCGGAGAACCATTTTGCTGCCAAGTCAGCAATTTTATACTTCAGCCTGTTGCCTATTACGATATCTATTCCGAGGGAATCTCTGTCCTTCTCCGTAAGCTTCTGGGCATAACAGCCGCATGCGGCAATTAAAATTCCGGGGTGTTCTCTGCGCAGTTTTCTTATTATTTTTCGGCACTTTCTGTCTGCTGAGGCGGTTATCGTGCAGCTCACTATTACCGCCATGTCGGGCGAGGACTCATCGTGCACAGCTCCGGCTTTTTCAAGCAGAGCCGCTATCGCCTCTCCCTCGTATTGATTGGTTCTGCAGCCCTGAACCGTTATCGAAAATGTTTTATTTTTTAGAGGCAGCATTGTATCACCTTATTTTCACTAATTAAATTGCCTGTTTACTCTGTAGGAGTCCGAAGCGAGAACCAGCCGCAGGAGACTGCCACGGCAGTGCTGGCCCTCAATATACGCTTGCCTAAGCTCACAGCGAAAAATCCCATCTCGAGCAGCAGCTCCGATTCATGGGGAGCCCAGTCTCCTTCGGGCCCTATGGCTATTACGGCTCTGTTTTTTACTGTTATCTCTTCGAGTGGTTTTGCCGACGGAGAGAGAAGCGCCGCATATCTTTCGGGCGGCAGGGCATCAAAGTCAAATTTTTTTAACGGGACGGGAACAGAAAGTTTTGGAGGAAGAGCGGAACCTGCCTGTTTTGTCGATTCATCCAATATCTTGCTCCACCTATTCATCTTTTCTTCCAGTTTTTTGCCCTCATATTTCGGGACAGATCTTTCGCAGTCAAGAAGGTGTATCGTATTCACGCCCGTTTCGGCGGAAAAGCGCAGGGCATCGTCAAATTGGTCGTTTTTGAGAAGGCCCAGCAAAAGGTGCAGCTCCACTGCGGCGGGATCTTCCGCTGTGCGGGAGACTTCCTCCGCATAGACGTTTTCGCCTTCGCACTGAAGCTTCAGCTCCACTTTTTCTCCGCGGAGCAGTCCTTCCGCAAAAGAGCCTGTATAGCAGCGGCGCACCCTCACAAGATGGTGCGCCTGCTCATCATTCAGTAACCAGCGTCCGCCTTCGCAGACACAGTTCTCAAGCCTTAACCTTGGCAGCGACACCCCACCATTCTCCCTTCACAAGCTCTTTGACGGGCGTCATATCCGCGTCTTTAAGAGCTTCGATAAAAACAGGACGCTCCTTTTCAAGCATTCCGGAGAATATGGCAAGACCATCTCTGCCTATTACGGCAGGAACATCAGCCACCATTGTCGTGAGAGGGTCAAGCAGTATGTTGGCTGTTAAAATATCGGCCCTATGTCCGAAGTCCTTCAGCAAATCTCCCGTGCGGAGATCTATTTTGTTAAGATCCAGAGAGTTGAGTTCAAAGTTTTTGCGCACTTCTTCTATCACAGTCGGATCGATGTCTCTTGCATAAGCCTTAGCTGCTCCCATTTTCAGAGCGCAGATGGTGAGTATGCCCGACCCCGTTCCTATATCGGCGGTGGTAATGCCGTGTCTCATATGCTCTTCTAGAAGTTCGAGCACAATCTGGGTGCTCTCATGATAGCCCGTACCGAACGCACTTCCCGGATTAATGTAGAGAGCCATTCTGTCCTTAGGCTCACTGCCCTTATGCCACGGAGCCAACACCACAAGCCCTTTTCCCACCGGAAGAGGAGGAAAGGCCTCTTCGGAGGCTACATTCCAAGGCTGGTTTTCGATTTTGCCGAAATCTTCAATCTTCACTTCCGCCCATTCTGCCATTGCATCCATGAGCTTTTTCTTCCAATGTGAAAGATCTTCGCTGCTTCTGTAGTACATGCGCAGTCTGGAGCTTCCGTCAGGCAATTCCTGGAGTTCCGTGCCTATACTCTCCGATATGTCAGCCAAGGAAAATAGTATATCCTCACTGCCCGCCGCCGATATTGTTATGTACCACCAGTAGCCGTCTTTATTATTCAATGAGTTCAGCTCCTTTTTTATTCTGCAATTTTTTATATTGTAACCCATAAACAGCCGCCGCGCATTGTAATATAGCGCAAATATTTTTCTCGAAAAGAAAAAAGGCGCATCTCCTATTTTGGAGACACGCCTTTTTATAATTTTTGCGAAAACAGGCAGTAAGATTCTAGGGAAACAATGATTAAATCAATTATTGCAGAACATCACCAACGTACCCGCTAATTACGGCCAGAGAGCCGAAATCTCTGATTTCGTGCGAATCGGCTGGCTTGTTCATCAGATGTGCCAGCCGCTAAATAGACAGTCTCAGTCTAGGGCGGAGGCGTATATCAATACGTTGGAGCCACAGGCTGTGGCTGTCTATGACGATGATGGTGCATATAATCAGCGGCTCCCTAGTTCTTTTTGCCTCCTAGGTACGCGGCTTCGATTTCAGGGTTCTTCAGGAGATCCGAAGAGAGACCTTCCATTGTAATTCTGCCGGTCTGAAGGACATAAGCTCTGTGCGAGAGAAGAAGAGCTTTGCGCGCATTCTGCTCGACTATGAGTATTGTCATTCCCAGAAGCTTATTTACTTCGATAAGTTCCTTAAAGATTTCGCTTATTATTATCGGGGCAAGTCCGAGCGAAGGTTCGTCCAGGAGAAGGACTCGGGGCTGTGCCATAAGAGCACGGCCTATTGCAAGCATCTGCTGCTCTCCGCCCGAGAGGGTTCCCGCATACTGATTATGACGCTCTTTAAGCCTCGGGAAAAGGTTATATACCTTCTCAAGCTGATCCGCTATAGACTTTCTGTCGTCAAGAGGAAAAGCTCCCATCTCAAGATTTTCATATACGGTAAGGGGAGCAAATACCTTTCTGCCTTCGGGAGAGATACTGACTCCCGCCTTGACTATCTGGTAGCTCTTTGTGGGAAGAGGCATACCATCAAGCAGGACCTCTCCCGAAGCACGCGGAACAGCTCCGACGATAGCGCTCATCATTGTTGATTTGCCGGCTCCGTTCGCTCCTATAACAGCGACTATTTCTCCGTGATAGACGTCAAGGTTCGCACCTTTCAAAGCCTTGATGGCTCCGTAGTTCACGCTCAAGTCCTTAATGGAAAGGATAGGTTTTCTCTCTTCCATAGCCTATTCCTCCTCTCCAAGGTATGCTTTGAGAACTTCCGGATGATTCTGGATAACCTCAGGCGAACCTTCGGCTATCATGGCTCCGAAGTTCATACAGACTATATGCGGGCATATAGCCATGACCATGTCCATATGGTGCTCGATGAGAAGTATTGTCAGCTTAAAGTCTTTATGCACGCTGGTGATAAGGTGGTTAAGCTGTTCTACTTCTTCGGCGTTCATGCCTGCCGCAGGTTCGTCGAGAAGCAGCAGCTCCGGCCCGAGGGATATGGCACGTGCTATTTCAAGACGTCTCTGAAGTCCGTACGGAAGTGTACCGGCAGCCTGATTTGCACGGTCTGCAAGTCCTACGCGCTCAAGAAGTTCCATGCTCTCTTTGCGGCAGGAAGCTTCTTTTGAACTCCAGCGCCCCATGTGGCTAACAGCCTCAAAGAAGCTGTACTTATGGTGCTGCTGGGCGGCTGTCATTACGTTCTCAAGGACTGTCGAAGCCGCAAAAAGGCGCAGGTTCTGGAATGTACGGGCTATGCCCAGGGATATTACTTCGTATGTTTTGAGTTTATTGATATTCTTGCCCTTAAACTCAATCTCTCCGCTCGTTACGTCGTAGACACCGGTTATAAGGTTGAATATTGTCGTCTTTCCCGCTCCGTTAGGGCCGATAAGTCCGGCAAGTTCTCCGGGCTCTATCTTAAACGTCATGTCCTTAACTGCCTGGACACCTCCGAATGCTTTGTTGACACATTTAAGTTCAAGCATCGCAGACATTAGTTAGCGCCCCCCTCTGCTTCGGCGGTCTTCTTCTTGCGGCAGAAGAGCCCCTTTATGTAGTTGATGGTAAGTTCGTTGGTTCCCATAATGCCCTCAGGGCGAAGAACCATAACAAGAACGAGAACAAGTCCGTAGACAAGCATACGATACTGTGAAATGGGACGGAATACTTCTGTGACCAGTGTCAGTATGCCTGTTCCTATAAGGCATCCGCTCATTGAGCCCAGTCCGCCGAAGACAACAACAGAGACAAGTTCCGTAGATTTCGCCATGTCAAACATTACAGGCTGAATAAATGACATGAATCCGCCGAGGAGAGCTCCGGCAACTCCGCAGTAGAAGCCTGATATGGCAAGGCTGAATACGCGGAAACGCGCTGTGTTGAAGCCCAACAGAGAGGCCGCTACATAGTCATCGCGGCATGCCTTAAAGGCACGTCCGTAGCTGCTGTTGACAAGGAAGAACATTGCTATTCCCATAACAACCAGAAAACCTACGGCAACAGACATTGTCGTATAGTTGTCTATGCCGGGATAACCACGTGCTCCGCGCGTTACGCTTTCCCAGTTCTCTATGATAAGCCTGATGGCTTCTCCGAGTCCCAGTGATGCGATTGTGTAATAGTCACCGACAAGTTTAAGAGTCGGTATACCTATCAGATAGGCAAAAATCATAGCAACGATACCGCCCATGATTATTGCCGGCAGGAAGTGCATTCCATACTCAACGGTAAGAATTGCCGCTGTGTAAGAGCCGATAGCCATATATCCGGCGTGTCCGAGTGTAAATACTCCCGTAAATCCAGTGAACAGGGAGACGCCTAAAGCGGCTACGCAGTTTATCGCAAGGAGGGTGATGATGCCCGATGAATAACCGTCCATCCGGATAACCTACACTTTCTCGCCGACGGATTTACCGAAGAGTCCCGTCGGGCGGATAATAAGAGTTACGATTAGAAGTCCGAAGACAACCAGATCACGGAACTGGCTCGATATGAATCCTGCCGTGAGCATTTCGGCCAAACCAAGAATGAGACTGCCTACGACAGCTCCCGGCAGAGAGCCGAGTCCGCCTATGACAGCCGCGACAAAGGCTTTTGTGGTAATCATGCCAAGCTGCGGATAGAGAGTGTAGCGAACAGAGAGAAATATTCCGCCGACTCCGGCAAGAAGCCCCGCCACGAAGAAGACTATTCCTATAAGTCTGTTTACGTTAACTCCCATAAGACCGGCTGTTTTAAGATTGTAGGAAGCCGCTCTGATAGCGAGCCCCCACTTTGTTTTTGTGAGGAAGAGCTGGAGACCTGCAAGGAATACAACTGCGGTAACCAGAGAGAGAATGTCAAAAGCACTTGTTGTAGCAAGTCCAAAGAAATTTACGGGTTGCGTCGGAATTACCGGAGGAAGAGCTCTGAAACGACCGCCAACAGTAACTACGAAAATATTCTCAATGACTATACTCATACCCATTGAAGCAATGAGCATGTAGAGTGTTATTGGTGTACGTTCACGTATCGGCTTGTAGGCAAGCCTTTCAACGACAACGGCTGAAAGTCCCGCTCCAATCACGGCTGCAAGGGATGCAAGCCATATATTCATGCCAAAGCTGCGAAGCGCAAAGTAGCATATATAACCGCCAATAACCAAAAATCCGCCGTGCGCAAAGTTTGAAAAGAGCAGTATGGAGTAAACCAGAGAGTAACCAACCGCAATGAGCGCGTAAACTGAGCCAAGCGACAGACCGTTAATAACCTGCTGGATAATAGAATCCAAATGAAACACCTCAGCCTTCCCGGAGTATCAGGGTTTTCGGACTTTACAGTACGAAATAGGTTGTAAAGAGCGAAAAATAGGGCTTGGGGTTTATCCTCCAAGCCCCTTTCAACAGTTAATTCAGCTTATTTCGGTTCGACTTTCTTGTAGAAACGTGTCTTAAGGTCATCTCCAACCTTAAGGATGATACCTGCCTTGTTGAGCGGGTTGTGAGTTGCGGGGTCGATTGTAAGTGTCGCGTGGTTAAGCTTGAGTCCCTTTGTCTCTGTAAGAGCCTTGGCAATAGCGGGGCCTTCTGCTTTGCCTGCGCGCTTAATAGCGTCTACAACCCAGTATGTGGCGTCATATGCCATTGTGCCGTTTACGAATTCTTTGCAGTCATCTTTGTAAACTTTCTTGTAGCGTGCGAATATCGGTGCCATGCCGGGGTCGCCGAGGTATGTGTGGTTGATCCAGTATGTGCCCTTCATTGCCGCGCCTGCGATTTCGTTCATGAATTCAGCGTAGCCGTCGCCGCCGATGATTGTAACTTTAAGTCCGAGTTCCTGAGCCTGTTTGATGGCGAGAGCCATGTCTTTGCCCATTCCGGGGAGGAAGAGGACGTCTGCGCCGGAATCCTTAACCTTTGTAAGCTGAGCGCGGAAGTCAACGTCTGTCTCGCGGAAACCTTCGTCAGCAACGATTTTGCCGCCGAGCTTTGTGTAGCTCTTCGTAAAGAATTCGCGGAGTCCCTGTGCATAGTCGGAACCTACGTTGTAAAGTATTGCTGCCTTGTGTTTTTTGAGGTCGTTGAATGCGAGGTCAGCAGCAAGTGCTCCCTGATAGGGGTCTGTGAAGCATATACGGAAGGAGTAGGGGCGAACTTTGCCCTTGTTGTCCACTGTTACGAGCGGGTTGGTTCCCACTGTTGAAATCTGAGGTGTTGTACCCTTTGCAACGATGGGAGCTGTCGCGATATTGATTCCGCTTGAGTTTGCTCCGATGATGACGCATACTTTGTCGCTTTCGATCATACGGCGGACCGCGTTGACTGCGTCTTCGTTACGTGTCTTTGTGTCATAGGGAATCAGTTCTATTTTGCGGCCGAGAACTCCGCCCTTTGCGTTAAGGTCGCCGACAACCATTTTAGCCATGTTGACTTCTGTGATTCCGTACTGTGCATAGTCTCCCGTAAGGGCCGCAAGATAGCCTATTTTGATAGGCTCCGCTGCGAACGCTGTGCCTGCCGCGCAAATGATAAATACTACCGCCAATACTGCCAATAATTTCTTCAATACACCGCACCTCCAATAATGTTGTGGAAAAATTTCGGAACGAGAACCGACTGCTTCCAAACCTTACTGCCCGTGCCCCACCTCCCGGTGTAAAATGATTTGATATTGTAACTGCGTATTGTCCCAATGACATTATTCTATAATTCAATGCGGTTTATGTAAAGGAAAAATTGCACTATATGGGCTGCGGTTTATAATTTTCTGAATTATTCTGTCTTCTAAGTTCAATTTAGACACGAAAAAAGCAGCTTCTTATAGTCCCGAAGCTGCTTTTTGTTATGTATTTTTTCTTTATTTTTGCCTGCTGATTTAACTTATTTTATTAATTTTTCAAAGAAACCTTCTTTGTTTTTTACAGAAACGTTCATTTCTTTTGCAAGTTTTTCCAGCAATTCCCTCTCTTTAGCGGAGGGATTTTTTGTAACTCCGACTTTTACAAGGATATTCATATCACCGTTACCCTTGCCTCTGAGGCGCGGCATTCCTCTGCCCTTTATGCGAAGTCTGGAGCCCGGCTGCGTTCCGGCCGGTATATCCAGAGTTTCCGAACCGTCAAATGTCTCGATTTTTACCTCGCATCCCAAAGCAGCCTGAGGATAAGCTATCTCGACCGTGGTATTAAGGTCGTCTTCTTTGCGCTGGAAGCGTCTGTCGGGGCGAACTTCGATAAGTATAAAGAGATCTCCCGAAGGGCCGCCGTTGATACCAGCCTCTCCCTGACTGGAGACTCTGAGCCTGATGCCGGTATCGATACCCGCCGGTATTTTAACTTCGACCGAATGCTGCTTGCGTATACGGCCCTGACCGCGGCATTCGCGGCACGGTGTCGTAATCTTTTTGCCTTTGCCGTGACATGTCGGACAGGTTGTCACCTGAGCCATCTGTCCGAACGGAGTGTTTACGGTCTGCTGAACCTGACCGTGGCCGCCGCACGTCGGGCATGTTTCGACCTTCGAGCCCGGCTCTGCGCCGTTGCCTCCGCAGTGCGGGCAGGTTTCCATACGCGGGATTTCTATTTTGCGGCTGACACCGCGGAACGCGTCCTCAAGAGATACCTGGAGAGTGTATTCCAAGTCGTCTCCGCGGCGCGGAGCGTTCGGATTGCTCTGGCGGCGTCCGCCTCCGAAGCCTCCGAACAAGTCTCCGAAGAGGTCGCCTATATCGGCTCCGCCAAAACCGCCGAATCCTCCGAAGTCGCTTCCGCCGGGAGGCATGTCTCCGACATAGCCGAACTGATCGTACTGAGCGCGTTTCTGAGGGTCGCTTAATACCTCGTTTGCCTCGTTTATCTCTTTATATTTTTTTTCAGCCTCCGCATCACCCGGATTTGCGTCCGGGTGATACTGTCTTGTAAGTTTGCGGTAGGCTTTTTTTATTTCGTCGGCCGAGGCCCCCCGCGCAACACCCAATATGTCGTAGTAATCTTTTTTTCCGGGAGCAGCCATCAGCGCCTCACCTCAATTACTTATTGTCTTCCGCGTGGAACTCCGCGTCGACTGTCGTGCCGTCATCTCCGCCCTGCTGAGGGGCTTCGCCGCCCTGCGGCTGCTGCGCGGCCTGAGCCTTTGCGTAAGCCTTCTGAGCGATGGGATGCATTGCAGTCATAAGAGCCTCTGTGGCTGCTTTGATTGCGTCTGTGTCTTCGCTTGTGAGCAGGTCGCGAAGAGCCTTTATTTTTTCTTTGACGGCGGCTTTTTCTTCCTCTGTCGCCTCGGCTCCGAGCTCTTCAAGCGACTTTTCCGCATTGTAGGCAGCACTGTCACCTTCGTTGCGCGCGTCTATGAGTTCTTTCTTTTTCTTGTCTTCGCCTTCGTTCATCTCGGCGTCGCGGCGCATCTTTTCAATTTCCTCATCCGAAAGTCTGGATGACTGTATTGTGATGTTCTGGACTTTGCCTGTAGCCTTGTCCTTTGCCGTTACATTGACTATGCCGTTGGCGTCGATGTCAAAAGTTACCTCTATCTGAGGAATGCCTCTGCGCGCAGGTGCTATTCCGTCGAGGAAGAAGCGTCCGAGAGATACGTTGTCTCCCGCCATAGCGCGTTCGCCCTGCAGGACGTGAATCTCAACCTGCGGCTGGTTGTCAGCAGCAGTTGTAAAGACCTGGCTCTTGGACACAGGGATTGCGCTGTTCTTTTCTATTATCTTTGTAAAGACTCCGCCGAGTGTCTCAAGTCCCAAGGAGAGCGGGGTTACGTCCACAAGGACGATTCCCTTGTGCTCGCCTGAGAGGATAGCTCCCTGGATTGCTGCTCCGACCGCTACGCATTCGTCGGGGTTGATTCCCTTTGTCGGCTCCTTGCCGAGAAGCTCTTTGACCTTGCGCTGAACCATCGGCATACGCGTAGAACCGCCGACGAGAAGTATCTTGTCGATTTCGCCTGTCTGAAGCCCCGCATCGTTCAGAGCCGTACGAACCGGTTTCACTGTCCTGTCGAGGAGGTCTCTTGTGAGTTCCTCGAATTTCGCTCTTGTGAGAGTCGTTTCAAGGTGTTTCGGCCCGTTCTGGTCGGCTGTGATGAACGGAAGCGAGATAGATGTCTCAGACATTGACGAGAGTTCGACTTTCGCCTTTTCCGCAGCTTCGCGCAGACGCTGTGCCGCCATCTTGTCTTTGCGGAGGTCTACTCCGTCGGTCTTTTTAAATTCTTCGGCAAGCCAGTTGACAACGGCTGCGTCCCAGTCGTCTCCGCCGAGTCTGTTGTCCCCCGATGTCGAGAGGACTTCAAATACTCCGTCTCCCACGTCAAGGATGGATACGTCGAAGGTACCGCCGCCGAGGTCGAATACCATTATCTTGTGTTCGCCCTCTTTGTCTGCTCCATAGGCAAGGCATGCCGCTGTAGGTTCGTTGATTACGCGCAGAACTTCAAGTCCCGCTATTGTTCCAGCATCCTTTGTAGCCTGGCGCTGAGCGTCTGTGAAGTATGCCGGGCATGTGATTACGGCTTTTGTCACGGCAGAACCCAAATATTCCTCTGCATCCCTCTTGAGTTTCTGAAGGATCATGGACGATATCTGCTGGGGAGAGTACTGCTGGTCGTCAATCTTGACTTTGAAGTCGCTGCCCATCTCTCTCTTAATCGAGATTACGGTACGATCGGGGTTTACTATTGCCTGACGCTTTGCAAGCTGACCCACAAGTCTTTCATTGTCTTTTGTAAAAGCTACTATGGAAGGTGTGGTTCTTGCTCCTTCCGGGTTCGGGATAACGGTGACGTTGTCCCCTTCTTTTACCGCTACACAGCTATTGGTTGTACCAAGGTCGATTCCTATTATTTTTTCCATATGCGATCCCATCTTTCTTTATATATGTGTTTTATTGTTTCCTTATTTACCGTCTGTGCGAAGTTTTTTATTTTGGATTGTACCCCTGACCTTCACTCAGACGTTTTTGCGTACCTGCCGACTCGAACCTGCGGCGCTTTTATCACTCGTCCTGCCAGCTTGTAGCCTTTTCTGACAGTTCCTATTATGTGTCCGTCCTTGGACTCGTCATCAATCGGCTCCATCGATACGGCTTCGTGAAGCGCGGGGTCAAAGGGCCCCTCCGTATCTATGGCTTCAAGTCCCAAAGAGTACATGGACTCTGCGAACTGCTTTATAACCATTGTCATGCCTTTATAAAGACTGCTCTCTCTGTCTTCGACCGCAGAGCAGATTCTTTCTATGTTTTCATACACGGGAAGCAGAGCTTCTACCGCTTTTTCGGCCGCCATTTTGCGGTCGCGTTCTCTGTCGCGTTCGACTCTTGTTCTTAAATTGTAGTAGTCGGCGCGTGCTCTTGCCGCTTCTTCCGCGAGAGATTTTTTCTCCGCTTCGTCTTTTTCTTTTTCGGCAAGAAGTTTTTCGTGTTCGGCATTAAGAGCTTCGTAGAGTTCCTCGTAGTTTTTCTCTTCCACAACCGCAACTGGATCTTCGGCTGTTACGCTGTCTTTCTTCAATTCTTCACTCATTTGCACTGTCCTCCCGTTCAGATTCCGGATCCAGACCTTGAAGGACCCTGTCTATTGCTGCTATTACTTTTTCGTAATCCATACGTTCGGGGCCGATAACCCCTATTACGGCTCTCTGCCCGTCCGCAACCATCGAAGCTGCTACAAGAGAGGATCGTTTCATCGCAGGAGAATCGTTTTCTTCTCCTATAAGTACGTTCATGCCATCTTTTGAGCAACTGTTCACCAACTCCGCCATACTGCTTTCCTGCTCCAAAAACGAATAAAGAGCCTGTATGCGCCCCAAATCCTGAAAATCTGGAAGTTTGAGCATGTGGCTCATTGAGCCGGTGAAAACTTTCATCGACGGAGAGAGCATTATGCGTTCAAGTTCTTTAAGAGCCTTTTCGCAGGATTCTCTGTAGTCTCTGAGCTCTTCCGCTATGTAGTCTCCTACAGTGTTCTTTATCTCGCTCCATGGACGTCCGGCAAAGAGGTTGAGCCTGTGAGCAA
Organism: uncultured Synergistaceae bacterium; assembly: GCA_964577295.1. Classification (GTDB taxonomy): domain Bacteria; phylum Synergistota; class Synergistia; order Synergistales; family Synergistaceae; genus CAZNYN01. Next base: position 22,795 of record CAZNYN010000007.1, on the reverse strand, counting down.
GTTCGTCCAGGTAATCCTGAGATATGTTCCACGGAAGGTTTATCCTATTCTGATGAACAAGTCCGCCCTGAAGAACCACAAGGAGAAGTACACTCTGCTCTCCCATTCTTACGAAATCAACTCTTTGGAACCGAACCACATCCAACGGAGTTACGGCTGCAACCCCAACATAGTCGGATACTTTGCTTAATCTGTCCGAGGCGGACTCAAGAGCCCCGTCCAACCCTCCGCGGTGTTCGCCGAGGCTTCTTGCCCACTTGGAAAAGTGCTTTTTGGAATCCAGTCGTTGAAGCACCGAGTCCACATAAAGACGATATCCCTGAGTTGTCGGAACTCTGCCCGAGGACGTATGAGTCTGTTTTAAGAAACCCATCTCTTCCAAGTCTGACATTTCGTTGCGGATTGTGGCGGAACTATGTCCTGTGAGATATCTGCGTGAAACAGTTCTTGAACCCACGCTCTCACCGCTTCTGATGTACTCATAGACAACAGAGAGAACTACTTCCAATTGCCTTTCGGTTAACATCAGAACGCCTCCTCCTTTTGTTAGCACTCTAACGATACGAGTGCTAAATCATTTTCAACGGCATAAGAATAGCAGTCCTGTGTGCAAATGTCAAGACAGGTCAGAGAATTAGAGTAGTACTTTTTACGTATTAAGATTATGTACGACGCATAGCTTGAATAGCGTTTATAATTGTATAATGTTGAAATGCTGACAGCGAAATATTGATGACAAGGGGCAATATGTTATGGAACATAAGACAACCATTTATCTCATCCGCCACGGCGAGTGTGAAGGAAATAAAGAAAAAAGGATAAGAGGACATATGAACTTTCCTCTGAACGAGAACGGAATCATTCAAGCCCGCGCTCTTGCGGAAGCTCTTAAAGACAAAGGTATAAAACACATATACTCAAGTCCTCTTGTGCGTGCCACAAAGACGGCGGAAATTTTATGCGAAGCTGTTGGAGCGGATTATGAAACGTCCGAAGGCTTCAATAATATTTGTATCGGCGTATGGGAGAACAGACTGAAAGCTGAACTGGCAGAAGAGTGCCCGGATATGTGGGAAACATGGCTCAACAGACCGGAGGAGCTTATTATCGAAGGCGGAGAGAGCCTGGATGCGGTCAAAGAGCGTTCTCTGAAAGCGCTCTCCAAAGTTATCGAGGAGAGAGAGGGAGAGACCATAGCCATTGTAGGACACAGAGGAGTGCTAAAACCTATGCTGGCAGGAGCTCTTCAGATAGCTAAGCCATGCTACTGGAGGCTTCACTTTGATACGGCATCGTACAGTGTTCTGACTTATGACTCCGTCCACGGCTACTGCCTTATGGGGCTTAATTACACAGAGCATCTTAAAGATATTCCTATAATCCAAGAATTCGACTGATAGGCAAGGGTGAAAATATGTCTTTATACCAACTTGAATTTCTAAACAACTCTCAGCTCTCTCAGGCTCTTGAGTCTGTAGGTGCCGACATACGCTCTCTTCCGTTTTTTGCAAACAGAAGAGAGGTAAAGTGCCTCTTTGTCCCCCATGTAGATGTAAGAGCAGCAAATGTGATAAAGCAGGAGATGCTCTCCCGCGGAGGAGATGCGGCTTTGAGCGCAAAGGCCGTGGGAGCAGCGGAACCATATACGGACGTTATTATATTCGCTGCGCCGAAGCAGCTCGGCTTTTTGGCGGATAAGCTTGACACGATGCCATGGTGGGGGCTGCCTTCCGTTGTTGCCGGAATAAGAGGAGCTCTAAACGGAATTAACAGAAAGACCACAAGCGTTCTCCTGCCGTGCGGCGCGTCTATTACTTTCGGAGACCGCACAAAAATAATGGGGATTATCAACCTTACGGACGACTCATTTTTTTCGGCAAGCAGGACAAACGGCAGCATAGACGCAGCCCTTCAAAGAGCCGTACTCCTTGCGGAGGAGGGAGCGGATATACTGGACATAGGCGCAGAATCTACACGCCCCGGCTCTTCCAGAGTTCCCGAGGATGATGAAATACGCCGCGTTTCCGAGGCGGTAAAGATTATAAGAAAAGAACTTCCCCGCATGCCCCTCTCCATAGATACTACGAGATCTTCCGTAGCAAGAGCGGCTCTTGACGTGGGTGCGGACATAATAAACGATATATCGGGACTTACATACGAACCGGAGATTGCGAAAATAGCTTCCGAATTTAACGCGATGCTCGTATTAATGCACATGAGAGGCACTCCCGAAACAATGAGGGATATGTGCGTCTACGACAACATCCTGCTCGAAATGACACGGTTTTTTGACGAGAGCATAGCAAAAGCAGAAAGCATGGGAACAAAACGCTCACACATAATACTCGACCCTGGAATAGGCTTTGCAAAAAATCACAATCAAAACCTATATCTCCTGCGCAACATGAGAGCATTTGACACATTCGGGCTTCCCATCCTTGTCGGAGTCTCGCGCAAGGGAACCATAGGCTTTGCCACAGATTCGCCGTCTGCGGAAGAGAGACTGGAAGGAACAGCCGCAGTATCTTCCCTATGTGCATGGCAAGGCATAGATATCGTTAGGGTTCACGACGTTAAAGAGAATAAAAAGGCCGTAATGATGACTGAGGCCATTAAGAGTGCGCATTATGAGTAACAGAAAAGTGGCTTTGGCACTGGGTTCAAATATGGGAAACAGGCTGCTCTATCTCCGCAGTGCCATTGACGAGCTCGCGCACAGCGGATTTAAGATACTTAAAACCAGCAGAGTGTGGGAGACAAAGCCATGGGGAGTGGAGAATCAGCCCTCTTTTCTCAATATGTGCCTTATCGCAGAGAGCGAGCTTGAACCCGAAAATATGCTTGACGCCGTCAAAAGTGCGGAAAAAAAGCTTGGGCGCATAGCGCGCGCACACTGGGGACCGAGAGAAATAGATATAGACATAGTCCTCATTGAAGAAGAGATTTTCACATCCGATAGGCTTACCGTTCCGCATCCCATGATGCAGGATAGGGATTTTGTCATGATTCCTCTTTCCGAGATTGCTCCCGAGATGCGTCATCCGTTGCTGGAAAAGAGCGTTTCCGAGATAGCCGACAAACTCACATCACAAAATATGAAATGGATAACAAAACTATGACACCCACGAATAAAGCAGCGGGAAAAATCACCGCGTTTCTTGACGGATACAAGGCCTCGCGGCGTTCTTTGCTGCTTCCGTGTCTGATAGTTCTGCTGGCGGTTTTTATCCGTCTGCTGCCTTGCGATGATCCTACTGAGGGACGTATAAGTGTCAGAACCATGCGAGTGTCCGACTTCCCCATCGTCCTTGTATTTGAGCAGCAGAACGGCAGCGTCACATCGGCATGGCTGAGATCCCCTGCCGGAGCTGTGCCAATCGAAGAGATAGAGGGGCTCTCTTTTATATCCGACTCTTCATTCATATCGCAGGTTGACCAGGATAACAAGGACGATCTCATGTGGAGGCTGTCATTTACAAATTTTGAAGGGGACGGAGCACACCTGTGGATCGGAATGACAACATGGTCTCCCAAATTATTTATCTCATCGACTCCGTATCAGTACACAAGATGGGATATTATACCGGCCAAACTTATAGTCCCCAAAGGCACAGCAATATATGTCTCACCCGCCACGCCGTCATACAACAAGGCGGGAAAGTTCAGCGGAAGAGAGAGCTACTCTTTTGTCTATACTGTCAGAATGACGCCGGAAGGCCCCTCTTTTGTTCCTGTTCCCGATGTTTACAGACAGCTTGCGATTCTTTTAAAAGCAGGGATACAGGGAGAATATTCTCCGGTCAAGAGGCTGGCGTATGTCAGGATGCTTGAGGAATTTAATAATCTCGCAGCAGGAAAACCGCCCCAGGCCGAAACGATGCTGAATTTCCAAATGCAGAAGCTCGGAACGCTGAGCTGGAAAAGGTAAAAAAATAGGAGCCGTTCAAAACGGCTCCTATTTTTTTAAGATTCGATACTTCGCAATTAATATTTCAGGCCGAAGATGGGGTGGAATATCCTTTCGTCATGCAGGAAATGAGCCTGCTCGTCAAAAGACTTTCTAGCCTCGTCTCCCAAGGAAACGGCAAGAGCCGATGTAAGCACATGTGATAGGAAGAGAGGCCCTATTATGCTGCTTCCGAATGTCGGGCTGTTAGCCGAGACAAAGAATGAAAGCTCTGCAAAACGGCATACGGGCGATGCCGCGCTGTCCGTTATCGTAACTACCTTAGCTCCATTTCTGCTTGCAATCTCAACAGCTTCTGTGACTTCGACGGCATAACTCGGAAGTTCGCAGACCACCACAAGATCGCCGGGCTTCACGCAGCGGGCCTGCTCCCAAAGCGATAGGCTGCCGCGGCGCAGAAGCTCGCTTTTGCGTCCCATTACGGCAAGGCGCATCTGCAAAAGCTCCATTACGAGCGAAGAGATACCCCATCCGACGCAGTAGACGTTTGCGGCATCTTTTACAAGATCACAGAACTTCTCCGTATCTTCCGCCGTGAGCTGAGCCATTGTATCGTCAAGGTTTGCATGCTCCGCGCGGAAAATGCTGTCGGGGAACGAGTCTCCGCTGCTTACGGCACGGGCAAGAAGTGCGGCCGGGTTAATCTGTTCCAAAATCGCCTTCTGCAGACAGTTCTTAAGTTCGGCATATCCTGAAAAGCCAAGCATCTGAGCAACGCGGACAAGCTGCGCTTTTGAGACTTTAAGCTCATCTGCGATGTCACCTATTGAACGGAAAGACGCCTCACGCATATTGGCAAGAAGATATTCAGCCACGCGCCTAGCTTTGTTTGGCATGGTGTGCGCTCTTTCCATTAGCAGATTCTGCAGCTGTGTACTATCCATAAAAAACACTCCTTATATAGATGGAAATAATCCAAAACAATTAAACCTTCAAGATTAGATGTTCATGGAGAACAAGTCTATTAGCAGAAGTATTCTTTGTCAACAGTAGTCCACTTTAGTGTCAGATAGTTCAGCCAAAATACCTATTCCTAAGTATGGAATTCCTGCGTTCAATGCCTATCTTAAAGAGGATCCCAAAAGCCCTCGTTCCTGTCCCTTATTATCGGGCAGTCAATGATGCCCTTCGCCGCAGTGTTAAAGCACGCATTGCAGGAAAGACACGCGGAGGGGCGGGAATCTTCCTCTGCCCAGCGGTTTATTAAATCGGGCTCGGCATTAAAGGGACGGCTCATGCCAAGCAGGTCGCACTTCTCTTCAAAAATAAGATCAGCCATGGTGGAGAGGCTTCTTATTCCGCCTGTCAGGATGATGACCTGTCCTGATTTCCCATATTTTTTAAGAGATGCGGCGTATTCCATGGACGGTGCTTCCGATTCGCCGGCAGAGACTCCGACAAGTGACGGCATATGCAGCGCGTCGGAGTAAATTGTGCCGTTGGAGACTTCGATGCCGTCAATGCCGTCGTCAAGCAGAAGTTTTGCTGCGGCAAGTCCGTCCTCTTCTCCGTATCCCTTCTCTATTCCTTCGGATATGCTGATTTTTGCCCATACGGAGAAATTATCTCCAACCGCTTTTTTTACTTCTCTTACGGCTTCGCGCAGTATGCGGGCTCTGTTTTCAAGAGTGCCTCCGTAACGGTCCGTGCGCATATTTGTTATGGGCGATAAAAATTGTGTAAATAAAAATCCATGGCCGCCGTGAATTTCCACGCCGTCCGCACCCCCGCTCTTTGCCCTCAAGGCGGCGGAAACGAAGTCGGCAATTACGCGCTTAATATCATCTTCGGTCATGGCCTTCGATGAGTATGTCCGTCCCTGGTGCACCGTTTCGGATGGGGCTATTATGGCAGTATCGTCTATTATAGAGGCGTCTCTTTGGCCGCCAGAATGTGCAAGCTGAACTATCAGTTTGGAATCCTGTCTGTGCGCGGCTTTGGAAAGTTTTCTTACATCTTCGATGCGGCTGTCATCATGCAGCCCCCACTGTCTTATTCCGAACTTTCCGTCGGCGCTCACGTAAGCGGCTCCCGTGATAACAGTGCCCGCTCCGCCTGCCGCAACTTCCGCAGTTCTTGATATTTCCGCGAAAGACATTGCCCCGTTCTTCTCGTCAGAGCCGGCAAGCCATGTAGCTGATCTTAAAAATCTGTTCTTCGCAGAAAATTTTCCGTTGTCATACCTGCCGAACAGAGATATTATCTTCTCTCTTTTGTCCATAACTTACACCGCCTTCCGCAAATGAGTTTTCTTTCTATCCGAATCAGAAGAACGAGATCCGCTCCTCCGCTTCTTTCAATGTTATTCCGGCTTTTTCGGCAAGGCGCTTTGTTCCGAACTTACGATGTCCCGTAAATTTTGACATTTCCGAAGAGGGCAGAGTCCACGGCCCTTTCGGGTTAAGCCTGACCAGCTTTATGGCGTAAGCTTCGCTGAATATCAGCTCACCCAGAGCCGGATGGTGAGGGCCTCCTCTTACCTGAGAGGCAAGAAGAAGCGATTCCTGAAGTCCCGCCCTTATGGGACGAAATCCCATTCCAACAGCCTCATCCATAAATATTCCGCCCCACTTTACCGCGTCTTCCACAGAGAGGGGGGTGTACTCTCCCAAGTTCAGCATAGAGAAGAGATCAGTTCCTTCTATTACAAGACAGGGATATAGACGCAGATCCCAGTCTAGGGGTCCTTTTATATTAGCTATAACAGAGAGGTCGGACAAACTGCTTTCAAGGTTCTGCCCCGGAAGACCTATCATCATCTGCACCGCAAGATTTACGGATTCATCGCGCAGAAGCCTTATATCTTCCAATATAGCGTCAGGGTCTGCCTCCCTCCTGCACGAGGAAAGGACTTTTCTGTCAAGAGAAGGTATGCCCAGCTCCACACATGCTATGGGATAAGAGAGCACAAGAGAGCGCAGCTTATCATTCCGCAAGTCACCGGGGTACGTGGAAAAACGTATCCTGCTGCCGCTCGGAGCATACTCCGCGACGGCATCCAGATAAGCTCGCACCGTATCGTATTCAAAACGGCAGAAGGAGCCGCCGAAAAAGCATACTTCACGCGGCTCCGTAAGATCTTTTAAGACAGAACTGACATATTGCGGAGACGGAAGTTCGGAGACACCTGTTATTGTCTGCTGGTGGCAATATACACACCTGCCGTGGCACCCTCCGAATGGAAGAAAGAAAGGCATTTTTTTAAGTTTTCTCATCACGACCAGTCGCTGTAATCCCCTTCCGCCCACTCGGGCCACAGAGCAGCCCAGGCAAATGTATCCGCTCTGTTTTCAAAACTCTCCATTGACTCAAAGGTCTGACTCCAGAATCTTGCTCCCTTTGTATGGGTCAGCAAATGGTACACCTCATGGAAGACGGCAAAACGTCTCCACATAAGAGAGAGCATGGAGTTCACGTATATTCGTCCGCGTTCTCCGCGCACGACATGGATTCCCCATACTCCCGGGGGGAGATGCTCGTACTTCAGCTCCAAAGAGAGCCCAGTCATCTCCTCCGCTTTGGCCAATATGTCAAACTCACTGAGGCGATGCCACTCCTTGCCCTCCTTTGTTGCCCAGTCGGGAATATACTCAGGAGGCGAGGGCATATCCTCATAAATATCTTCTTGTTCTTCGCTATTCTCCAAGCTCATCCTTAGCGTCCCAGTCGTCCAGCGCAGCTTCTACTACACGGTAAACTCTGCGAAGTTCCTGCTCTGAAAGTTTTTTGCTGCGGTACCATATTTCCAGCTCGCCATTGTCAAGCATTGACTCGAGCTGTACTCTGCCCGGCTTGTCCGGCTCTGAAAAATCCATAAGTAGGTCGGTAACATCCACCTTGAGTGCTGGCGCCAGTCTCTGAAGAAGCTTCATGGAGGGCAGACGTCTGTTGCTTTCCAAAGCCTGCACGTATATACGGCTCACTTCAACCTTATCCGCTAATTTTTGCTGTGTAAGATTCTGCGCTTTACGAAGAGACTTTATTCTGTTTCCGAGACTCATGCATCATACTTCCTTTCAGATTTTAGTATTTTAAAGGATACAACAAAAATTTATTGTTGACAAGTAGTTAAGGAAATTTTATATACAAAGAGAGTACAGCATAATAAGTCAGCGGCACCTCCGGGACTGACGCGCAGAGGCATGAATTTCCGCTCCAGCTCGGTGATAGCAGACCTTTCGCCGCTTGAGGGAATATATTTTTCCCTCGTCTCTTTCACTGCCTTCTTGTATTCAGACTTCCAATATTCATATCCCGCCCTGTGTATTACATTGCTGTCCTCGTTTACTTCCATTATTGCAAGCAGCGCCGATATAGCGGCGTCGTTTTTTGAAATACCGGCTGAAATATTTTTTTCGAGCTCTGGCAGTCCCGCACCGACTATTGAGGGGAACCCGCTCTCCGCCTCTCCCCTTATGCCGGTTATGCCGTATTTCAGATAGAGCTTTTCACCGTTTGTAAGATCGATGTGTTTTTTCTGTGATATCATGGCAAACTCTTTTGCCGCTGTTCCCTTTACCGGCTCGGATGCGTGCTGTGTTATGTTTTTCGCTGTAAGAGGCTCTTTTAAAAATACGGAGCGGCCTGCGCCGTACAGCAGAAGAGACATCAAGTATATAAGTCCTTTGTGTGTGTTGATGCCGTTTGTCGCACCAAACATCGCCTCTTCCGCAAGCAGCCCCGCTGCTCTGAGTTTTGCCATTGCATTTTTTGGAGCCGTGCCGTCAAGACCTGTTTCCGCCTGGGACGCCCAAAACGGCGCTATTGCCGCGCAGCTTTTAATGAAGAGCCTCCAGTCCATATCTTCATGGCATCCTTGGGTTATGGGGTCTACGAGTCCCGGCTTAGGGGCTGTCATGACCTCCTCCGCAGAGGCTTCCGCCGCCGCTTTTTTAAGCCTGTCTCTCCATTCGTACTTGACTGTATCGTCTAAGTGAAGGATACTTTTACTACTTATATCAAAAGGTGGCAAGCGTCTATGCAAGAGAGTTCCTCCCTCTCATCTTTTCTTTCTGCTAACATAACCCAATTCTTCCGCCTGCGCAAGCGGTTCTTTCTTTCTCTTATGCTTGCCGCGGCAGCATTTGCTATTATTGTCTTTCCTTACATAAATTCTTATATAAGAGATGTCTCATCGGCAAATTGGGAAAACGGCTGGGACGCATGGAAGAAAAAGGATGCAAAGACGGCACTCGAATGTTGGTCGCGGAATCCCTTTATTACAGAGTTATCACGCAGACCTGCAAAGTTTTTTTACTGGAAAATAAGAGCCATGAACTCTTTGGGGCAAAAAAACGAAGCCGCCATTGTGAGAGCGGAAATGATAAAAAAATACCCTTTGGATCTTTATACATTTATGGTGTCGCCTGGCGGAGGAATTATCGAGTCAAATTATTCCGCTGTGAGGAGAGATGCCCTTCTCTTTCACCCAAGACCGTGGACAGATGAGGTAAAAGCCGCATCGAAAGCGACAGGAATTTCGGAAATAACCATCTTTGCTCTCATGAAGAGAGAAAGCAAATTTCACAGCAAAGCCATAAGCCAGTCGGGAGCGATAGGGCTTATGCAGCTCATGCCTTCCACAGCAACCGACGAGGCAAGAAAATTAAATATATCAGCCGATATATACGAACCAAAAGACAACATTCTCCTGGGTGCAAACCATTTCGCAATGCTCGAACATAAATTCAAAGATGAACCTATAAGGGCAATTGCCGCATACAACGCGGGAGCAAGAACAGCCGCAAATTGGGGCACTCTCGGATCTTATGACTGGGCCGAGTGGATAGAGAACATTCCATATGCAGAAACAAGAGAATTTGTACGTTCCGTACTGCAGAATAGAGAAGTCTACCGCATACTTTACAAAGAAACGGGAACGCCTTTGGCATTCACCATAAACAAAGCTCCGCTGCCGACAAATAAAGGATACAATTAAGATAAAGATTGTGAAAGGTTGGGTGTATCAGCATGACAGAGATAGAGATGTCCGAATTTGACCCGGTAAAAGCCGTTAGGAATTATCTGGACGGAAAAAATCGCAGCGAGAAAATAATTCACACGGAAGCTACAATCTTCACCGTCTCCGATGCGTCGGTCGCTGTCGGAGCTCCCGAGCCCGAGATTCTCAAAAGTATTCTCCTGCGCGTCAACAGAGGTGAATATTTCGCTCTGGCACTAATGTCGGGCATAAACAGAGTAGAAACAAAGAAGATAAAAAAATTGCTCGGTGCGTCACACGTATCTTTTGCAGATCCCGATGTATGCCGCGAGTGGTGCGGCTTTCAGCCCGGAGGAGTACCGCCCGTAGGCTATCCCGAGCAGCCGCGCACTCTGCTTGACGAAGATCTGTTCTTATACGGCACGGTATGGGCAGCGGCAGGCACTGACCACGACTTTTTCCCGATAAATCCTTCCGTGCTGCTTGAAATAACGGGCGGAGAAAAAGCAGACATAAAAAAATAGTGTCTGCCTAGCCGAAAAGCCAGCCCGCAACGGGAATTATAATTACAAAAGATATAATAATTCTTATTAAATATATGACCAGCATATCCTTAAAGCTCAAAGGTATTGTGGAATGCCATACGTGAAGGCCTATCTCTGTAAGGTTCACGAGTCCGACTGTTGATATGCATATACAGATGAATCTCCCTGCTTCGCAGAGGAGCTTCTGTCCGTATGTCACGGCTACATATTGGTCGACAAATGCAAATACAGACGAACTTGCTATGACTTCCGCCTCGGCGACTCCCATGTGAGTTAAAATCACCGATATAGGATAGGCAATGGCTGTTACGATGGGGGTAGATTCTGCCACAAACATAAGGAATGTTCCGAAAGTAACCATAAGCGGCATTGTGCCGAATATAAGAGGCATTGCTATCGCAAGTGATTCCGCAAGGTATATTTTCAGATTCATATGAGAGGCCTTGCTAAGCCCTCTGTAAAGCGCCCATTCAAACAAAGTGTGACCATGCCTGTCTCCGGCCGCGCTCAGGTGGTGATAGGCCTCTTTTGTATAGTATTTGTCCTGCATAAATTTCAGGGGCCATATACGCGGCATTATTATGGCAAGGAGCAGCATTGTTGAATATACGGTAAGAAGAATTTCTCCGAACACGTAGTTCATGTTCAAGAGAGAGGTAACTGCGTAAATATTATATATACCGGCAAGTGAAAAGCTTGTGACCATAACAGCGGCCTCTCTGTCGCTGTATGAGCCGTTCATATGCATTTTTGCCGTCAGAACCACTGCTATGGAGCTGCTTCCCATCCACGACGCAATGGAATCCACGGCGGAGCGTCCGGGGACTTTAAAGAGCGGCTGCATTATAGGCTCTGCGTACACAGCAAAAAACTGCACCAGTCCAAAATCAAGAAGAAGAGGGGCAGTAAGAGAGAGGACGAAAGTCAGCAGCAGAAGTTTTGTGACAAGGTGCAGAACTATCATCTCCGCATAACTCAAAAAAACTCCGAAAACAGAGGAGTCCCCCCATATCACGATGCACGATATTATCATTGCGGCAAAGCGCACGGTGTACCAGAAAGGGCCTCCGTGGAGGCACTCCGCAAAGACAATGTGCCTTTCAAAAAACTTCGGTTTGAAGTAAAGCGACAGAAGGTTAGAGAGAATTACAACAAGAGCCACGGCAAAAATGACGAACGGCATATAAGCATACAAGGATAACATTAAATATTCTTTGAAATGCCCAATAAAAGTGTTCACACTCCCGTGAAAAGAAAACGGAACCATAAACATCCATATACCTATAAAGGACGGTATTGTAAAAAGTGAGATACTTCGTGCTGTACGCGGAAATTTCTCCACCTCCATTCATATAGGCTATTATATCAGATTATTCAGACACTAAAAACACTTACCATTAAAATATTGCTTAAACAGAAGGTAAGATATAAAAATTTTTTATTGTTCACCCAGCCTTACAGTAAAAAGCATAACCTCACCAAGCCCCGTGGCGAGAAGTTCGTCTTCAAACGGAGCTTCCGGTATTGCCCAATCCGCTTCAAGAGAGCATTTTATATATTCTTCCAAAGCGGCAGGAGCACGGGTAACTACATCCTCTCTGCTCTGCCCTTCAACCCAGCATCCCGAAAGCCCGGGAAAGTTGGCAACCCAAAGTCTGCCTCCGTCATAGCCTCCTGCCACAACGGCGGGAAATGTATATTCCGTTATCATATCAGCCAAGCACCCTCTCAAAAAGTTTAAAAAAGTTTTCTCCTAAAATTTCCCGTGATATTTCCTTTGGGAATCGTTCCTTTATAAGTGTCAAGAATCTTTCGCCCGCATCTTCATGGTCTCTGAAAAGATCACCGTCATTCAGTTCGTGGCTCATCCTCAGAGAGTAAAGGCAGTCACATAAATCCATGCCGAGGCCTACATGGGAAAACCCCGCCGTCTTGATCACATGACACAAATGTTCCATAAGTTTTTCCGCTGTTCTCTCTTCCTCGCAGTCGGATGAAAATGGGGAATAAGCATTCATTCCTATCACTCCGCCCGAGGCGGCAATCGCCTTTATTTGCTCGTCCGTAAGATTTCGCGCGGATGATGCCAAAGCACGGCAGTTTGAATGGGATGCTATAAAAGGCCCTTTGACCATGGAAGCTATTTCGTAAAAACCTTCATCGTTTATGTGGCTTACGTCTATCACCATGCCCAGCTCCTGAGCTTTTTCCACAAGCTCGCGGCCGAAGCGGGTAAGTCCTCCCTGATGCTTCGGTGCGTATTCCGGATCAAAAGAGCTGCCGTCCGCGGCATAATTTCTGCGCGACCACGTTACGCCGAGAAGTCTGACACCGAGGTCATAGAAGGTTCTCAGAAGCAGCAGATCCCTGCCTATTGGCTCTGCGCCTTCAAGTGAGAGGAACACCGCTATTTTCCCCTCTTCCACTGCGAAACGCGCCTCTTTTGTATCCCTGCATAGAGCAAAAGAGTCTCCAGACTCCTCAAGCTCTTCCATAAAAGCTGATATCTGATCCAGAGCATTTCTGAGCGCACCCTCGGGCAAAAGGTCGTCGGTTATGAAGAGAGAACATACCAAAACATTCACACCGGAGCTTTTAAGACGCCGCAGGTGTCTTCTCTCAAGAACCTTTCTCTCTCCCAGACGCCTGTAGTATAAAACATCAAGCAATACATCAAAATGCGCGTCAAGCACAATATCTTTCAAAATACACCCTCCGGCTTCGTGCTATTTTTTCGGCTCGGCATCGTTGTCGCCAAAGCCCGCTTCCTCAAGCCATTCTGTCGGATAGCCGACAGTGTTGGCCTTTCCGTTCTCATCTATAACATAACCGTCAGAATACTTTCCTACCAAATGCCATGCAAGATTCCACCACTCCGTGCAGGTCTTATTGACACTGTCGTTTACATAGCGTGTCAGATAATCCGATGCACCGGCTCTGTCGCCCGATTTATACTTATCCATAAAAACCTTTTCGGCTGCGGGAGATGTGCGGAAAAATTCATTTTCAAGCTCCGACTGCTTCGCCCTTATGTCCTTTATCATGTAGGAATACTTTAGGTTCGCCCAGTTTGCCACAAAGTTAAATGCCCAATATGCGGAATCTTTGTTGAATTTTGCTCTGTCATATATCGCCAGAGACTTGGGAAGAGACTTTGTCCCCGCGTATATCGGCATGTATACGCATGTTGCCGGCTGATCAAGCCCGAACCACGTGAGGGCTGCTATTTCCTCGGGCATATCAGACCTTATCTGAGATACGATGCTGAACGAACAGTAGTATTCAGATATCGACCTGTCCCAATAATTATACTTGCGATTCTCGGGCTTCTGATCCCTGTTTACGCTGTTGCGCACGGGAGAACCAAATGGCCCCGCAGCAATGCCTTTCGTAAGGTCAAAGCGCGTTCCTTCGAGATAGTCCCTGTTGACTTTCATAATATCGGCAGCGGTTATAGGCTTGTCCGGTTTCATGAAAAGCGGATAGTATGCTTTGGAATTTTCCGCAAGCTTCACGCTCGGAGAGAGCAGTCCGCAGGCACGCCATTCGCGGCGCTGCGAAAGGTAGGGAGAACGGCCTTTGGCCTCAGGACCGTATGCCTTGTAAAAGACAAATTTCTCACCGTCTTTCCACCAGCCCATTTCTTTTGCGATATCCTTAATATTTGAAGAATAGAGAAAGTTTGCACTGTCTTTAAAATCAATCTCGCCTATGCGCGAACGGTTTGCTCCCACGGCGTATGAATCATCCGGCACACGCACGGCAGCCCATACAGCTCCCGGCTTTCCGCTTTCCGGCTTCCAGAAAGAGCCCGGCCCTGTTATCTCAAGCAGCCATATTTCATCTTTGTCGGCAATGGCAAGGGCTTCTCCCCTGTCTCCGTAGCCGTATTTTTCGGCAAGCTCCGTTATCACCTTTAATGTCTCGCGCGCAGTCGCCCCGCGCTGAAGTCCCAAGGCCTCAAGCTGCTCAATCATCATCATAGCTGTTGGGCACTCGCTCTCATCGCGCCCGCCCCATGTGTGTTCGCCTATCACGACGGACTTCTCGTTCATAATCGGGTACGACGTATTGAAGTACGTATATGTTTTTTTAACTTCGGGGATAGTGCCCGCATCTACAAGTTTGTTGCTCGGGCGCGTCTCCATGTACTTGTTTTTGTATATGGGGACAACTGTGCCTTCGGGGTTGTCCTTTCCCTGTACTACGGTAAGACGGTGATCGTACCATCCGTCGCAAGTGTAGGATACTATGACATCCCCCTTTGCAGTGGCCTTTTTGCCTGCCATAACGACAGTGCATGCTTCCGCCGAACAGGATACATTGAGAAAGGCAAAAAACAACAGAGTGCAGAGAATTTTTCTTCCGCGTACAAGTCTTATCATTGGAATAGACACCCCTCTTCGCTTTCTCAGAAATTATACCAAAAGAATCGTGGATTTCTACCGAACTTTTATAACAAAGAAGTAATTATTTTACAATTTTATCTTCTGCATATCTCCGCTTTCGAGGTCAAACCACAAGAGTTTTTTTGAGATAACGGAGTTCATCCCCGCAAGTATTTTAAGAGCCTCACAGGCTTCAAGAGAGGCAATAAAGGGGGGAGTAAAGGAAGGGTTGCCCGTCTCAGTCTCCGCTCCCTTGTCCGGCACGTCATCAGAGTACCAAAGAGGTGTGTCCGAGGGATAGAATACCGCCGTCTGACCGAAAAATCCCCCTATCGCCCCATGGACAAAGGGGATGTTAAGTTCCCTGCATGCGGCAAAGACATCTCTTCTTGCTCTGTTGCTGTCAAGTGCATCTACAACGACAGAAGAGCCTTTTAAAATATCGGCTGCATTTTCACTGTTTACATACCCTTCAAAGGGAAATGTTTCTACTGCGCTGTTTATCTCCCTTACTCTTTCGGCTGCGGCAAGAGCCTTGGATTCGCCGATGGACGACTCTTTTGAATATAGCTGCCTATTGAGGTTATTGTCATCAAAAACATCTCCGTCAGCCATGACAATCTCCCCCACACCCGCCCTTGCAAGTATCTCTATTATCCAGCCCCCGAGACCTCCGCAGCCTATAACCGCGGCTCTCGATGCCAGAAGGCGCGCCTGCCCTTCCAAACCGAAAGTCCCTATGCTGCGCTCGTAACGAGTGGGACACATCCCGTTTTCGAGAGCGATTATTTCCGTCTCCCTAACAGAGAGCCCGCACTCTCTCGCAGCCTCTCTGCAATAAAAAAACGGTACTGTCATATATCCTGACTTTGCAATGGCTTTAGCCCTTAAAAGTTCGGCCGCTTTTTCTCTCAAAGCTACCACCTCTGATTTACAGCAGACTCGTTCCCATATTTAACGGAACTAAAAAAGATAATACCTCAAACAGGACACAAACAACAGCAGAACAGCAAAATAAAATCGGAGCCCGCCTAAACGAGCTCCGATTTTATCTTGCTAAGCTTTAAAAATCTTCTGTTATTTCTACTTCTTGGGCTCGGCGTCGTTGTTGCCGAAGCCTACTTCTGTGAGCCACTCTGTCGGATAGCCGACTGTTGTCGCCTTGCCCTTGTCGTCGATAACATATCCGTCTGCATATTTGCCGATAAGGTGCCATGCGAGATTCCACCACTCTGTGTGAACTTTGTTCACATTGTCATTGACATAGAGTGTCAAATCTTTTGCGGCTTCGTCCTTCTTATTGGCACTGTACTTCTGCATAAAGGCCTTTTCTGCCGCGGGAGCACTCTTAAAGAATCCGTTCTCAAGCTCAGACTGTTTTGCTCTTATATCTTTTATCATGTAGGAATACTTCAAAGACGCCCAGTTGCCTACGAGGTTGAATGCCCAGTATGTGGAGTCTTTGTTGAACTTCGCTCTGTCATATACGGCAAGTGAGGCCGGAAGTGATTTTGTTCCCGCATATACAGGCATATAGACGCAGGTGGAGGGCTGATCAAGTCCGAACCATGTAAGAGCCGCTATTTCTTCCGGCATGTTGTCTCTTATCTGGGAGACTATGCTGAATGAGCAGCGGTAAATTGATATCGGTCTGTTCCAGTCGTTGCCCTTACGATTTTCGGGCTTCTGCGGCTTTCCTACAGTGTTGCGCATGGGAGAACCGAAAGGTCCTGCGGCAAGTCCCTTTGTAAGGTCAAAACGTGTGCCTTCAAGGTAGTCGCGGTTGAGGTTCATAAGGTCTTTCAGTTCGATAGGCTTGTCCGGTTTCTGGAAAAGGGGGTAGTAAGCCTTTGAATTTTCTGCAAGCTTCACGCTCGGTGAGAGCAGATTATATGCCCTCCACTCACGGCGCTGGCAAATATATGGTGAACGTCCCTCCACTTCGGGATCGTATATTTCATGGAATACAAACTTTTCTCCCTCTTTCCACCAGCCCATGTCCTTAGCCACGTCTTTGATGTTTGAGGAGTACATGAAGTTTGCTTTGTCGTTAAAGTCTATTTCGCCGATGCGTGAGCGGTTCGCACCCATCGCATATTTGTCGTCGGGAATACGGACTGCCGCCCATACTGCGCCGGGCTTGCCGCTTTCTGTGTTCCAAAGAGGCCCGGGGCCTGTTATCTCAAAGAGCCATACTTCGTTTTTGTCTGCGACGCCCAATGCTTCACCGCCGTCGGCATAACCGTATTTCTCCGCGAGGGCTCCCATAATCTGAACAGTTTCGCGAGCTGTGGCTCCGCGCTGAAGTCCCAATGCTTCAAGCTGTTCAATCATCATCATGGCTGTCGGGCATTCGCTCTCATCGCGTCCGCCCCATGTATGCTCTCCTATTACGACCGATTTCTCATTCATAATGGGATATCCTACATGGAAGTAGGTGTATGTCTTCTTTGCTTCGGGGATATCTCCCACTTTGAGGAGCTTGCGGTCGGGGCGCGTCTGTATGCATCCGTCTTTGTATATCGGAGTTGTTGCCCCGTCTTTGTTGTCTTTGCCGGGAACTACAACCAGACGGTGGTCATACCATCCGTCGCATGTGTAGGAAACCATAACATCTCCCGTTGCTGTGGCCTTTTTGCCCGCCATTACGAGAGTACAGGCATCTGATGCCGAACTGACGAGCACAGAGGTGAAAATCAGCATCGCGCAAAGAGCGCTCTTCTTAGAAAGCAGCTTTATCACTTAAAATACACTCCTTATGATCTTCTTCTTTTGGAAGCTGTCAAAGTAACTAAGACTTTATCTCCGGATATATGTGAGGCTAAGTTCTGAAAAAAACCGAGGCCGCAACAATACGAACCTCGGTTTTGATTTTAAGCTTGGTAAAAAAAGCAGATGCTACTTCTTGGGCTCGGCGTCGTTGTTGCCGAATCCTACTTCTGTGAGCCATTCTGTCGGGTAGCCGACTGTTGTCGCCTTGCCCTTGTCATCGATGACATATCCGTCTGAGTACTTGCCTACGAGATCCCATGCAAGTGCCCACCATTCCTTGTGAACCTTGTTCATGTTGGCGTTGACATATGATGTGATGAGCTCTGAGCCTTCGGCTGTCTTCTTGGCTTTGTACTTCGCCATGAAGGCCTTGTCTGTCGCGGGAAGTGTGCTGAAGAATCCGTTTTCGAGTTCAGCCTGCTTTGCGCGGATGTCCTTAATCATGTAGGAATGCTTAAGGTCTGCCCAGTTGCCTACGAAGTTGAATGCCCAGAATGTCGATTCCTGGTTGAACTTAGCGCGGTCATAGACTGCCATTGCCTTCGGAAGTGACTTTGTTCCGGCGTATACGGGCATGTAGACAGATGTGTGGGGCTGGTCAAAGCCAAACCATGTTACAGCAGCTATCTCTTCGGGCATATTGGGTCTTACCTGTGCCACTATGCTGTATGAGCAGCGGAAGAGGGAAATGGGGCGATCCCAGTCGTTGCCTTTGCGGTTCTCGGGCTTCTGGTCTCTGCCTGTCGGGTAGCGTGTCGGTGAACCGAAGGGGCCTGCTGCGAGTCCCTTTGTGAGGTCAAAACGTGTGCCTTCAAGGTAGTCGCGGTTTACGTTCATAAGATCCTGAACTTTGAGGGGCTTATCGGGCTTCTGGAAGAGAGGATACTGTTCCTTCGCATTGGGGTCAAGCTTCACGCTGGGCGTAAGAAGACCGTATGCGCGCCACTCGCGGCGCTGCTGGTAGTAGGGTGATCCGTAAGGTGTGGGGTTGTAGATTTTGTGGAAGACGAATTTCTCTCCCTCTTTCCACCAGCCCATGTCCTTCGCGAAATCTTTGATGTTTGAAGAATACATAAAGTTGTCTTTGTCGTTGAAGTTGATTTCTGCGATGCGTGAGCGGTTTGATCCCATGGCATACTTGTCATCGGGGATACGAACTGCGGCCCATACTGCGCCGGGCTTGCCGCTCTCCGCGTTCCAAAGGGGTCCGGGGCCTGTTATCTCAAAGAGCCAGACTTCTTTTTCGTCAGCGACGGCAAGGGCTTCGCCGCCGTCGGCATAGCCGTACTTCTCAGCAAGCGCGCCCATGACTTTGATGGCTTCGCGTGCTGTGGCGCCGCGCTGGAGACCGAGAACCTGAAGCTGCTCGATCATCATCATTGCTGTCGGGCATTCGTTCTCTTCGCGTCCGCCCCATGTGAACTCGCCCATAACTACTGATTTCTCGTTCATTACGGGGTAGCCTGCATGGAAGTAGGTGTATGTCTTCTCGGCCTGGGGGATTTCTCCTACCTTATCGAGAGGACGTGTGGGCTGTGTCTGGTAGCATATGTTCTTGTAGATGGGGGTCTTTGAACCTTTGGGGTTCACTGATCCGGGAACTACTGTGAGGCGGTGGTCGTACCATCCGTCGCATGTGTAGGAGACGAGCACGTCGCCTTTGGCTGTGGCTTTTTTGCCCGCCATTACGACTGTGCAGGCGTCAGCCTGTGCAACGAATGCCATCATGAACATAAACAGCGCGAAAAACATTACTTTTCTTGAAACTGATTTCATGACTTACATAACACTCCTTCTTAAAACATAATTTTGTACAAAGTCATGGGGGATTTGACTCCCCCATTGCTTTAAAAATAATGAAGCTTAATCGAAAATAACCTTATCTGCGGGAGCTTTTGAGGGATCTTTAAAGAAAGCGCCCAGTCCCTTTTCAACTACTTCCGCATACTTGGGGACGTCGGTAATTGTGACTGCCTTATCGGGATTCAGCATGCTGAACACTTCCGTACTCTTCAGAATGCTGGAGAGGTGGCGTCCTACGCGCTGATCTATGGGCCATCCGTTTTCATCGATGGGCGAGTAGAGAAGGCCGTGTTTGCCTGCCGTAACGACAAATTCGTCTTTGCCTGTCATAACGAGCTTCTCGTCCGTGATGCCGCGGATACGGTCAAGATAGGGCTCTGCGACTTCAAAGAGTATGGATATCGCTCTTGTGTGATCTCCGACTTCGCGGTGGGAAAGGCCGTGAAGAGCTTTCGGGGAGAATTCCATATTAAGAGGAACCGGGAACTCCTCCGCTGTAAGGGTCATGGAGGTCATGGCAGCTATCTCCTGTCCCTTTTCATGGGTTACGACCGTGTTGATGACGGGATACTCAAGCTCAGCTTCGTGAAGGTCAATAAAGAGGTCAACTTTCTCGGCTTCTATGAGCTTTGTGTAAGCCGCGCATGTACGCTCGACGATAAGTCCGTTTTTGCGTCCCGGCCATGTTCTGTTCAGGTTGCGGATATCCATATAGGCGAGCATCTGTCCGCTCGGATAGTGGATGTAGACTTCCGGGTCGGGCCATGAGTCAAGCTGGCTTGCCGAACGGTCGCCTACGCGCCATGTCTTTTTGCCCCACGGTGTCTCTATGCTGCAGTATTCCGTGTAGGCTTCGCCGTTTCTCGTGGTAAGAGAGGCGCTTCTGTTCGCGCGGTTTACCACAATGAGGCGTCCCGCGTCAAGTTTGGCGTTCTCTATGAGAAGAGCGGTCGAAATATTTGTGGCAGGCTCTTCGGGGTGTGTGCTTCCGATAACCATTATTGTTCCGCCGGGCTTGCCGCTGTCAATGATATAAATGTTGCTGTCGTTGACAGAACCCTTCATCTGAGGCTCGTAGTCGGAGAGCTTCTTTACCGTGGTCTGTTCTCCGATAACTGTCGGTTCCTGGAAGTGGCGCATCTTGTAGAAGCTCGAACCCGCGACGGAAGCTGCGGCTACGGCAACTATCAAAGCAATAATTTTTACTTTATTTGTCATATTCATAAAAGGCACCTACTTTATGCGAAGAAGACGGAGAACAAAAGGAATAAGAACTATTATGTAGAGAATAGATTCCTGAGCGTTCTTTGTCTTATAAGCATTCCAGCAGATTGCGGCGGTAAAGAAAGCCGCAATTGCGTAGTACGAACATGTTATCAAGCTGTTTAAAGCTAACATCTTCATTCCTCCTCTGTCTACTTGGCCAAGAACGACAGAGCCTTGCTGAAAACAAGGAACAGTGTGCATGCTGTCGCTATTGCAATAAACGGAACCGTACAAGCGGCCACGAATTCTTTGTAGTACTGACCTTTGTAGTTAAGCTCCATTACGGATGCTCTTCCTACAACGGCGGTAGGCGGCAGACAGTCTCCGAGCGGCCACAGAACTGACATGGCGGAAAGCGCTATTATCGGATCAAGTCCTCTCATATTGAAGAGCATTATGAGCGGAACTCCGATAAGAGGGGCGACAGCGTACTGAAGCAGTCCTTCCGAGAGAGGAAGGATAAAGAACAGTGTCGCAAAGAGTGTCGTAAGAGGCAGGGTTACTATCAAAAGAGATATAAGCCCACGTGCTCCCGTAAGAGCCATAACCTGATTCAAAGCTCCGACAACAACCATGATTCCGACAAGGGGAAGAAGGTTGCGGACTGTGTTTGTGGCAACTGTCCAAACATTAAGTTTGATCGGGCTTACCGCAAGCATGACTATAGAAGAGAGAACGAATATAAGTGGAAGACCCATAATCGGGAAGCTGAAGGGAGCGACACGCCCCGCCACTATCAATCCGCAGAGTACCGCGAAGGGAAGAACAACGCGTCCCCAGCACATCTTTTCCGGCGGTTCGGGCAGGATATCAAGTACCTGCTTCTCGTCGATGGGTGTACCTTTCCATGCAAGGTAGAACATAGAAAACACAGCGCCGAATATTGAAAGAACGGCCAGCGGATAAGTAAAGCCGACATAAGGCATGTTCGCGCCTGCGGCTGCCATCATGGCCCAGAGGTTAATGGGAGGGGCTGCTGCGCTCATTGCGGCGGTAAGGAAGATAGCCGCGGTTCTCTTTGTTTCATTTACTCCCATGACTGCCAAGACCGAACCGACAAGTCCTCCTACGGTAAGAACCGTAGTAGCTCCGGAACCGGTAAGTGCGCCGGGGATAAGCATGACAAGGGTGAGCAGAAGGAGGCATATCGCACGGCGGCTTTTAAACGTGGCAACTATTCTGCGCACGATAAAAGCGACTCCGCCGGATTCCTTCACAAGTGTCATAAAGAATGTCGCTGTAATAAAAATCAGGCATACGTCAAAATATGTAAACATTCCCTCCACGAGATGGCGTATCGGGAGAATCTCTCCCGAATACACCACACCGTGATAAAGAGCCGCCGCGCAGGCCGACGCAAGCATGGAAAGCTCTGTTGTCAGCTTTAGCTTGGCTATAAGAAAGACCACCACAATGATGGCCAAAATGGTGTAGGCGTAAGTGAACATATGATACGCCTTCTACTTCTTCAGTTCCGCGAGTTTTTTACCTAAGTCGAGAGCGTCCTTGGCAACTATCATCTCTTTGCCGAGTTCTTTGGCATACTTTGTGAAAAACCCGTCTTTGTTGCTGTCAGCAATTATCAGGATATAGTCGGAAAGGGGCATTACAGCCTTTATTGACTTCATGTCCGATGCGTCCGTGCGGCGCGCCATTCCTTCAACCTGAGCTCCTATTACTGTCATGCCGAGCTTTTTGGCTTCTTTAATAAGAGCTTCGCAGCGCTTGATTTCTTTGTCGATATCTGTTCCTGCTGCGCCCATGCCTTTTCCGCTTGTTCCGGCCGTTACAACGAGTGTCTTATAGCCTTTGCCCGCAAGATCCTTGGCTGTAAGTGCGTTGTTGTGCTCGGCGGGAGTGACCTTTGCCTGAACGGCCGACATCTTAAGCATCATAGCACCGGGTGTCTGTCCGCATGTTGTTGCAATAATCGGTGTCTTCAGCTCTGCGGCTGATGCCGAAACTGCAAATCCCAGCAGCAATACAAGCATACATACTATCTTTTTCATATTAACTTCCTCCTTGGTATTTTGTTCGCCGGGCATAACTTATCTATCATCCCCAGCGTGTATGAATTCTAGTCGACAAAGTTAGATATAGCAAGGGTTTATGG
>CAZNYN010000006.1:0-79391 GCA_964577295.1 uncultured Synergistaceae bacterium | reverse complement strand
AGGGGGTCACTTGAGCAATGGAAATTATGGGCATTATCGGAGGTATAAGCGTACTGGCACTTCTTTACGCCGCGTTTGCCTCGAGCAAAATCAACGCTTTTAAAGTGGAGCACGACAGAGTTAATGAACTGTCAGGCATTATACAGAGCGGCGCTATGGCGTTTCTTTACAGAGAATACAAAGCGCTTGTTCCGTTTGTTGTAGCTGTCGCCGCTGTTTTGGCTTGGAAAATAAGCATCCCCAGCGCGGTCTGCTTCATCGCCGGTGCTCTTTGCAGCGCGTTCACCGGTTATGTAGGAATGAAAGTCGCCACAAAGTCAAACGGCAAGACAGCCTTCGCGGCAATGAACGGCATGAACGGCGCACTTAACATAGCGTTCCTCGGCGGAAGCGTCATGGGAATGACAGTCGTCGGAGTGGGACTCTTGGGTGTAATAGGCATGTTCCTCATATTCGGAGATGCCAACATAATAACAGCCTTCGGCTTCGGAGCCAGCTCAATAGCCCTCTTCGCCCGTGTAGGCGGCGGTATCTACACAAAGGCAGCAGACGTGGGCGCCGACCTTGTAGGTAAGGTAGAAGCCGGTATCCCCGAAGACGACCCCCGCAACCCCGCAGTTATCGCAGACAACGTCGGAGACAACGTAGGCGACATCGCAGGAATGGGAGCCGACCTCTTCGAATCATACGTAAACTCAATCATCGCAGCAATGGCGATAGGAGCTCTTGTAGCAGGCATAGCCGGAGTCATGTACCCCATGATGCTTGCCGCAGTAGGTATCCTCGCTTCAATCCTCGGAATGTTCTTTGTCCGCGTTAAAGAAGGCGGCGACCCCGCAAAGGCTCTTCGCAACGGACTCGGCGCAACAGGCCTCTTCATGTGCCTCGGAACATTCTTCCTCACAAAGTGGGTATTCTTAGGCGACCTCACACTCTTCTACGCTGTCGTATCGGGCGTTGTGTCCGGACTTCTCATCGGTGTTGCCACAGAATACTACACATCGGGAGACTATCCCAGCGTTAAAGAAATAGCCCAGGCTTCAGAGACAGGCGCAGCCACAAACATCCTTGCCGGACTCGGCGTAGGAATGAAATCAACAACAATCCCCGTAATCCTCGTCTGCGTAGCCATCCTTGCTGGCGTAAAGTTCGGCGGACTCTACGGAATCTCCTGCGCGGCGGTAGGAATGCTAGCAATCACAGGTATGGCACTCTCCGTTGACGCATACGGTCCTATCTCCGACAACGCGGGCGGCATAGCTGAAATGGCAGACCTCCCCGAATCCGTGCGTGAGATAACAGACAAACTTGACGCGGTAGGCAACACGACAGCCGCAGTAGGCAAAGGCCTTGCAATCGGTTCTGCGGCTCTTACGGCACTTGCGCTCTTTGTTGCTTACGCCCAGGCCACAAATCTCCAGACAATCGACCTTAAAGACCCCAAAGTCATGATAGGTCTCTTCATCGGAGGACTTCTTCCCTTCGTATTCAGCGCGCTTTCAATCCAGGCAGTAAGCCGCGCCGCTGAAAAAATGATAGAAGAAGTACGCCGTCAGTTCCGTGAAATCCCCGGAATCATGGAAGGCACAGGACGTCCCGAATACGAGCGCTGCGTTGACATCTCGACAGCCGCCGCACTTCGCGAAATGATAATCCCCGGAATCATGGCAGTCGTAGCTCCTATAGCCGTAGGGCTCGGACTCGGCGCCGCGGCACTCGGAGGACTTCTCGGAGGTTCTATCGTAACAGGCGTTATGATGGCAATCTTCATGTCAAACGCAGGCGGAGCATGGGACAATGCTAAGAAGTTTATAGAATCAGGCAACCACGGCGGCAAGGGCACAGCACCTCACGCTGCGGCAGTCGTCGGAGACACAGTCGGCGACCCGTTCAAGGACACTGCCGGCCCGAGCCTTAACATACTCATAAAGCTTATGTCTGTCGTTGCCACAGTTCTGGCCCCGTTGTTCGCATAATATAAAGAGTTAATTTGCTACAAACATATACATTTCTGTGATAATAGTCTAGAGGGAGAGCGTAACTCTCCCTCTGGTCTTCTTTGTAAGGAGGTGCAGAATGGCTGCCGGCGATGATGTGCGTGAAATTAAATCCAGGCTTGACATTGCAGATATCATCGGCGACTATGTCGCACTGAAAAAAAACGGACAGTCCCTTTGGGGGCGCTGTCCTTTTCATAATGAAAAAACACCTTCATTCAGCGTATCTCCCGAGCGCCAGACGTTTCACTGTTTTGGCTGCGGCAAAGGGGGAGACGTTTTTACATTTGTAATGGAAATGGAACACTTGGATTTCCGCGAAACTCTGGAACGTCTTGCGGAAAGAGCGGGAGTAAAGCTTGAGGAACGCAAACCTGGTTCTTCAAAAAAAAGTGCTTCAATGAGGGATATACAGCTTCAAGCCCTTGCATTTTTCAAAGAGTGCCTGATGGCTAAGGGCGGAGAAGTTCCGCGGGCATATCTTAAGCGCAGATCTCTGACAAGAGACGACTGTGTGCGATTCGAACTCGGCTGGGCTCCTTCCTCGTGGGATGCACTGCTGAATCATCTTAAAACGGGCGGTTATGATACAAACTCGATTATAGACAGCGGTCTTGTCTCTCAGGGCACCAGAGGATACTATGACAGGTTCAGGGGACGCATTATGTTTCCCATTTACAGTATAACGGACAGGCTCATAGGATTTGGAGGACGGATTCTTGACGGCGACGAGGCCAAGTATTTGAACAGCCCCGAAAGTGCGCTGTTTAACAAGAGAAATAATCTCTATCTTTTGAATAAAGCAAAGGTAAGTGTTCGCGAAAAGAATTATGTGATTCTCGTAGAGGGGTATATGGATGCCATCAGGGCTCATATAAGCGGGTTTACGAATACCGTAGCTTCACTGGGGACTGCACTTACCGATGCCCAGGCCGCTCTTATAAAGAGGATGACAGGTCTTTGCTATATATGTTACGACTCCGACCTTGCAGGAAGAGAGGCCGCGCTCAGAGGTATGTATGTGCTTCAGAAGCAGGGCGTCTCGGTAAAGGTTGTCACTTTAAGCGGAGGCAAAGATCCCGACGAGATTCTGCTCGGCGAGAACGGAGCGGAGGTTTTCTCCAAAGCCCTGGAAGAGGCTCTTCCCTTACCTCTTTATCATGCCTCTTTGCGCGCCGCGGATATCGAGAATCCGGAAAAGTCACATGCCGCTATGGATGATTTGTTTGACGGATTGGCGTCGTTGTCTCAGTTTGATGTGATGCCGTACCTCGACAAGGTTGCGCAGAGTCTCGGAATGTTCCGACACGATGTCGAGGCGGAGGTTGCGTCCAGACAGGAGAAGGTCAGAGGCAAGGAGAGCAGACGTTTGCCCGAGGACGATTTTGTTCCTTTTGACGTTGATTTCGATGAAGAAGAGCAAAACAGTCCTGACGAGCTTGAATGTCTTTTTTGCAGTATGCTTTGGGACAGTGAGGATTTGCGTGCTTCTTTGACTATGGAATCTGTGATTCCGTACATAGATAATTTCTGCGTCCATAATATAGTTTCAGCTCTTCTGAGCGGAGAGTCTCCCGCACAGCTTGAAAATAGGTGGAGGCAGATAGGAGATATGAGCGCTCTTAACATTATAGCCAAGGGCAACGGGATAATTGCCAAGGAGTGTATAGGTTCCGATTTTGCCGTTAAAATATTGAATACCTTAAAGAGACGTTGTATTGAAAACAGAGTCGCCGCTCTTAAGACAAAGTTAAAAAGGGGAAACGCGACTGAATCTGAAATAGAAGAGCATCTTAACTTAACAAGAATACTAAAAGGAGGGAATTTCGGGGAATGAAGAAGACGAATAAGACAAAGCCCGATGCCGCCGCAGAGAATGAAATCAAGCAGCCCCGCATGGATGAAACTTTACAGAGCGAGGCTGCCGAAGATGTTTTGGACGATTTTGTCCCTGCATTGGATGAGGTGGAAGGACCCGAGAAAGTTGATGACATCTTTGCTGATGATTCAATTACGGATGTGACAGTTGACCCCTCAGAGCTGGCTGACGACATTAGTATAATTTGCACGGATGACCATGAGACTGAAGTCGATACCCCCGTACCATCCGGAGACGAGCCTGACGCAGCCGATTATGTGGCATATATAGATAACGTCAGAGATTTGCTTCACGAAGGCAGGGAAAAGGGATTTGTCACTTATGAGGACATAGAGAAGCGTATGCCCAAGGATTTCCTTACGGCGGAAATTCTAGACAGTCTTTATATGAATCTTATGGAGCTCGGAGTTGACGTTGTCGACGAGCCCAAAACAAAGGTTGACCCCTCAGAGGGCGAGGCTGTTCTTCCAACCACCGCCAACAATGAGGAGATGGGAGATCTGGAAGATTTGCCGCTTTCAGACCCCGTCCGCATGTACCTTAGAGAGATTGGCAAGATACCCCTTCTCACTTCCGAGGATGAAGTTGCTCTTGCTAAGGGTGTGGAGGCAGGAAGAGCCGAAAGCAAGGATGCTCTTGTCGAAGCTAACTTGAGGCTTGTTGTAAGTATCGCCAAAAAGTATATAGGACGCGGCATGTTATTCCTTGACCTAATTCAGGAAGGCAACTTGGGACTTATAAGGGCGGTCGAGAAGTTTGATTACCGTAAGGGTTATAAGTTCAGTACATATGCCACATGGTGGATACGCCAGGCGATAACAAGAGCCATAGCGGATCAGGCGCGCACGATACGTATTCCAGTACACATGGTTGAAACAATTAATAAGCTTATTCGTGTCTCACGCCAGTTGGTACAGAGGCTGGGAAGAGAGCCGAGCGCCGAGGAAATAGCGGCTGAGATGGAAATACCCTCCGACAGAGTTGAGGAAATTCAGAGAATAGCCCAGGAGCCTGTCTCTCTTGAGACTCCTATAGGAGAAGAAGAGGACAGCCAACTTGGTGATTTCCTCGAAGATAAAGATTTGCCGAGTCCCGAGGAAGCTGCCGCGAGCCAGATACTCCGTGAGCAGCTGGATGATATGCTGGACGACCTGACCGAAAGGGAGAGGGAAGTTCTGCGTCTCCGTTTCGGCCTTGAGGACGGACATGCGCACACACTTGAAGAGGTGGGGCGCAGGTTCGGAGTTACGAGGGAACGAATACGCCAAATTGAGGCAAAGGCGCTTCGCAAGCTGCGCCATCCGAGCAGAAGTAAAAAGCTGAAGGACTTCCTGGAATAATAACACTTCAAAGTTCCTCTTATCCCATCGCGGATAGGAGGAACTTTTTTAAGCGCCTGCCGCAATTTTACGGTGTTTATTATGCTGTGACAAAATTTTGAACAGATGTGTATGTGCAATTTGCCGCAATGATTATGGAGCTGTTATTATTGCGCTAAGAGTGGATAGGCATTATACTCATCATTGATTGAATGGGGTGTGGCTATGTCCATAAGACTTGACAAATTTCTTAAACTATCCAGGCTTGTTAAAAGACGGACAGTCGCTCAGGAGATGTCCGAGATTGGCGCCGTTCGTATAAACAAGAGGGACTCCAAGCCGTCGTCCAATGTCTCTGACGGAGATATTATAGAGATAGCATATCCGAGAAGGCTTCTTACAGTGCGTGTACTTACTTCTGACGAAAGTTTGCTGAAGAGGAACGCGGTGTCCTACGAGGTTGTTGAAGAGAAGCGCGCGGATATGGAAGAACGCCCCTGGTAGACTAATAACCCTGAGATAAGGAGGAGACATTATTGTCTTTAATAGCTAAGGTACACGCAAGAGAGATTCTCAATTCACGCGGCTATCCTACTGTTGAAGTTGACGTGGTTCTTGATTCCGGAGTAATGGGTCAGGCAAGCGTTCCTACCGGAGCGTCAATAGGGACATACGAGGCTTATGACCTGAGGGACGGAGACGCAGGAAGATACAGGGGAAGAGGCGTGTTAAAAGCGGTCCGCAATATCAATGAGTTTATAGAACCGGTACTCAAAGGCATGGATCCGCTTGAGCAGGTTCTGATAGATGAAACTTTGATAAATTTGGACGGAACTCTGCATAAGACGCGTCTCGGCGCAAATGCCGTACTTTCGGTATCCTTGGCTGTGGCGCGTGCTGCGGCTCACTCTATGAATATGCCTTTATGGCGTTATCTGGGCGGGCTTAATGCCAATCTTCTGCCTGTTCCTTTTATGAATGTGATAAGCGGCGGAGCAAGGTTCAATAAGAATCTTAATATACAGGAATTTTTGATAATTCCGCACGGAGCTCCGACATTTGCCGAATCACTCAGAATGGGAGCGGAGACCTACCACTCTCTTGAAGATGTTCTGATTGACAAGGGCAAAATGACGGGCGTCGGCGATGAAGGTGCTTTTTACACTGAATTCAGAGACCAGGAAGAGGCTCTGGACTCTCTTATGAAAGCTATCAAAAAAGCAGGCTATGTGCCGGGCACAGATGTATCAATAGGCCTTGATATAGCGGCGAGCCACTTCTGCACCAACGGCTCTTACCAGTTCCCGAGCAGCAATTATAAATACACATCCGGCGAACTTATCGATATGTATGAGATCCTTTGCGAAAAGTATCCTATCATGTCTATCGAGGACGGACTCGCCGAGGATGACTGGCAGGGATGGAAGTCTATGACGGAGCGTATAGGCGGCAAGGTGCAGCTTATAGGAGACGATCTTTTTGTCACTCACAAGGAACGCCTGCGTATCGGAATAGAAAATGGGGCAGCCAATTCCGTACTTGTGAAGCCAAACCAGATAGGTACTTTGACGGAGACGATGAATGTCATAGACATGGCTCGCAGAAACGGCTACCAGAGCATAATATCGCACCGTTCGGGCGAGACTGCCGATAATTTTATAGCTGATCTCACCGTGGCTACAGGGGCAGGACAGATTAAAGCAGGAGCTCCCTGCAGAGTTGACAGACTGGCAAAATATAACAGGCTCATCAGAATCGAGGAGTCGCTTCAGGGACGTTCTCAGTTTGCCGGAAATTTTGACAAATAAATAACTCGAGACATTGAGAGGTGGATTATCGGATGCGCGTAGCGGAACCGACGGTTGAAAGACTTATTCAATATTACAGGCTTCTCATACAGATGAGAGACGAGGGACGCAAGGTCGTCTCCTCTTTGCAGATAGGCGAGATGCTTGGCATAAAGGCGAGTCAGGTAAGAAAAGACTTGTCATACTTTGGCGAAATTGGCAAGAGGGGCGTAGGCTATCATGTAAGCCGTCTGTGCGCTCACATTGAAAATATATTGGCATCGCCTAAGGTGTGGAGGGTCGCACTGGCGGGAGTCGGAAACCTCGGTACGGCGCTTATGGGGCATACGTCTTTCCAGAGTTACAAGTTCAATGTCGAAGCTCTCTTTGATGTAGATCCTTCCAAGGTCGGAAGTGACATAATGGGTGTGCACTGCTGGCATGTGGATGATATGGCAAAGGTTATGGAGGAGAAGGAGATAGAGGTTCTTCTTCTTGCCGTTCCTGCCTCTGCTGCTCAGAGCTGCGTGGACAAAGCGTCTGAATCTCCCATACTTAAAGGTATCCTAGCATTTACCCCTGCGTCTGTTGTTGTTCCGGAAAAGATACTTTTTTACAGGGTCGACATATTTGTAGAGCTGGAAAAGCTTCTTTTCTTCCTCAAGGAGCGTGAAAAAACGCTTTAATGCAAAAAGTTCTATGCGGGATAGCGCAAATCATGATAAAATATCGTCTGTCACGCTCTTTTTATGAGTGTTAAATATGGTTTCACAAAAAATTTCAAAATAGAGGTTAAGGAGGAGTTCTCTTGGGTGGTCAGCAGGGCGGTATTGTAGGAATGATGTTACCACTGGCGATGTTTGCGGCGATTTTCTATTTTATGATTCTTCGTCCGCAGAAGAAGAAGCAGAAGGCTCACGAGGAGATGCTTGCAAGCATCAGCAGAGGGTCAACTGTAATTACGGCAGGCGGGTTTTTCGGTGTAGTCCGTGACGTGCTGGACGACAGCTACATCATAGAGCTTGATGAGGGCGTGAAGGCGCGTATCCTCAAAAGCTCGATATCAATGAAGAAGACAGATTCCGCCGAGACAAAGCAAGTGAAGAAAAAGAAGAAAAAGTCACAGGAACTTTCTGAAGATAATTCAGCAGAGGTCGAGACAGCGCCTGAGACTGCTGTTGAAGCCACAGCACCGGAAGCTGCCGAAGCAGCACCCGAGGCCGTTGAAGCCGTAGCTGAGCCCGTTGTTGAAAGCTCCGAGGCAAAACCGGCAGATGCTGAAAAGAAGGAAGAAGCATAATAGCTTTTATCTTGTTTCTACCTCAATAAATACGGAGAGGACACCTTATTGTCCACTCCGTATTCTGTGTAAGGAGGCGCACTATTAATGATTAAAAGAGACAAATGGCGACTTATGATTGTCGTTGCCGTTGTTGCCATAGCTGCATTCATCGCCTATCCGATACAGGGAAAAGTCCGTCTCGGACTTGACCTCAGGGGCGGTGTGCATATAGTCCTTCAGGCAAAGGAAACAGCAAACAACCCTGTAACAAATGACAGTATCGAAAGGCTGCTTGCTGTTCTGCGCAGTCGTATCGACCAGTATGGAATAGCGGAGCCGGTTATCCAGCGCCAGGGAGATGACAGAGTCGCAATAGACCTTCCCGGAGTTGACGACCCGGAAGCGGCACTCGACCTTATAGGAAGAACTGCTGTATTGGAATTCCGTCAGGTCTTGGGAGAGTCCCCCCGCGTTCCTGCAAAGCCGATTCGCTCCAATTATGAGAGCGACGAGAGCTTTAAGTCCGCAGAAGACCGTTGGCAGCAGGCAAAGTCGGAAGTCGATGCTTATATAAAGCAGATGCAGGACGCAGTTAAGACAAACCCCGACATCATTGTTGCAAAGGGCGAAGAAGGCGGAGCGTATCTTCTCGGCAAATCTTATGTTACAGGCAAGAACCTGACAAAGGCGGATACAACATTCGACCAGTTTGGCAAAGCAGCTGTATCCTTAAAGTTTAACCCCGAAGGAGCTCAGCTTTTTGACGCAGCCACAGCAGCCAACGTGGGCAAGCAGATAGCCATTATTCTTGACAATGTTGTAATATCCGCTCCTGTCGTTCAGCAGAGAATATCCGGCGGTGAGGCTCAGATTACGGGCAAGTTCTCTACGGCCGAGGCTAACAGACTCTCTATCATGCTTCGCGCAGGTGCTCTTCCCGTCTCAGTTGAAATACTCGAAAACCGCTCGGTAGGACCGACACTCGGTGCTGACTCCATTAAGGACGGAGTCAGAGCGGGACTTATCGGTGCTGCTCTTGTCGTTCTTTTCATGCTTGTCTATTACGGAATTTTGGGCGTTGCGGCAGACATAGCTTTGGCAGTAGCCATGCTTCTTGTTATCGCCAGCTTGATATTCTTAAGATCAACACTCACGCTTCCCGGAATCGGAGGAGTTATCCTTACCATAGGTATGGCTGTTGACGGCAACATTCTTATCTATGAAAGAATGAAAGAAGAGTTCCGTTCGGGCAAGACGCTTATGGCGGCTCTCGACTCAGGATTTAAAAAGGCTCTTGTCGTTATACTCGACTCAAACATAACAACGCTCATTGCAGCAGCCGTTCTCTTCTACTTCGGAAGCGGTCCTATCAGAGGTTTCGCCGTAACACTCAGTGTCGGTGTTGTCTCCTCTGTCTTCTGCAACGTTGTCGTTACACGCTCCCTTCTCGGGGCTATCCTTTCATCCCGCAAGGGCATGACCCTTTAGGAGGAGGCTTATAACTATGGCAACTTTTGACGCATCAAAACTACGCATACCGTTTATGAAATATAGAAAGGCCTTTGTTGGAGTCAGTATAGTTCTTATGCTGCTCTCTTTCGGACTTTTGGTTACGAAAGGCTTGAACCTCAGCGTTGACTTTACAGGAGGCCTTGTTCTCCAGGTAAAGTTTGAACAGCAGGTTGAAGTAGCGCAGATAAGAGAGAGCTTGAGCTCGGTAGGCCAGGGACAGGCAATAATACAGGCTTATGACAATAAGGACGTACTTATCAGATTCCAGGCCCAGGATGAGGAAGTACGCCGTGTCGTTCTTGATAAACTCAAGAAGGACTTTGGCGGGCTTACAATTCTCAAGATAGACAAAGTCGGCCCTGTCGTCGGAAAGGAACTTAGAAACCAGGCGGTTCTCGCCCTTGTTCTCGCCCTTGCAGGCATCCTTATCTACATGGCGTTCCGCTTCAAGTTCAGATTCGGAGTCGCAGCTGTGCTTTCCCTTCTTCATGACTCAGTCCTTATGCTGGGTGTATACAGCCTCACCGGAAAGGAAGTATCAGTCGCATTTATTGCCGCTATACTTACCGTTGTCGGCTACTCACTCAATGACACAATCGTTGTTCTCGACCGTGTACGTGAGAATTGGCCCGCTCTTAGATCAAAGGGTGTAGTCGAGCTTGTCGACAACTCTATCAATCAGACTCTTTCAAGAACTATTAACACATCGCTCACAACATTGCTTCCAATCATTGCGATGTTCCTCTTCGGCGGAGAGGTAATAAGCAACTTTGCTTTTGCCTTCCTTGTCGGTATTGTGGTAGGCACATACAGCTCAATCTATGTTGCGAGCTCTGTTGTTGCCGAGTGGTATCTGCGTTCACCGAAGTACTAGGATAAAATTGTTCAAAGAGGGGCGTAGGCCCCTCTTTTTTTGTAAGCGTTATTTGGTTTGGATGTATTATAATAAAGCAATTGATTGCACTCTTATTTAGGAGGGGTTATATGAAAAGCTATATTCTCGCAATAACGGTTACGATGTTTCTTTCCGCTCTCTTCGCGTTTCAGAACATCGGTGATGTAACGGTAAGATTCATGTTCTTTGAGTGGATATTTCCCCAAGGTGTTTGGGAGGTTATGCTTTTCTGCGTCGGTGCGGCTGTTATGTGGATTTTCTCTATCTTCTCCATGTTTGAGGTCAGAGGAAAGTACAAAAAAGAACTGAAGGCGAAAGACGATAAAATATCCTCATTGGAACAGGAAAAGAAAATGATACTTGATTCCATCTCAGCCGCGCGTGTTTCCGTTCCCCAGGCGGATAATACTGTCAACGAAGCCGTATCATGTGCAGAGAGAACGGCTGATTAGTTTTGGTTGTACGCTGCTTAAAAGACGATCTTAATATATACATACCGGGAGAGAGTACCGCCGCGATAGCCAAAAAGTGCGGCTGCACAATGTTTCAGGCCGCGCTCCTGGAGATGAGAGGGCTTTCGGCCGATGCTCCCGCGTCGGATTTCACAAATTGGCTTTCTCCCGATATGGATACTTTGCTCCAAAATCTTAACCTCGGCGAGACGAACAGCAAGGCTGCGGAGCTCGTCAGGAATTTATCTGACCAATCGGATGTTGTAGTGTACGGTGACTATGATGTCGACGGAATATCATCTACAACCCTTGCTATAGAAATGGTGCTGGCAAAGAAAGCGAGAGTGCGGTACTTTATCCCTCACAGATTCAACCAGGGCTACGGACTGCACATGGATGTGGCGGAAACAATATCAAAGAGGAAGTGCGATCTTGTAATAGTGGTAGACTGCGGCACACAGGATGTTGACGCAGTAAGGCAGATAAGGGACAGCGGAATACCAGTTGTGATATTTGATCACCACCTTGTAGAGAGCTCCGCCGCACTTTGCGATACAATGGTCAATCCTCAGATATCCGGAGACAATCTGGCGAAAAAGCTTTGCGCCACCGGAGTTATATGGTGCTGGGCCTGGCAGAACTCTCTCTTGTCGCGCGAACATATGATGCGTTTGCTTGACCTTGTCGCTCTTGCCACTGTAGCTGATTGTGTATCCTTGGCTTCTCCGTTGAACAGAGTCCTTGTGAGAGGCGGGCTTTCAGTCCTTCGATCTTCTCCGAGGCAGGGGCTTTCTATACTTATGGATAAACTTGCTGT
Organism: uncultured Synergistaceae bacterium; assembly: GCA_964577295.1. Taxonomy (GTDB): domain Bacteria; phylum Synergistota; class Synergistia; order Synergistales; family Synergistaceae; genus CAZNYN01. The sequence goes on along the minus strand of CAZNYN010000006.1, from coordinate 67,451 downwards.
CAGCCCGGAAACTCTCGACAGCGAAGACCTTGCGATGAAAATAATACCTTGTCTGAATGCGGCAGGGAGACTTTATCTTGCCGATCTTGCGGTAAAGATACTCTTTCCCGGTGATGACTTGATAGAATCTGTAGACAAGATAATAGCCCTGAATAAAAAAAGAAGGGAATTATCCACTAAAATCCTTACACAGGTTGACGAGGAGGATTCCGACGGTTTCCAGTTCGTGCTTACAAACGAGGAGTGGTCTGTCGGAGTTTTGAGCAGTGTTGCAAGCAGAATATGTGTCGAACGCAACTCGCCTGTTGCTCTTGTAGCTTCTGTAGGAGAGATTATGAGAGGAACTCTCAGAATGCCTAACGGAGGAGATGCTGTGGGGGTGCTGAAGGCCCTTTCCCCTCTGCTGAACACATGGGGCGGACACCGCCTTGCTGCGGGCTTCAGCGTAAAGAGTGAACAGTGGCAGGATCTCCGCGGTGAAATGGAGAAAATACTTTCTAAGGTAACTGTACGAGGCGAAAAGGAAGATTTATTATATTGGAAACTTTCGGAGATAGACATGAGGACGTGGAAAGAGGCGGAGGAGCTCGGCCCTTTCGGGATGGAAAACCCCGCACCAAAGCTTTATGCTCCCTATGACGGACGTTCTCTGAAAGTCTCTCCGCTCGGGAAAAACGGCAAACATGTGAAGATAGATCTCGGAGGGCCGACATTGCTGGGTTTCGGCGCGGCCGAGATGATACAGGATATAGATTCTCTTGCCGGCTGGGTTTACAAACCAAGACCGGATACATGGAGAAACATTACAACTCTGCAGCTCATACTTGAGAAAATGGTTATTGACTGATACGTCAAACTGGCGGTGATACGGATGAATGACGCTAATAATAATATCAAGGCCCCGACAAATGTTCGTTCCGCACATCTTTCCGAGGTGGCGAAAAAAGATTCTGGGGAGATGTCCCGCAAGGAGCATCAAGCTCTCATGGAGGGCTATTGGGGGCGTATTCCCGAAGCTCAGAGAGTGACGTCACTGCGCCTTGCATGGCAGGATCTCTGGGCAAAAGCTCAAAGGTACCTTCCGCGCGATGATATGAAGTGTGTGGGAGAGGCCTTTGTCTTTGCCGCGGAGTCGCACGGAGAACAGCGCCGCTACAGCGGAGATCCGTATGTAATACACACTGTCAGCGTGGCCTCTATATTGGCCGCGATGGAGATAGACGTGGAGACACTGGCCGCGGCTCTGCTCCACGATGTGCTTGAGGATACTCCCGTTACCCCCGAAGTATTGAAAGAAAAGTTTGGAGAATCCGTTGTCACTCTTGTAGACGGAGTCACAAAGCTCGGCAAATTGCCATTTAAGACCGTCGAAGATTATCAGGCGGAAAATTTGCGCAAGATGTTTGTGGTTATGGCAAAAGATATAAGAGTTGTTCTTATAAAGCTCGCCGACAGACTGCACAATATGAGGACTATTTCTTCCCACAGAAGAGAGAAGCAGCTTTCCATCGCTCATGAAACATTGGAAATTTATGCTCCCCTCGCCCACAGGCTTGGTATATACCAAGTTAAAAGGGAGCTTGAAGATCTTTCGTTCCGCATCCTTGACCCCGAGATGTACTATGATATCAAAAGGCGCGTGCGCAAGAAGCTCCCAGAGCGTGAAATGATAATCAAAGAGGCAATGGACATAATTTCCCAAAAAGTTGCCGAAGACGGTCTGGAAGTAACTATCAAAGGACGTCCGAAACATTTCTACAGCATATATGAGAAAATGCGCAGAAAGAATCTGTCGCTGGAGCAGCTTTATGACCTTCTGGCTCTTCGTGTGATAGTAAAGAGCGTGGCTGAGTGCTATCAGGTTCTTGGCATAGTTCACACAATATGGAAGCCTATTCCGGGACAGTTTGACGATTATATTGCAAATCCGAAGAGTAATCTGTACCAGTCTCTGCACACGACTGTTGTCGGCCCTGCAGGAGAACCTCTTGAAGTTCAGATAAGGACGGGAGAGATGAACTCTCTCGCCGAGTACGGTATTGCCGCCCACTGGAACTACAAAGAGGGAGCAAAGAAGATTAACAATCTCGACAAGGGATTGACGTGGATAAGAAAAGCTCTTGAAGCTCCGTCCGATAACCAGGAGGACGAGAGCAAAGGGGCAAACTTCCTGGATAATCTAAAGACGGATGTTCTCTCCACCGAAGTATTTGTCTTTACTCCTAAGGGCAGCGTAATATCAATTCCCAACGGCTCAAATCCAATAGACTTCGCCTATGCCATTCACACTGAGATAGGTCATAAATGTGTCGGAGCAATGGTTAACGGCAGAATAGCCCCGATGGATCAGGAGCTGCACAACGGTGACATAGTAAGGATACTAACCTCTCCTCAGGGCAAACCGTCGCGCGACTGGCTCAAAATTGTAAAGTCCACAAGGACGCGAAGCAAGATAAAATCATGGTTCCGTCAGCAGGATAGGCAGGAACGCGAGGAAAAGATTAAGCGCGGCAGGGAGCTGCTGGAAAAAGAGGCCGGACGCAGAAATCCCGGGGTGGAGAATCCTCTGGATGCGTTGTCGTCACAGCTCAGCCATATTGCGAGAGAGATGGGCTACCTCAGCCTTGAAGAGCTTATAGTGTCTGTAGGCAACGGAAGCCATACTCCCGCGAGTATATTGGGAAGAATAGCCTCGATTGATGCAAGGACAACTCCCGAGCCGATACCGGCGCAATCCGCGCCTTCGCGCAAAGAGGTTGACTCCGAAATAATAGTCGAGGGAGCTCAGGGAGTGCTGGTTTCTCTGGCTCAGTGCTGCCGCCCCATACCGGGGGATCCTATTGTAGGCTGTGTTACTCTTAACAGAGGAATCACGGTACACAGAGCCGATTGCCCGAATACTCAGAAGACCGATCCTGCCAAGAAAGTTGCCGTATCATGGGGCAAGCCGAAATCGACCAAGTATACCGCAAGGATAAAGGTTGAGGGTACGGTGAAGGCGACTTTGCTTGCCGACGTAGTGCAGAATATTACAAACATGGACGGAGGTATAGGGGCTATATCCGCTAACATTGTCAATAATACGAGAACGCGCATTGTTGCGGAAGTCCAAGTCCGTGATTTGGAGCATTTATACAGGATAATAGCAAAATTGAATACTATATCGGGCATCATAGAGATAATCAGGGGGTAAAAGATTTGAAAGCACTCTTACAGCGTGTGACACATGCAAAAGTCACAGTAGAGGGAGAGACTGTCGGAGAAATATCAAAAGGGCTCTGTGTATTTCTCGGAGTTGTAGCGGATGATACTGAAAAGGATATCGCCTGGCTTGTTGAAAAAATTATAAATCTGAGAATTTTTGACGATGATGACGGAAAGATGAACCTCTCTCTTGTTGATAAGAGCGGTGAGCTTCTGCTTGTATCTCAGTTTACGCTTTGCGGTGACTGCAAAAGAGGCAGAAGACCCTCATGGGTGAAGGCGGCTGAACCTGTTTTCGCAAACGCCATGTATGAGAAGTTTGCCGCAGAGACGGTAAAACGCGGTATTGTAACGGCTACGGGAGTTTTTCAGGCTAATATGCAGGTTAATATTTGTAACGACGGTCCCGTTACACTTATGATAGACAGTAAGGAGTGAAAACAATGAAAATTAAAAGGTTTGCGCTTGGCACACTTTGGACAAACTGCTATCTTGTATGGAACAGTGACGGAGACGGTTTTGTGGTTGATCCGGGAGGCCCTGCGGAGGAAGTCGAAAATTTTATAAGAGAAAATGACATACATCTGCACTGGATAATTTTGACACACGGGCACAGTGACCACATAGGCGGAATTCCGGATCTCAAGAACATATCCGAAAACGGCGTCGCGGTGCACTATGAAGATGCAGAGGCTCTCTCCAATGCGAACAAGAACCTGTCCGCGATGCTGGGGTCCACCATAGAGCTTTCCGCTCCCGATAAGGAGCTGAAGGACAATGATGTCATAAAGGTAGGAACAATGACAATAAAGGTCATTCACACCCCCGGCCATACAAGAGGCGGTATTTGCCTATTTGTTACCGATGCCGACGAGCAGTTCCTCATTTCGGGGGACACACTCTTTGCAAGGTCGATAGGCAGGAGTGACCTTCCGGGCGGAGACGAGGACACCCTTATAGAATCGCTTCAGAAGCTTGACGGCTTCCCCGATAAGCTCAGAGTGTTTCCAGGACACGGGCCTGAGACGACAATCGGTGCGGAGAAGATGTATAATCCCTACTGGCCTCGCTGATTTGTGACATGAGACTGGATCAGCTTTCCGATGAGGATCGCCCGAGGGAGAAACTGCTCTCAAAAGGGCCGAACTCTCTCTCCGTAGTAGAGCTCATCGCTGTTTTGCTGCGTACAGGGACAAACGGAAATGATGTTCTCTCGTTTTCGGCATCTCTGCTTGAAAAGTTCGGAGGCCTTTCAGGACTTTCAAATGCTCTTCCTGCCGAACTCATGCAGGAAAAGGGACTCAAAGGAGCGAAATGTGCCACTCTTTTGGCTGTTCTGGAGCTTGGCAAGAGAATATCAGCCTTGGAAAGAACCGATAAAGGCACGTGGCAGGCAAGAGCTGAGGCAATTGCTCTTGATTCAAAATATGAGGAGAGAGAAAATATATACGCAATTTTTCTCGACAGCAGGGAAAAAGTTATAGAGGAGGATATAATATCCTACGGAGGGCTCAGCGGAGCTTATATGGATTTGCCTGTTTTTTACAGAAAAGCGGTCAGAGTCGGAGCTTTCTCCGTGGTTTTGCTCCATAACCACCCTGACGGGAGTCTGTACCCGAGTGTGGAAGACATTGCTCTCACGGATAAAGTGAGAGGTGCTTTGGCTGTGCTCGGAATAAAATTGATAGGGCATTATATAGCGGCGGACGGAGCTCTTGCGCAAGTCCGGTGATGTAAAATGCCGCAAATATGAGATAATTATCTTTCGGCGGCTTGCTTGCCGAATGGAAATTTTTGAAAGCGGGTGGCGTGTTTGTTTAATTTTAAACCTAACTTTTTTAACCATGAAATAGGTATTGATATAGGAACCGTAAACACTGTTATATATGTCAAGTCAAAGGGTGTCGTCATAAACGAGCCTTCCGTCATAGCGGTGCGCAGTCTCGGAAGGAAGGGTAATAAAGAGATAATAGCTTTTGGCTCCGATGCCAAAAAGATGATAGGACGCACCCCTGTGGGTGTTTCTACAATACGCCCTCTCTCTCACGGAGTCATAGCTGATTTTGAGATGACGGAGCACATGATTCGCCATTATATGAAGAGCGCCATAGGTTCAAACGGTATGTTCTCATATCCGAGAGTCGCAGTCTGTGTGCCCGCAAGTGTTACAGAAGTGGAAAAGCGTGCCGTTGTCGAAGTAACTTTGGCAGCGGGGGCAAAGGAAGCTTTTGTCGTGGAAGAACCGTTTGCCGCAGCAGTCGGCATAGGACTTCCCATATACGAACCGCAGGGCAGTATGGTTGTAAATATGGGAGGCGGAACATGCGAAGTTGCCGTTCTCTCCCTCGGAGGAATAGTTCTGAATCATGCGGTGCGTGTGGCAGGCAACTCTTTGGATGAAAATATTATAGCTATGATGCGCCAGAATTACACTCTTGCGATAGGAGAAAGCACCGCGGAAGAGATTAAAATCGCAGTGGGCTCCGCAATGCCCATCGATCAGGAACTTAAGATTGATGTCAAAGGCAGAGATCTTGTAGACGGTCTTCCAAAGGTTGTCAGGATAACCTCCACAGAGGTCAGAGAAGCCATCGAACCTGTAGTAGCCCAGATAGAGGACACTATTCGCTCCGCTTTGGAACAGACTCCGCCCGAACTGGTAAGAGACATTGTCGACCAAGGCATAGTCTTGACGGGAGGCACGTCACAGCTTCGCGGTCTGAATCTGCGCTTCGCAGATGCTCTTAATGTACCCGTCCATGTAGCGGAACAGCCGCTCTTCTCGGTCGCTATGGGACTTGGCAAAATACTCGAGGCGCCGGAAGAAAAGCGCAAGGTATCTATAACAATCGAAAGACAGAACGGATAGAGCTCTGTCCGTCTGTGCTTTTTTGACTTGGAGACGCAGTGATGCAGATTGCTAACAGAGAGTTAAAACCATGGTATCACGGTGCTGTCGCGTTTATACTCGGGGTTGTCGTGTTGCTTCTGATGTTTGCCTTCCCCAAAGGGCAATTGTTTTTTGTGGATGCAGTCAACACAGTGCTCTACTACCCCGAAAGGCCTGTTATGGAGCTGCGCAATGTGATAAAACTGAGCGGCAACTGGATATTGGAGCGTTCATCGCTGAGAGACAGAGTTGCCGCACTTGAAAAAAAGAACATGGCTATGTATGAAGCTCTTGAAAAGGCGAAGACAAAACCCAAGGAGATGCATGGAGGCTATGTTTACTCTCAGGTGACACTGCGCTACCCGGAAGAGTGGTGGCAGGAGCTCAGAATCGACAAAGGCGCAGAGGACGGCATCAAGGAAGGTTCGGCCGTGATGTCGGAAGGTTTTCTCATAGGGCGCGTCGTAAGAGTCGGAAGCAATTACTCGTGGGTGGAGCTTATAACTTCGTCTTCGTTTATGATTGCCGCCGCTGTGGATGAAACGCGTGACCTCGGTGTCGTCAACGGAGATGATAAAGGCAACCTGAAGCTTCTTTATATTCCCGAAAGCAGGCAGCTCAAAAGGGGAATGAAGCTTACAACATCGCTTATGAGCGAGCTTATCCCGCCGGGAATACCGATAGGGACAATTCTCTCTGTCGGAGAGTCGAGAGAAGGGTTTATTCAGATGAATTTACAAGCAGGCGCACACCTTACACAGCTTTACAGTGTAGAGGTGTTTGTGGCATATGAGGCCGGTGTGAAATGATTGCTCTTGCCGCACTTTGGCTTATACAGGACTTCGCTCAGGTTTTGATGATGGGGCTCAGTATGGTTCCGGATATATTCCTTCTCGGCATAATCTTGAGCGCTCTTCTTTCAAACAACAGGAAAGACAGGCAGATAATACTTATTTGGGCTGCGTTTTTCGGCGGTCTGCTTTGGGATCTTCGGTGGACAAATCTTACGGGGCTCTCCGCCGCCGTGAATGCAGCCGTTGTCTCTGCCGCATGTTTTGTGTGGCAGATAACACCCGCGCAGGGAAGAACCGTTACCTTATTTACCGTAATATCTATGGCAGCTCAGCTTGTTTCGGGCATAGTCCACTATATATTCTGGATGATACCGAGCCAGGCCGCGGTAAGACAGATTACTGTGCAGTCCCTTCTCGCAGTGCCCGTTATTATAATAATTTCCCTCCTTTACTGGAAGGCTTCAGACAAGCATGTCTAACGCACAGTACGAGCGTTATAATGCGGAAAAGAGGATAATGTCACTGCAGTTCCTCGTATTATGCACAGTTTTTCTGCTTATAACGGCTCTTGTCTTCTTTCAGATAATACGGTCTGACGAATATATCGGCCTCGCTTCGCAGAACAGACTTCGAATACTCAGAATCATACCGCCGCGCGGCAATATAACCGATGCCTACGGTGCTCCTTTGGCAGTTAATGTAAGGACTTTTAACATAAATGGCTACCCGATTGATTTGCAAAAGGACAAAAATCTTAAGCTTGTTGCAAATCTTCTTAGCCGCAACGGAATACCGATGGACGAGGAAAAACTCAAAGCTCTGATAGAAAAGCAGTACTCAGCTCCGTACAGGGCCATAACAGTAGCGTCCAATCTTACCTTTACTCAGGTAATAGAATTTGTCGCGGACAAAGATTTCAAGGAAGCTCTCTTTCTTTCCCCGGTCTGGAGGCGGACGTACCCTGCCGCTGAATATACCGCTCATATAGTAGGCTACGTCTCCGAGATAACAAAAGATGAACTGGAGTCCAGAAAGGGTTCGCCATACAGAGGCGGAGACACTATCGGCAAAAATGGTATAGAATATTCGTATGAGGATGAGCTTCGCGGAGATGCGGGAGAAGAAGTCATAGAAGTTGACTCCAGAGGGCGCAAACTCAGAGATATGAGCTACATGGAGTCAAAGCGCGGCAAAGATATAGTTCTTACCGTGGATCTTGCCGCTCAGCGCTATGCAGCCGAGCTTATGGGAAATTTTAGGGGTGCTATTATCGCCATGGATGTCAACGACGGCTCCGTAAAATGTCTCTACTCATCCCCCAGTTACGATCCCAACCCGCTGACATGGGGAATTTCAAGCAAGGAATGGGCGGCTCTCACTGATCACAAAGAACGTCCGATGATGAACAGGGCTATATCCGGCGGCTATCCGCCAGCCTCTACGTTTAAGATAATTACGGCCTCTGCCGTGTTGGAAAATCACATTATCAACACAAGAACGACAGTAAGATGCCCCGGTTATTTTGAACTTGGAGACAGACGCTTCCGCTGCTGGAAACGGTCGGGGCACGGTACGGAAAATGTGGAAGCCGCCTTGAGAGACTCATGTGACGTCTTTTTTTACCAGACCGCAGTCTGGCTTGGGATTGACAAACTATCCGCAATGGCTAAAAAGTACGGAGCGGGCAGCAAGACTGGCATAGATATCCCGGGGGAGATAACCGGAACAACAGCCGGTCCCGAGTGGAAGAAGAAGAGAATAAAAGAGAGCTGGTACGGCGGTGATACTGTAAACTATTCCATAGGGCAGGGCTATGTGCTTATGACTCCTCTTCAAGTGCTGAGGGCGTATGCCGCCGTCGCCAATGGTGGTAAACTATTAACGCCGAGACTCAATTCTGCGGCTCCTGTTCAATATAGTCCTTTGGACGTTGATAAAGGGATAATAAACATTCTGCGGTCGGGGCTTCTTGAAGTCACCACGAGCGGAACTGGGCGCAAATCAAACAATTTCGGAGTCAGTGTCGCTGGAAAGACAGGAACTGCTCAGAATACTCAGGGAGACGACCACGCATGGTTTGCAGGATACGCTCCCGCGGAAAAGCCGCGCTACGTGGTTGTTGCCATAGCCGAAGCGGGCAAGGCCGGTTCGTCCGTGACAGGGCCTATTGTAGGAAAGATGCTGAATTATCTTGTTAACGGTACAAAATTTACGGAACCACAGCCGGAAAAAGCGGTGAACTAATAGAGCAGGTTAGGAGGGCATGCCGTGATTCAGCTTAAAGGCAGGCAGGCAGGATTTCTCAAATGTATCGTCCCTGATGATATAGGCGAGGAGGAGATGTTAAAGGAATTTATCTCGGTAAGCGACAGAGGCCAGAATTTTTTAGAGAGCTTCCGCGTTGTTATCGATATGCAGTCGCGTCAGGTTTCACCTTCTCTTGTGCTTAAAATATGGGAGATTTTTATAGCCCCTTCGGGGTGCAATGTGGCAGGGTGGATTGTGGACGACGAAGATTCAAAAAATGTTCTCAAACGCCTGGGGCTTTCTATTATCGAAGACGATGCGGATATCTCTTCTCATTCGTCGGCGAATGTGTCAAATTCCGATAATGCCGCAGAAAAAGGATTTTTATACAGCGGAAATCTGCGCAGCGGACAGAGCCTTTCTCACAGCGGAGATATAATAGTTGCAGGTCATGTAAACAGGGGCGCGGAAGTAAAGGCAGGAGGACATATTGTTGTTCTCGGACGCCTCAGCGGTCTTGTTCATGCCGGATGCGGCGGCGATAACAGCATGTCTGTATCGGCATGTGCTATGGAAGCAGGACAGATTCGCATTGGAAGCAAGGTAGGAATAATAGAATCTTCCTCTGATTTTTGGGGTAAGCCAACGGTCGTGACTGTCATTAACGATGAAGTAACAGTCACAGACTGGCCAATTATATAAGGAGCGTGATTGAAGTTGAGCTGCAGGATAATCGTCATAACTTCCGGTAAGGGCGGAGTAGGAAAGACCACAACCACTGCCAACTTGGCGGTGGCGCTTGCCGCTGCCGGCCACAAGGTTGTCGCTATCGACGGAGACGTCGGCCTTAGGAATCTTGATGTAATAATGGGTCTTGAGAATCGTATTGTCTACACACTTGTTGATATAGTCGAAGGTAATTGCCGTTTGAATCAGGCCTTGATAAAGGACAAGAGGCTTGAAAATCTTTATATGATACCTACAGCTCAGTCAAGAACGAAGGATGCGGTTACGGCGGAGCAGATGATGATTCTTTGCGAGGAGCTCAGAAAAGAATTTGATTTTGTCCTTGTTGACAGCCCCGCAGGCATAGAGTCAGGATTCCGCAACTCGGCGGCAGGTGCGGACGAGGCTCTTGTGATAGCAACTCCCGAGGTCTCCGCAGTAAGAGACGCGGACAGAATAATAGGACTGCTTGAATCTATGAACAAATCCCCGATCCGCCTTATTGTCAACAGAATCAGACCTGACATGGTACAGCGCGGCGAGATGCTGGATGTGCAGGATGTCCTTGATATCTTGGCAATAGACCTCATAGGAGTTATCCCGGACGACGAGAGCATTGTCACATCGTCAAACAGAGGAGAGCCCCTGACTCTTTCGGGAACATCCAAGGCAGCCATGGCTTATTCCAATATCGCAAAGAGAATTTGCGGAGAAAATGTTCCGTTCCTTGATTTAACGCCTGAACGAAAAGGTTTCTTCGCCAGAATATTTGGATTGAAGTAGGTGATTGTATGTTTGATTTCCTGTCCAAAATGTTTAATAAAGAAAAGAGCGGATCTGTCGCAAAGGAACGTCTGCAGCTTGTCCTTATCCACGACAGAAACGACATAGCGCCCGAAACGCTGAATGCGCTTCGCGAGGAGATGATTCAGACAATCAAAAAGTACCTGGAGATAGACGAGGGCGGAATAGAGATAGAACTTAACAGAGAGGATCGCTCCGTTGCTCTGGTTGCAAGCATACCTCTTAAGAACATGGAGCGCCGCACCAGAGGTAAATAAATGTCAGAAAGACTTTCGAGCCGATGGAGCGACATAAAAGCATATACGGATTATGTAATGCTTATCTTGGTCGTTCTGCTCTTTCTTCTTGGAGTTGCGGCTATATACAGTGCCAGCCCCGCGTCGGCGGACAAGGGGCTTTCCGGCTATGCACTCCGCCAGCTTATCTGGGGCGGAGTGAGCGCCGTCATATATTTGTTAATCTTAAAGGTCGGATACAGAAGGATTCTGTCTCTGACCGTGCCGTTGTTTGGTGTTCTGTCTTTAATGCTTGTGCTCCTGCTGATAGTGGGACATACCTCAAAAGGGGCTCAAAGCTGGTTTAACTTGGGCTTTATACGCTTTCAGCCCTCTGAGATGGGGAAGGTTGTGCTTGCGATGGCACTCAGCGTGCTGTGTGCAAAGCTGCCTCCCACAAACGCTAAGGGCATATTCGCATCCCTGCTTTTGGCAGGTTTTTTGATAGGGCTGATACTGCTTCAGCCGGACCTTGGAAGCGCTCTGGTATACTCTGTTATGCTATTTGCCGTGCTTATAGTGGCAGGTACGCCGGTAAAATTTTTGGCGGGCATGGTTATTTCGGGACTGGCACTTCTGCCTGTAGGGTGGCTGGTGCTTAAACCGTACCAGAGAATGCGCATGATGGTATTTATAGACCCGACTATAGACCCGCAAGGAGCGGGCTACAACGTAATACAGTCAAGAATCGCGGTAGGTTCAGGCGGTTTTTGGGGAAAGGGCTTTATGCAGGGAACTCAGGGAAAGCTTCACTTCCTGCCTGAGCCGCATACAGATTTCATATTCAGTGTATTTTCGGAAGAATTTGGATTTATAGGAAGCTCCATAGTTCTTCTGCTTTTCGGACTTTTGCTGTGGCGCATATTGGCTGCCGCTCAATATACAAAGGATATGCAGGCGAAGATAATGGTTACGGCCATAGCGGCGTGGCTATGGTTTCAGATAACTGAAAGCGTCGCAATGAGCATGGGACTTGCTCCGGTCACGGGACTTCCTCTGCCTCTTTTCAGCTACGGAGGAAGCGCACTGCTTGCCGTAGCAGTCGCTCTGGCTCTTGTGCAGAGCGTTGTCATAGTGTCAAAGGAAAATAGATTTTAACACAAAGAAATTACCTCGTCCGCCAGAACACGGAGGACGGTAAAATTTAGATACGGTGTTTGTTCATATCAGGGCAAAACTGTGTTTCAGGAGGATTATAAAAATGCCGATGCAATTTGAGGCAGATAACCGACGCAGACTCTTAGGCGGCGTCAAACGTCCGTCAAGGTACGTCGGAGGCGAATGGGGGACTGGCGCGGTCAAAGAGGGCTCCGATATTCTGCGTGTCTGTTACGCATTCCCCGACCTTTACGAAGTGGGTATGAGCTATCTGGGCTTTCAGATTCTCTACTCTCTTACAAAGAAACTCCCTTACGCCGATGCGGAGCGTGTCTATGCTCCGTGGCTCGACCTTGAGGAGCTGCTTCGCTCCTCAAAGACACCTCTGTGGTCTCTTGAGAGCAAAAGGCCTATCTCAGAATTTGACGTAGTGGGCTTTACATTGCAGTATGAGCTTTCCTACACGAATATACTCACAATTCTCGACCTGGGCGGAATACCTTTCCGCTCCGAACACAGGGGCGACAACGATCCGATAGTGCTTGCGGGAGGCCCCGGCGCTCTCTCTCCCGAACCCGTTGCGCCTTTTATAGACGCTTTCTGCATAGGAGACGGAGAAGTTCTGCTTCCCGAAGTCTATGAGCTGCTTCACTCGCTGAAGGGACGTTCGAGAGCGGAAAAATTAGAAGCTCTGTCAAAAATAGAGGGAGTCTATGTTCCTCAGCTTCCGCCTTCGAAGCCTGTAAGGCGCAGAATAGCGGAGGACTTGGACAATTCGTTCTACCCCACGGATATGATAGTGCCGAATACGGGCATAGTTCACGACAGAATAGCCGTTCAGGTATTCAAAGGCTGCACGAGAGGCTGCCGCTTCTGTCAGGCCGGGATGATAGACAGACCTGTGCGCGAAAGAAGTGCCGATTCTGTGGTTTCGCAGGTTTCTCAGCTTCTGGACAATACGGGCTGGGAGGAAGTAGGTCTGCTTTCTCTTGCTACATGCGACTGGTCTCCTTTGGACGAAACATTCAAGCGGTTTGCGCCTCTGCTTGCGAAGAACCAGATAAAGCTGAGCCTGCCCAGTCTGCGCGTAGACGCCTTTTCCGTCAATATGGCGGCAGGGCTCGAGAGCATACGCAAGGGTGGACTGACTTTTGCGCCCGAGGCAGGCACTCAAAGGCTGCGCAATGTTATAAACAAAGGTGTCAGTGACGCGGATATAGAATCAGCTCTCGAAGCAACATTCTCGCACGGATGGGACAGAGTGAAGCTCTACTTTATGATGGGGCTGCCTACAGAGACTGACGAGGATCTCGCGGGAATTTTGGATATATGCAATAAAGCAGTCTCCATAGCGAAAAAACACAAAAGACGCGGAGATGTGAATGCATCTCTTGCGGGCTTTGTGCCGAAGGCTCACACGCCTTTCCAGTGGGAACCTCAGCTCGACAGAGCTTCTCTTAAGGAAAGAGGACGGTGGGTCAAAAACAGCATACGCAACAGAAAGGTGAGCCTTGCCTACCATGAACCGGAGCAGACATACCTTGAGGGAGTTTTTGCACGCGGAGACGCTCGTCTTGCCGATGCCATAGAAGAGGCATGGAGACGCGGGGAACGATTTGACGGATGGACGGAGTGCTTCAATTTTGACAGATGGATGGAAGTATTCCGCGACCTTGAGATAGACACTGACAGCTACGCATGCCGCGCAAGGTCTCTTGATGAAAAGCTTCCTTGGGATCATATCGATTCCGGTGTTACAAAATCATATCTGCTGAGAGAAAGGGCGAAGGCTCTTTCCGCCGATTGTACGAAGGACTGCCGCGAAGGATGTAACGGATGCGGCTGGCAGGGAAAGACAAGCGTGAGGGGCTGCAATTATGCCGAGAATTAGAATAATATTTGAAAAAAAAGAGTGGATCACATTTGTGAATCACATGGATCTTCCGACAATGTTTTCGCGTGCGGCAAGGCGCACGGGGCTTATCCAGGAATTTACGGAAGGTTTCTCTCCTCATCCCCACATAAGCCTTGGGCCTCCTCTTGCGATAGGGGTAGAGGGCAAGGAAGAGCCTGCCGACTTCTGGTTTAAGGAGTGGAATGACTCCAATCTGGAAGAGTGGAATAAAAATATGCCGCACGGTATAAAAATATTAAAGTGTGCGGAAGTTGACGGCCCTGCGCTTGCAAAGCTGGCCACGGCGGGAACATACACGCTGAACGGCTGTGGTTTCGAACTTGACGGCAGAGCGCTCGAAATACTTGAGGAAGAGGCCAAGGCAAAGGGCGAGCTCTTTGCATCGGCCATAGAGAACGGCACAGTGACACTAACAGTCGGAGATCTTGAGCACTGCAGCGCCGGAAGTCTTGTAAAGGCTCTTAAAGAGGCGGGCATATGCGAAGGATGGACAGACCTGCGTATTGTCAGAGAGAGAGTCGGAAGATGGGATTCTCAATCGGCAGCAATGCGTCCGCTCATTTAAGGGGAGGTCTTAACATGGCAGATGGCTGGACAAAAAAGATTGTCGCAAATTTAATAGATCCCGAAGAGGTCAGAATCGCAATTTTAGATGAAAAAGGAAAGCTCTACGACTTTTTCCTCGAAAGAATGCTCGAACATCAGAGAACAGGCGAGATATACAAAGCAAGGGTCGACAGCGTACTTCCCGGAATGCACTCGGCATTCCTCAATTTAGGGGACGGGCGCAACGGCTTTTTATACCTTGACGATGTCCGCGGAATAGATGTCAAACCGGGCATAGAGATGCTGGTTCAAGTTGTAAAGAACGCGCGTAAGGGCAAAGGCGCACGAGTCTCTCCGCGAGTCTCTCTCGCGGGGCGCTACATGGTGCTTATCCCGGGAGGGCACGAGACCGGAGTCTCAAAGCGCATAGAGGATGAGGACGAGCGCCAGCGCCTCAGAAATATAGCAAAAGAGATACGACCGCAGGGGTTCGGAATAATTATAAGAACAGTTGCGGAACACTGTGACTTGGAAAGTCTCTCGGATGACGCTCAGGAGCTTGTCGCCCAGTGGGAATCCATACAGAAAAAGGCGAACCAGAACAGCGCTCCATGCCTCATACACAGGGATTTGGGACTTTTGGAGAGAGTTCTGCGCGACGAACTTACCGATGATATTGACGAGATAGTTGTCGATACAGAAGAAGACAAAGCCAATATAGAGCTTTTTGTGAAAAAATTCTTTGCCGAACAGAAGATAGAGGTAAATCTCTACAAGGGCAAAACGCCGCTCTTTGATATCTATAACATAGAAAATCAGCTTGCAGAGCTTCAGGATAGGAAAGTGTGGCTCTCTTCGGGGGCATACCTCGTAATAGATCAGACGGAGGCTCTTACCGTAATAGATGTCAATACGGGCAAATTTGTAGGTTCAAAGAATCTCAACGACACAGTGCTCAAGACAAATATGGAAGCGTCCGTGGAAATAGCGCGCCAGCTCAGACTGAGGGCTCTCGGCGGAATAGTGGTCGTTGACTTTATAGATATGGACACGGAAGAGGACAAAAATAACCTTGTATCTCAGCTTCAGGAGCTCTTCAAGACAGACAGGTGCAAAGCCAGAGTGTATGGCGTAACGGGGCTTGGGCTTGTGGAGATTACGAGAAAACGCGCAAGGACTGATATAAGAGCCGCATTGAATCGCGGCTGTCCCTTCTGCGGCGGGCTGGGCTGGGTGACGCGCGAAGAGGGTGTTGCTATGCAGATAAAACGTTTTATCCGCAAAATAGTCTCCTCCTCAAACACCGAAGCTCTGCTTGTAGAGGCTCATACTGCCGTTGCTGAATATATCGCGGAGACCTTCCTCGCACTGTGGGAAGAGGAATTTGACAGAAAGATATTCATAAGAGGCTGTCCCGATTTTTCATGGGGCAAATACAGACTTGAAAGCCAGGGCGGACTTGCTCAGGTGGAACACAGAATAAGTGCGCTGCAAAAAAGAGAGGGCTGGGCAATTGTACATAGGTCGTCTTCAGCTTAAGGGATTTAAGAGTTTCGGAGGTTCGCACGACCTCCTTCTCTCCTCGGGTTTTACCGCAATAGTAGGGCCAAACGGCAGCGGCAAGAGCAACCTTCTTGACGCTCTTAGGTGGTCTTTGGGTGACAGCAGTGCGTCCCGACTTCGCATATCACGTCAAAGCGAACTTCTGTTTCAAGGCTCGGTAAGCCTTCCGCCCGCAAAAGAGGCAGAAGTCATACTTCAGCTTCGCGAGGAGAACAGAGTATGTTCCGTCAAGCGCAGGGTAACTGCGCCCGACGGGGCTACAGTCGCGTTTGTCGATAATATGAAAAAAACCTTGACCGAACTTGATGAAGTGAAGCGCGAATGGAAGCTCGAAGGTGACAGATTTGCCTTTATAGGGCAGGGCGAAGTCACTGAAGTTATTCAGCAGCGCCCCGCCGAACGCAGAACAAGGCTGGAGACACTGTTCGGAATAGATGTCTACAGGAAAAGAAGAAAAGATGCATCCGACAGGCTGCTGACAGTAAAAGAAGAGTATGACCAGCTTCGCAATATTATGGCGGAACTCGGTGTGCGCAGGGACGAAATAGCTCCGGAAGTAAAAAGGGCGGCTCAGCTTCGCGAGATACTGGACAGCATCGAAGAAGAGCGAAAGCTCCTCTACTGGCTGAGACGCGCCGGGGCGGAAAATGCCATAGAGAGCTTGACAGCGGAAGCAGCAGCTCTCTATGCGAAAAGGTCAAATATCACATGGTTTTTATCCCTGTGGAAGAACGCTCTGCAAAATACGGAAAACGAAATCTCAAAATCCGCTCAGGCAAGACAGCAGCAGACATGGGAACTTGAGCAGTGCAGAAGCAGGTTCGATGCTCTTACAAAATCGGGCTTCGCTTCCGCTGCGGCTCTTCGTTCATCAAATGCGCGGCTGGCTCAGGCGAAGGAAGACAGAACAAAGGCAAAAGAACATCTTGAAAAATTGCTGAAAGAGCAGTCGGAATCTTCGGCGGAGAATAAAAAGGCGCGTGAGGCTCTCGAAGCAGCTCAGAACGCCCTAAAAGAAGTAGAAAAAAAATGGCAGGAATTTAATGAAAAGATGGAGCTTGAAAAAGCTCAGCGCGAATCATGGAACAAGGAGAAGGGCAATCTGGAAGCGGAGCTTCAGCAGGTAAAGGCGAAGCTGGAGTTTCTGGGAAAAGACCTTCTCGACATGCGCGATAAAAAGATGCAGGAGCGGGATCCGAGAAAAGACTTTGATTCTCAAATAAAAGAATATGAGAAGGAACGCGACAGACTGCTGACGGAGCAGGGAGTGTTAGTCTCCCGCCACGGAGAACTATACACCAGGGTTCAGACTCTGGCATCGGAGCTTCAGCGTGCAAAAAGAGAGGCGGCTCAGTCCCGTTCAAGGCTTAACGAAGTTTCCGATGCGATGCAGGCGGAGATATATCCTCGACCCGTTCAATATCTGCTCTCGTCGGCGAAGCTCAACAGGCTTGACGCCGCACCGCGAGCAGTTATAGATGTTTTCACATGCGATGCTTCTTTGGGCACCGCTCTTGAAGCGTATTTGGGCGGCCGTCAATTCCAGCTTCTTGTGGAAGATTTGGAAGAGGCGGGGCGCTGTATAGATAAATTAAAGACAAATTCCGCGGGAAGAGCGACATTCCTTCCGTTGGAACGCTGTCGCCCTAGATTCCCCGACAAGTCTTACAGACTTCCCATGAACGGCATAGTGGGATGGGCGATAGACCTCGTCAAAGTTGAAACTCACTGGCTTCCCGCCATACAGCAGATAATGGGAGATTTGCTCATTGTCAAAAGCTACTCTGTGGGACAGGAGATAGTCAGAGGCGGTTTTAAAGGCCCTGTAGTAACGATGGAAGGCGACGTATTTCAGCCCGGCGGCACAGTATCGGGCGGAAAAACCCAAAAAGCGGGCAAGGCACTCGAACTCAAAGCTCAAATAGCCAGACTCGAGCGGGAAGCCGCTGAAACTCAGACAGCCGCGGAAAAACTGGGCAAAGACTTTAAGAAGACAGAATCCGAGGAACTTGCGGTATCGGAGCAGAAAGAAGCATATACGAGACAGATAAGAGAACTTGACGGCAGAATAGCAGTTATCTCTGACCAGAAAGAGTCTTACAGCAAGGAACAGAAGCGTATGGAGGGTGAGCGGGGCCGCGTCCTCATGTCAATAAAAGAAGAGGGCGTACACTGGCAGAGGATATTAAAGTCTCTGGCGGAACTTGAGGAAAAGTGGGACAACCCTTCGGACGCGGAAGACGACCATGCGATTATAGAAGAAAGAGAACGCCTAAGAGCCGAATCCGCAGTTGCGGCGGAGCGTATGCGTTCAAAATTTGCCCTCATGGAGCGCGTGAGTGCGGAGATACGTACGGAAGAACGCAAAGTTTGGGACTTTGACGAGGAACTTTCCTCTCTTGACCAAAGCTGTGTAAAAGAGAGAGCGAACCTTGCAAGAGTAGGCAAAAACTGCTTGGAGATACATCTTCGCCGCAAGGAGCTTATGGCCGAAGTGGAGCAGTATGTTGCGGGCTACTCATCTCTTGAAAAAAGACGAGATTACCAGAGGGTTCGCTTGTCCGCGGCAGAGGTCAAATCCCGTTTGGGCATGGAGAATATTTCTCAGATAGAGGCAAAAAAAGGCGAGACAGAGCGCGAGCTCGAAGAGCTCATAAATACTTGGGAGGAGCAGTATCCATATCCGGGGAGCGAAGTTCTGCCCGAAGATGAGGACATAGACGAACTGCGCAGAAAGATTAGAGACGGAGACAGAAAGATAAAGGCATTTGGCTCAGTAAACATGGGAGTTCTCTCCGAAGACCAAAGTTTAAGAGACAGGCTTGCATTTCTGGGCGAACACCTTGACGATGTAAGAGCAAGCGCCGCCGAACTGGAAAAGCTGATATCCGATGCGGATATGCAGGCACACAAGATATTTACGGATGCCCTGAAAGAGGTGGACGAGAGGTTCTGCTTCCTCTTCAAGCGTCTCTTTGGAGGGGGAGAGGCTCATCTTGTAATGACAGAGGGAGAGACTATATGGGACACCGGTGTAGACTTTGTCGCGCGTCCGCCCGGAAAGCACCCCCAGAGCATACAGCAGCTCTCTGGCGGAGAGCAGTCTCTTGCCGCAATCTCGATGTTATTTGCCTCCATGGAGGTTGCAGGCTGTCCTTTGGCTGTTCTGGATGAGGTAGACGCGGCTCTTGACGAAGTGAACCTCCGCAGATTTTCAGAGCTTACCAAGGAGTATGCAAAGAACAGACAGATTTTAGCCATGACCCACAGACGCCTCACAATGGAACGCGCCGACGTACTGTACGGAGTTACTCTCTCCGAGCCGGGCCTTTCTCAGGTCATAGGCGTCAAAATGGACGAGTGGGCGTAATGGAAGACCTTCTTTACGGCGCATTGAAAATAAAACAGCCCGACGAGAAGATGGGGCCGCGTGTGAACCTCGACACCATACTTTTGGCGCATTTCACAAAGCCGCGCAGACGCGAGAAGATATTGGAGCTTGGATGCGCTCACGGGGCCGTCTCTCTCATATTGGCTAAAAGGGGTTTTTGCGTCGAAGGTGCGGACATTCAGCCGCACTTAATAGAGATGGCTAAAGAAAATGCCGCGATAAACTCTCTTGAGGAGAGAACGGAATTTTTTGTCCGTGACCTTAGAAATTATAAAAAATATTGGAGCGCTCAGAGCTTTGACAGAGTTGTGATGAACCCGCCCTACGATGAGCTTTCCGACAGCAGGAGAAGCCCGTCAGATGCACTGGCGGCGGCAATGCACGGGACGGAATGCACACTTGAGGATGTAATAACGGCGTCAAAATATCTGCTGAAAAACAGAGGACGGCTTGATTTGGTTATAAGGACAAACAGAACGGGAGAACTTTTCGCTTTGCTTGACAAACATAAGATGCCTCCGAAAATTATGATGCCCATATATCCGAAGCCTGGCAGTGAATCCACTGTTGTGCTTGTGGAGGCTATGAGAGCTGCTTCTCACGGACTAAGAATAGAAGCCCCCATATTTGTGCTCGGTACGGACGGGCGCGAGACAAAGGAACTTTTAGAAGCTTATAAAATAGAGGAGAATGAAAAATGCCCCTCATAATAGTACCGACGCCCATAGGCAATCTGGAAGATATGACATTGAGAGGGCTCAGAGCGCTCAGAGAGGCCGATGTTATAGCGTGCGAGGACACAAGGCACACATTGAAGCTTCTCAACCACTTTGAGATAAAAAAACCGCTCCTTTCATGCCATGAACACAATGAGGCGGAGAGAGTCTCCTCCATAATGCAGAGGCTCAAAAACGGAGAAAATATAGCTCTTGTGTCAGACGCGGGAACTCCGGGACTTTCAGATCCCGGCGGAGTCATAATAAGAGCGGCGATGGAACAGGGGCTTCCTTATGACGTACTGCCCGGTGCGAATGCCCTTCTGCCCGCCCTTCTGATGTCCGGAATGGAAATGGAAAGTTTTATGTTCATAGGCTTTCTGAAAGGAAAGACGGAAGAGAAGAAAAGCCGCCTAAAAGAGATAAAGGATGTAAAAGAAGTCCTTGTATTTTATATGTCGCCGCACAGGATATTAAAAGAGCTTGAACTTATGGGCTCCGTACTCGGAGACAGAAAGGCCTCGCTGGTCAGGGAGATAAGCAAGATACATCAGGAAACGGTGCGCGGAACGCTCCTATCCTTTAAAGATATATTGACCGATGATAAAATAAGAGGCGAGTTTGTATGTGTTGTCTCAGGCAGTACGGAAAATCCCGATGTGCCGGATGATTCTGTCTGGATGGAAGAGGCTGAAAAAATGACTTCCGCGGGAGAATCCACAAAAAATGTTGCAAACTTGCTCTCTATCAAGTATTGTATCCAACGGAACAGAATAAAACGGTACATTCTTGAGAATTGTACCGAGGAGGTTAAATAAATGTCAAAAGAAAATTTTTACATTACTACACCTATTTACTATGTCAATGACGTTCCCCATATCGGGCACGCCTACACGACAATAGCGGCTGATGTACTCGCGCGCTGGCACAAATCGGGCGGAGAAAAGTCCTGGTTTCTGACAGGCACAGACGAGCACGGACAGAAGATTCAGACCGTAGCCGAAAAAAAGGGAATCACTCCCAAAGAACTTTGCGATGAAGTCGTCCAGAACTTTCAGAAACTGTGGGGAGTTCTCAACATATCCAACGATGACTTTATCAGAACGACTGACGAGCGCCATGAGAAGGTCGTTCAGGAAGTATTCCGCCGTCTTATAGAGCAGGGCGATATTTACAAAGGTGAATACGAAGGCTGGTACTGCGTGCCCTGCGAGACATACGTGCCCGAAGCTCAGATGGGAGAGGGACAGACATGCCCCGACTGCCACCGTCCTCTTACAAAGATGACGGAAGAGACATACTTCTTCAAGCTCTCTAAGTACACGGATCAGCTCCTCAAATTCTACGAGGACAACCAAGACGCTATTATGCCGAAGTCCCGCTATAACGAGATAGTGAGCTTCATAAAGGGCGGCCTGCGCGACCAGTCTGTGTCGAGAACAACTCTCAAATGGGGCATTCCTCTGCCGGGAGACGACAAACACGTAATATATGTCTGGTTTGACGCTCTGATAAACTACCTCTCTGCCATGAACTTCCCCGAAGAGGGCGGACTCTGGCAGACCTATTGGCCCTCTGTGCGCCACCTTGTAGGCAAAGATATCATCAGATTCCACTGCGTAATATGGCCCGCTATGCTTATGGCTCTCGGAGTCAATCCCCCCGTCCGCGTATTTGCTCACGGCTGGTGGACTGTCGAAGGCGAAAAGATGTCAAAGTCTGTCGGCAACGTTGTAGACCCGTTTGAAATGGCCGACCTCTACGGAGTTGACGCTTTCCGCTACTTCGTACTGCGCGAAGTTCCCTTCGGACATGACGGAGACTTCTCCGAGCTTGCACTCGTACAGCGCATAAATTCCGACCTTGCCAACGACCTAGGAAACCTCTTGTCAAGAAGTCTCCAGATGATAGACAAATTCCGCTCAAGCAAACTGCCCGAGACCTACACCGCGACAGAGCTTGACAAGGAAATAGAAGATATGGCAAACAAGACAGTTGCGGAAATGACCGAGCTTATGGATCGCTTTGCATTTGACGACGCTCTTAAAGTTCTCTGGGCATTCATCAGCCGTTCAAACAAATATATTGACGAGACCCAGCCTTGGAAGCTAGGCAAAGAGGGCGAAGTCGAAAGACTTGACGCTGTTTTGAGAACTCTCTGGGAATCCCTAAGACTCTCCGCAGTCCTGCTCGCTCCTTTCATGCCGGAGACATCTGCAAGGATATGGGAACAGCTCGGACTTTCAGGCACTCCTCTTGACGGAGGACGCGAAAATTGGGCATGGGGCAAGATTGACGGCCCTGTAACAGTTAAAAAGGGAGCAATACTCTTCCCTCGCATCGACGTCGAAAAATGGAAGGCGGAAAAGAGCGAACGCGATTTGGAAAAGCGCGCTAAGGCTGATCCTACAGCATTCTTCAAGTACCTTGAGCCCAAGCCTCAGATAGAGTACGACGATTTTGCGAAACTCGACCTGCGCGTGGCTCTCGTAGAGAAAATCGAAGTTGTGCCTAAGGCTGACAAACTTTACATTCTCAATCTTGACCTCGGCTATGAAAAGAGAGTAATAGTTTCAAGCATAAGAGAATTCTACAAGCCCGAAGAGCTTGAAGGCAAAAAGATAATTGTCCTTGTCAACCTAAAGCCGGCGAAATTCCGCGGAGTCCAGAGCAACGGAATGCTGCTTGCCGCAGAAAGCCCCGAGACAAGACAGGAAATCTTGACTCTGCTTACCGTAATAGACGATTCAATACCTGTCGGCAGCAGAATAAGCTAGAAAAAAGACAAATAAAAGAGCGTATAGGCGAGGGGCGGGCATAGCCCGCCCCTTTTTGGAGGGATGAAACACATGTTTTTAACTGACACCCACTGTCACCTTAACAGGGAATATTACCCAAACGGGCTTGAAGAAGTTTTCAAGAACGCCTTGGACAATGATGTAAAGAGAATGATATTTGCCTCCGCGGAGATAGAATCAAGCAGAGAATCTGTGGAAATATCATCAAAACAGATATCAAACCCCGAAATATACTCACTTGTGGGAGTTCATCCGCACGAAGCGGAAAAAGTCTCCCCCAATTTTATCGGGGAGCTGGAGGCCTTAGCCTCTCACGAAAGAGTGTGCGCAATAGGCGAGATAGGCCTGGACTACTTCTATGACCACTCGCCGCGGGATATACAAAAAGAGGTATTCATAGCTCAGATAGAGCTTGCCAAAAAGTTGGATATGCCGATAGCACTTCACATCAGGGACTCCGCGGACAGGCAAAAGGGCAACGCCAATGCGGAGACTATAGAGATACTGAGAGAGCACGGCGCGGAAAAAATCGGCGGAGTGGTACACTGCTTTTCGGGCGATATGAATAATGCGAAAGACGCTCTTGACCTCGGATTTTACATATCCTTCGCAGGCCCTGTAACATACCCTAAAAACATCTCTCTGAGGGAGATTGCGATGGAGATACCGACTGACAGAATCCTGTGCGAAACGGACTCTCCCTACCTGGCGCCCCAGGGCTTCAGAGGAAAGTCAAACGAACCATACCATGTAAAATCAGTCTATGAGATGATATCAATGCTAAAGGGCATATCTGTGGAAGATTTTGCCGCGATAGTTGACGACAATGTAAAAAAAGCTTTCAGATTGGGGAAAAAAGATGTTTAAATACAGATTAGTCGCCGAATGTCCTGTGACGGGAGCAAGAGCGGGAGAGCTTACCACATCTCACGGAGTTATAGAGACGCCCGTCTTTATGCCTGTAGGCACTCAGGCTACTGTCAAAGCAATGACGCCTCCGGAGCTTGAAGGGCTAGGAGCTCAGATAATACTCGGCAATACATACCACCTCTACATGCGCCCCGGTGAGGATATAGTCGAAGAGGCCGGGGGACTCCACAGGTTTATGGGGTGGAATCATCCCATTCTTACAGACAGCGGCGGCTTTCAGGTATTTTCACTTTCCGACCTCAGAAAGATAACGGAAGAGGGAGTGGAGTTCCGCTCTCATCTTAACGGAAGCAAACACTTCATGAGGCCGGAGGACTCTATGGCGATACAGCAGAAACTCGGAAGCGACATCGCGATGGCTTTTGACGAGTGCGTTTCCTGGCCGACAACGGAAGAATATTCCCGCGACGCAATGGAACGTACAATACGCTGGGCTAAGAGGTGCAAGGACTTTCACACAAGGGAAGACCAGACTCTTTTCGGCATAGTTCAGGGCTCGATGTTTGAAACTCAGAGGATAGAGTGCATTAAAAGGCTCGAGGAAATTAATTTCAAAGGATACGGAATAGGCGGCCTCTCCGTGGGAGAAGAGCACGATGTCATGTACCGCATTCTTGACTCACTCTGCCCCGAAATGCCTAAGGAAAAGCCGAGATACTTAATGGGAGTGGGCTTCCCGACAAACCTTGTCGAAGGAGTCGCAAGAGGCATAGATATGTTTGACTGCGTGCTGCCGACTAGAAACGGACGAAACGGAAGCGTGCTCACAAGGTTCGGCAAGCTCAATATAAAAAATCAGGGCTTCGCGCGCGACTTCACTCCTATAGACCCGACATGCGACTGCTATGTATGCCGAAACTTTACAAAGGCTTATATAAGACACCTTTACACTGCAGGCGAAATACTTGCGGCAAGGCTTTGCAGCTGGCATAACCTGCACTTCCTCGTCAATCTTATGAAAGATGCCAGACGAGCCATAATAGAGGGACGCTTCCCCTCCTTCCGCCAAAATTTTATGGAGAATTTTATGGAAGGGGCGTACCTCAATGACAGATGAGCTGGAAGAGAGGCTCTCTGCGATATTTAAGGCAACAGACATTTCAGAAAGAGCTCTATTTGAGGAAGCGGGAGCGGCCATACGAAGGGGAGAGCTTGTAGCCTTTCCGACAGAGACTGTTTACGGCCTCGGAGCGGATGCATTGAATGCCGACGCGGTAAAGAAAATATACGAAGCCAAGGGAAGGCCTTCGGACAACCCTCTGATACTCCATGTCTGCGATATAAAAATGGCAGAATCTGTTGTCGAAATAAATTGGCGCGCAAGGTTCTTAATGGAAAAATTCTGGCCAGGCCCTCTGTCTATAGTGCTTGATGCAAAACCTGCCGTTCCCGAACGTACAAGAGGCGGGCTTTCCACTGCGGCTGTGCGTATGCCGGATAACAGAATAGCGCTTGAGCTGATAAAAGCGTCGGGATGCCCCATAGCCGCCCCGAGCGCAAACAAAAGCGGCAGGCCGAGCCCTACCGACGCCGAGACGGTAAGAGAAGATTTGGGCGATGCGGTAAAGATTATTCTGGACGGAGGTAATACAAGGGTCGGAGTGGAGTCCACAGTGCTGGACTTGACGGGAGACCATGTCGTCCTGCTCCGCCCCGGCGGAGTGACAAAAGAGCAGCTTGAATATGTCCTGAAGGAAGAAGTTCTCCTTCCGAGGGACAGTCTGATGATAAAAAGATCCCCGGGGACGAGATACCGCCACTATGCGCCCTCTATCCCACTGAAACTCTGCGCGTCGTCGCAGATAAGCGTCAAAGAAGGCACTAAGTGGGCATGGATAGGGACAAGAGAGCCGGAACTCAAGCCTTATACAAAAATATTATTTTCAAATATAGAAGAATACACAAAAGAACTCTTCCGTGCTCTGCGCACCATAGAGAAGAGCGGTGCCGAGATAATAATAGCCGAAGACCCGGGAAGTACGGGAATAGCCTTAGCGCTAAGAGACCGTCTGGAACGGGCTGCGGGAAAATAATAAAAACAACAAAGCAGACCACGTCCCGGAGGTCTGCTTTGTTGTTTAATAGAAGGATGGATTTATCACTTACTGCTGCACGACAGTTGTGAGCTTTTTATTTATATATCCGGTCTCGCAATGTGAATTGTCCTATCGCAAAACCAGTCATATACTGTGTCTTCAGGTTTTTCCTGCTCTCTAAGACGCTCAATGCTGGTACCTATGATAAAAAGCGGCGGCATTGGATCTATGGTGGCTTTGCCCTGAGCGGAGATTATTGACGCTATTTTTTCAAGAGAACTCTCTGTATCGGCAACTGCCACTGCCATAGTCCAATTCTCCTGATCATGGCTGTCTATATCGGCGTAGCCGGGAATATAGACTCTTTTCTGTCCCAGCAGAAAAATGTGTAACTTACCCAGATTTATGTAAAAATCTTTAATGCTCTCTTCCGTGACATGAAAAAAGAAGAGCCTGTCAGCGTCTTTCATCTTGTATTTATCAGAGTCACAGACCTTTGTCTTTCTGTATAATTCAAAATCGTATCTGCTTCTCAGCAAAAGGTTGGGGCAAACGTAGGAGCGCTTTGCGCCGTTTTTCTCCATCCACATATTCAGAGCGTTCTCGCCCGGGGGAGTTAAGTGCCTTGACCCTACGCCGCTGTTCGGAAATTCCGATATAAAGTCTTTTATTAAAGCGCTGCTGTTCCAAATATATTTTACTTTTCCGTCCTCTATTGTGAGAATTTCTCTCTCGGAAAGCTGCGGCACGACGGGAAGTGCTTCATTAAGAGAGTATTCCTTAATGCCGAATTGTCCGATAAAGGCGTGCTCCATGAGCAGATAGAGCCTGTTGTTCCACAAAGAAAGGAGCGGGTCGAACTTTGGTATAGGAAGAGCGGAGATATAATTTTCTTTCGCCTGCTCCTGCCTGAAGTTCTCTCCCTTTTCCGAAAGCACATAACCTGCTTCGGCAGGTACGAGAAAGCCGTTGCCGCAAAGTTCTCTTATGGAGGAGGGATCTTCCCCCGCCAGGGCGAAAGTTTCTTCGTCCCAGCAGGGAAAGTCCGGCTCAAACAGGAGAATTGATCTCTCCATTAATATTACCTAAAGCTTGCCTTCACGCTCGTCCGAGGTGAGAGCTTTCCAGAAAGCTACGCATGCGCAGACCATTATGAGTGAGAAGGGAGCGGCTGCTGCAAGGGATACAGTCTGGAGATTCTGAAGTCCGCCGGAGATAAGGAGCACTATGGCAAGAGCCGCCATAAGGATTCCCCAGATTCCCATCTTGCCCTTTGGCGGGTTTAGGTCGCCGTGTGTGGACAGCATGGAAAGGACGAAGGTTCCCGAGTTCGCCGAAGTTACAAAGAAGGTTATGATGAGGATAATCATAACAGTGGACATTATTGTTCCGAATGTGTAGTACTTGTACATTTCAAAGATTCCGACGGAGACATCCTTAAGAACTTCCGCCGATACATTGATGTGGCGCACGAGTTCGAGGTGCAGG
The DNA here is from genome assembly GCA_964577295.1 of uncultured Synergistaceae bacterium. Classification (GTDB taxonomy): domain Bacteria; phylum Synergistota; class Synergistia; order Synergistales; family Synergistaceae; genus CAZNYN01. The sequence continues at coordinate 40,030 of CAZNYN010000006.1, read as the reverse complement.
GCAGAAGTTCCGAAGATTGCAAACCACGTGAAGCTTCCGAGTGCCGGTACGATGAGAACTCCGCTTACAAATTCGCGTACAGTGCGTCCGCGTGAAATGCGTGCCACGAATGAACCGACGAAGGGCGCCCATGAAATCCACCATGCCCAGTAGTAGAGAGTCCAGCCGTTGAGGAATGATTCGTAATCTCCGCCGTATGGGGCGAGAGAGAAGCTTTCTTTGATCAGTCCGCTTGTGTAGTCGCCTATTCCGGTCATAAGGGAGTTTACTATGGGAAGACTTGGCCCTACGAGGAAGAGTGCGAGCATGAGGCCTAAGCATATCCAGAGGTTAAAGTCTGCGACTTTTTTAATGCCTTTTTCTATTCCCAATATAGCCGAGCCTGTGTAGAGCAGAGCCAGAACACCTATAATCGCTATCTGTACGAAGGTAGTCTTGGGTATTCCGAATATGGCGTTAAGTCCGCTGTTAAGCTGCAGTGTGCCGAGTCCGAGAGATGTTGTGATGCCTGCTAAGGTCGCGAATATTGCAAGGATGTCGACTGTCTTGCCGAAAGTTCCGCGTACCTTCTCTTCTCCCACCAGAGGTATAAAGACGGAGCTGATGAGTCCCGGTGTATTGTGGCGGAACTGGTAATAGGCAAGAGGCATCGCTATTACTGCATATCCAGCCCATGGGTGAAGTCCCCAGTGGAAGAAGGATATCTGCATTGCATCGCGTGCCGCCTGTACCGAGCCTGCCTGAGCGCCGAAAGGCACAGAGCCGAAGTGGAAGAGAGGCTCAGCCGCGCCGTAGAATACAAGGCCTACTCCCATTCCTGCGGAGAAGAGCATTGCAAACCATGACATATTGCTGTATTCGGGGCGTGAGTCCGAAGGGCCGAGACGCACGGAGCCAAAGCGGCTTAATGCCGCGAATATGCAGAACACGACAAAGATATTCATAGTGAGCATGTAGCCCCACCCAAAATATTTTGTGAGACCGCCGTTGAGTATCTTTGCAAAGTTTCCGAAAGAGTCCGGAGAGATAAGTCCCCAGAAGACGAGTGCGAATGTTATTGCTATGGAAATTATATAGACGGGGTTGTATTTGCTTTGTGCAGCATTATCCTTCGTCATTGCAAACTGCTCCTTTCGTGCTGAGGCAGCACAGATACATTTGTGCCCGAATCTTGCCTAAAAGAGGGAAGGCTAAGGCTGAAACAGAGATACTCCTAACCTTGCCCTCCCCCTATTTTAGAACCGGTTTAGAATTTTGTGGGGAAAACTTTGGGCTCGCTCAGTTCAACTGCCAGCGAGTCAAGAGCCACACCGACTCTGTGGTAGCGGAGAGTCCATTCCGCCTCTTTTGACATCTGCGGGTCGCCCAGCGGATAAGGTACGGAGACTGTCTGAACCATTCTGTTTGAACCGACTGTCTTCGCGACGTCTATAAGGTTGCACATTACGACAACGGGGATTCCTGTGCGCTCAATTTCTTTTGCCATCGTTGCACCGCAACGAGTACAGGTTCCTCAAGTGGCTGTCAGAACCACGGCATCAACATTTGCCTGTTTCAGCTCCGCCGCGATTTCGCGTCCGAACTTTGCGGCATAGTTCTGTGTCGTGCCTGTTCCTACCGTTGTATAGAAGTAATCGTGAAGCTTGGCGAATTTACCCTCTTTCTCATAAGCGCGCATTGCATCGACAGGTACGCCTCTGTCGGGAACTTTGCACATCGCTTCGGGGTCAAATCCTGCGTGAATTGTCTTGTACTCGCCTTCGGGCAGGCCGTCTTTGCCGGCTATATTGTACTTGCCCCACTTCTGAGCCGACGCGCTCTGAATCCTGTCTGGGTTGTCGAAGGGAACGACACCGCTTGACGTTACAAGGGCTATCGTGCATTTGCTAAGGTCTTTTACAGGTGTTGCGGGCGGAATTCTGTCCATCTTCGGAATTACAAGTTCCGTCTGGTATGGTTCGCCGTTGAGTTTCTTAAGGAGCATGTCTATAACTCTGTCCGCGGCCATTACTCCGCTGGGTTCGGGCAACTCGTAGCGAATGCCGCGCGGGAAGTAGCCTTCCTCGGCAGCGGGGCGAAGCTCGGCTTTTGCCGCGATTTTCTCTGCGAAGGCCGCCATAAGAGTTAGGTCTTCCTTCATAAAGGTTGCTTTTCTGCCGCCTTTAAAGATGTAGCAGTTAGCTTTGTATTCGTCAACGCCGGGGTTCTCTTCGTTCATGGAAGTGATGACCGGTACGTTGTAGCGGTCGGCTATGGCCTTGCAGAGAAGTCCGCATCCGACCCCGTAGCGTCCTGCCATGAAGGCGGGGCCTGCGAAGAAAATGTCAAACTCTTTCTTGTCAAGCCATGCGAAAATTTCAGCCAGAGCTTCTTCCGTATGGTTTGTTATGTAGTTGTCGCCGCATACGAAAGTATTTGTGACTTCGATACTCGGCATCATATCGTTGAGCATAATCGAACAGCCTATAAGTCCCTCATGGAAGATGGGCTTACTGTCTGCGGCATCTTCACCGCCGACCTGGCCGAAGAACTGATTTATATAATGAACAGCTTTCATGAATTTCACCTCCCAAGATTTAGAAATCAGCGCAGGTTCTCTTTGAGTAGCCGCTGATGTGGTTTGCGCAGAACATTCCGTTGTTCTCCATGACGCAGGAGCCGTCCGGGTTGATGCAGCCTTCCCAGCCGCCGGAGTTTCCGTCGCGTGCGAGAGCTTCAAGCTCGCCTATAACTTCCATTGCAGGCATGTCGTAGAACTGTGATACGTTGCCCGTGGATACGAGTGCGTTTGTCGCGGGGTTCATAGAAACGAGGGGCTGTGACGCTCCGTCTCTGCCTGTCGCTTCGTCCGAGATACCGACAGTCTTTATCCCGAGCCTTTCAAGCTCCACAAGCATTGCCGTGTAGTCTACGTCAGGGTTGCCGTAGCCCTCTTCGGCCACTACTGCCGCGGAAGCTCCGAGGCTTACAGCCATCTGACCGGCCATCTGGACGCAGCGTGTCTTTTCGTCCATCTTGGGGTTCAGAGTAGACATGATTACTCCGAGGAAGTTTATCGTCTTGCCGTGCTCGGCATAGAGACGCTTCACCATCGGGTTTGTGGAGAATTCGTAGGTTGACATCTTTGATGAGCTGGGCATGAAGCTGCCGGAAACCATGCAGCCGTCAAGAAGTTCGTTGGGGTGCATAAAGGTCGGGAGCATTCTGTTGCCGTCCCATCCGTAGATGAGAGTGTTGTAGCCCAATGCTTCCATCTGTGTCTGAGGCTGAAGAACGTAGACTACGCCGGGAAGGGCCTTTGTCTTTTCGTCGCGGTCGGGGATTGCGGGAAGGTCGTAAACGTCAAGAATCTCCGGCTCCATGTCGCGCACGCACTGAGCTATATGTTCTGCAAGGCGCATTGAAGCCCATCTGATTGCATGGTTTTTCTTCTGCTGCTCTCTCTGCTCGAAAAGCTCGTCAGTATCTGCTACGAGAACGAGGTTAACCATGTCTCCCCAGATCGTGTGGTGCTGGTAGGGGCCTCCCATGTCGATAAGTCCGTCCTGGAATCCTCCCCAATGCTTGCCTACGGAAAGCAGCGTTGCATCGGCGAGTACGTGGGTTCTGCCCATTCCGGCCTGACCCAAGGGGCTTGTGGCTCCCGGATATGCGCCGATTCCGCCGCTCACCTTACATCTGAATTCAACGGATTCCTTAACTGGGCAAAGTCTTACCATATCTCCCGGGCGAACTATAAGAAGCTCCGCCTCCGTAATGTGACTGTCTTCGCGTACAACGCGAAGGGCGTCTTCCTTATCCACCGTCAGGATTCCTCCGCAATATGCGGTCTTGTCTCCGAAGACGATGTCTTTCACTTTGAAGCTGCCGATTTCAAGTCTCATTATTTCTCCTCCTTTAAATATATATTTTAAAAAAATTTGTGTAAGCAAAACAGGGATTGCTCTGCTCATCCCTCGTAACTTTACTAACATTTAACTCTAAAACGTCATTAGAGAACAATTCCCAAAAACGTGAAAAGCCGTGTCACGTTTTTTACTAACGCGGCACGGCTTTTTTGTCTGTATCTGTGTTAAATGAATGCTAAGCTTTGCGCTCTCTCCACATCGGCATCCAGAGAAAATACTGTATTGCCGCGGAGCATGCAAAGGCGACTATTCCTATAGCGCGGAATGCTCCGCTTGCACCGAAGAGCGGCGCTATGGCACCGAAGAGCAGGGGAGTCGCTACCCAGCCGAAATCATAAAAGAGCAGAAATCCGCCTGTGGCTTTTGGGTGGAGCTTAATAGGCACAATGTCGCCGATCAGCGAAAGGTGTGTAGGATATCCCATGCCGATGCCTAGCCCGAAGAGCAGACCGAAGATTACGAAGAAGAACGGAGTAGAACTGAAAGAGAGGAATAGCACGGAAAGTCCCATGAGAGCGGCAGACGGTGCGGCGAGCAGAAGCCTGGGTATGCTGTTCATCACCTTAAAGCCGAGTGTGCGTATGCAGACTGCGGCTACGGAGACAGATATCATGAAGTATGAGACAGATACGCCTCTGTCTACTGCGAGCATTGCCACGCAGAGTGTCATGCTGTCTGCTACGGACATTAATATCCCGGATAGGTAAAGTGTCGGGACTCCTTTAATTTTAAACAGCTCCGAATATGTACCCCATGCCTTCTCTTTTTTCTCTACTTGGGCTGTCTCCTTCATAATGCAGCTTATGCCGAAGCAGATTGCCGCCACAACTACCGGAAGCCACATGTAAACATAGTTGTATCCCTGCTTCAGAATCCATTCCGACAGAGGAATGACTGTGGCCAGAGGAAACATAGAGCCTGTTGTAAAAAGGGCGAATCCCCAGCCGCGGTTCTTTTCGTCCAGTATCATGGACTGATATGCTACTGTCGCCACAATAAATATGCTGGCGCTTACTCCCGAGACAGCACGGAAAAAGAGCAGAGGAGAGGAGAGAGACAAAGCCAGCGATATCGCCATCCCGGCCGCAGCAGCAGCGGATATCAGAGAACTCCCCATCAGAGTTTTTCTGATGCCGGCTCTTTCCATTGTGAGACTTCCGAGCGGGCGGCATGCAATCATTGCCATATAGAATATACTCAGAAAAAGCCCCACCTCGCCGGGAGATGCTCCAAATTTCTCATAGAGAGGGCCGAATATAAAGTATACGTTAATAAAGCAATTTATGCCGTAATAGGCAAGGAAGACCAGCAGAATCATTTGGGCAGGCTTCTCCCTTCGGCAAGCAGTGCACATAGGAAATCCCATGTTTTGCAGACCGAAGATACGCTTGTGCACTCTGACGGAGAGTGGAAATACCAGCAGTTCGGCCCGATGGATATTGCATCCAGATCTCTTTTGCCTTCTATGAAGCATCCCACTTCAAGTCCGGCATGGACAACTGTGACTGTCATGTCTGAGCCGTACTTTTCCTTGTAGATTCGCAGAGCTGTCTCTCTTAATGGTGAGACGGGCGAGAAAGCCCATCCTGGATATGCAGAGAAGGTTTCGTATTCAGCTCCCATCATTTTTGTCAGAGTTGTTATCTTTCGCACAAGGTATTCCTGTGTCGATTTAAAAGACGCTCTGATCTCATATATAATGATCAAAGTGTCTCCTTCCATGTACATTTCTCCCATGTTGTCGGAGCTTTCGACTGTTCCGGGAACGCCGCCGTTCATCTCCGAAATACCGTCCGGCGATAATATAATTGTCGTTATAAGTTTTTTTGTATCCTCATAGGAGACGGCACTTTCCGCTCTGTCGGCTTCTTTAAGAGTCAATGTAAAATCGGGAGCGGTAGCCTCATACTCTTTTGCGAAGATTTCCGACATTTCCCTAGCGATATCTTTTAAAGCCGGAATATCCGAAGGTGCGGCAGATATTGTCGCATCGGCATAGCTTGGGATTGCAAGCCTGAATGTGCCGCCTTTAATGTATGAAAGAAGCACGGGAAATTTTGAAACGCACTCAGCCATAAATCTGCCGAGAAGGATGCTCGCGTTTCCGTGTCCTCTGTGGATGTCCTCTCCCGAGTGTCCTCCCTTAAGGCCTCTTATGCTTATGTCAAAGGTGCTCCAATCTGAGGGAACAACTGTTTTCTCTAATTTGTGGAAAGTTTTAATGCCTATGCCCCCGCAGCTTCCTGTAAGAATTTCGCTGTCAACTGCGTGGTCAAGGTTTATCAGGTACTTAGCCTTAAGCAGTGATGTGTCGAAATTAAGAGCTCCTCCCATATCTTCCTCTTCCGATGTGGTGAAGAGAGCTTCGATGGGTGGATGTTCAAGAGTATCTGACTCAAGAACCGAGAGGGCGTATGACATGCCTATGCCGTCATCCGCGCCCAATGTAGTCTTGCCTCCTGTGGAGAGTATGTCCCCGTCCAGTACCATTGTTATAGGGTCATTAATAAAATCGTGGTCAGAGTCGGCGCTCTTTACACATACCATGTCCATATGAGCCTGAAGCAGAATTGCGGGAGCGTCTTCATAGCCTTTTGTCGCTGCTTTGCGTATAAAGATATTGTTGCTCTTGTCTCTTGTGACATCAAGTGAGCGCTCCTTTGCCCAGTTATAAAGGTATTCGCTTATTTTTTCTTCGTGAAAGCTCGGATGAGGTATTTCGCATATCTTTGCGAAGTTGCGGAAAACGGTATGAGTTAGAAGTTCATCGGTGTTTGAAAATGAACGTGTCATAAAATTCAGTCCTTTCAGCCATCCGGCTTAAATAGATATATACGAGATTCTGGTTTGTGATTTTAACATGGTTAAGCTTAAATAGATAGATAATTTATGTTATGTTAATATTTTTATAAAATCGGTCAATCTCCGAATAGAAAAATTCCACAAAAATAGTAATACTTATCATGCTTCCAAAAACAGCTTCATTAAATATACATAGGAGGGTCACCATGCAAAAGACAAGAAAGTTTTCAATGCTTGAACCACTTTCACTGTTGTTCGCCCTAATCCTTATTGCAGCGGTCTGCACATACGTTCTGCCTGCGGGAGAATTTAACAGGGTGGAAAACGCGGAGACGGGAAGAATGGTAGTTGTTGCTGATTCATTCCACACAATCGAACAGTCCCCCGTAGATCTTTTCAGTGTCTTTAAGTCATTCCCCAAAGGTATGGAAGAAGCCGGATATATTATGTTCTTCCTCCTTATTATAGGCGGTGCTTTCAGTGTTTTGGAAGCTACAGGCGCAATAACGGTTGCTATGGGGTCTGTGATAAAGCGAATGGCGGGACGGGAAACTTTAATGATTCCTGTTCTGATGTTCATATTCTCCCTCGGAGGCTGCTTCATAGGCATGGCAGAAGAGATGCTGGTATTCCTGCCCATGGTGCTGGCAATATGTCTTACAATGGGATTTGACTCAATAACCGCCGTCGCGATATGTATGCTCGGAGCAGGCGCGGGCTTTGCCGGAACTCTTACAAACCCCTTCACGATAGGAGTCGCACAGGGCATAGCCGGTCTTCCCCTTTTCTCCGGAATAGAATTCAGAGCGATAATATACGTAGTCATCGTTGCGGTCGGCATTGCGTATGTATGGTTCTACGCAAATAAAATTAAAAAAGATCCGACAAAAAGCCCGACTTACGAAATTGACAAGACTCTCGAATTCCGCATAGACATAGACAATATTCCCGAAATGACAACAAGGCACAAGCTTGTGCTCCTTGCTTTCACAGCCGCTATAGTCTCAATAGTATTCGGAGTTGTCAAGCTTGGCTTCTATATTGAAGAGCTTGGTGCAATCTTTATCATACTGACAGTCGTGGCGGGAGTTCTTGGCGGACTCTATCCCGACGAGATAGCACAGGAATTCACAAAAGGCGCGGGAAACTTTGTCGGAGCCGCTCTTATAGTCGGATTTGCCAGAGTCATAGTTGTAATTCTTGATGCCGGCCACGTAATGGATACAATAATTAACGGGCTCTCCTATATGGTCAAAATTCTTCCTCCGTCGTTTGCCGCTGCAGGCATGTTTGTCGTACAGACAATAATCAGCTTCATAGTAAGCTCCGGCTCGGGACAGGCCGCCCTAACAATGCCGATAATGGCGCCTCTTGCGGACGTTGTCGGAGTTACAAGGCAGACAGCCGTTCTCTGCTTCCAGTTTGCCGACGCCTTCTCAAACAACATGACAGTTACATCAACAGAGATAATGGCAGCTATCGCAATGGCAAAAATTCCCTGGACGACATGGGCGAAATGGTTCCTCCCTCTCTTCTCGCTCTGGAGCCTTATCGCTCTCGTGTTCATAATGATATCCGTGGCAATAGGATATGGCCCGTTCTAAAAATATCTGAACAAAAATTAAGAAATTTTACGTAAAATTTAGAGCCGAACTCTCATGTTCGGCTCTAAATTTGTTCTGATGTGGTAAGATTGACGGAACATTTAACATATATGAGCTGTGCCAAGGTGATAATAATGATATTTCGCCCCATATATACGGACTCTACACTTCAAGAGCTAACGGAACATGGAAAAGATGACTTTCCCCTCTCGATGGACAGACAGTGTGTCGCGAACGAACACTGCAAATACGTTCTGCACTGGCACTACGAAGTACAAATTGGAGTTGTCACCAAAGGATCCGTAGTCTTTCGCTCTCCCGAACATGAATGCCGCATCCTCGAAGGAGAGGGCGTATTTATAAATTCAGGCTGCCTTCATGAGGCGGAGCCTACTGACGACAGCGAGGGAGAATACGTCTGCGTCAATTTCGACCCCAAAGTGATATCGGGATACAGCAGCAGCCTTGTAAGAAGAGAGTATATAGACCCTCTGCTGCTTTCGGACCGTTTGCAGATAGTCTTCCTAAAACAAGAGCCGTGGCACAAAGAAATATGCTCGGCGCTTCTTGAGATGGCGCGGATAATGGATGAACATTCCTATGGGTATGAGCTTGAGCTCAAAGTTATTATAAGCAGAATATGGCTCATTATCGTTAAAAACAACGAAGAAATACTAAAAGATATTTCAAGAATATCACGTGCGGACAAAAAGCGCATGAAAACTCTGCTGGAATACATATCTGAGAACTATACGGAAAAAATAACTCTCGAAAATATTGCCGAGTCGGCCCATATCAGCAAAGGGGAGTGCTGCCGCATATTTTCGAGAATACTGCGCACAACACCTTTCAGATACCTCACCGGATACCGCATATCAAAGAGCATAAAACTTCTTACAACGGCGGATATGAGCATATCCGAAATTGCACAGCGTACCGGTTTCGGCAACAGCAGCTACTTCACAGTCTGCTTCAAAAAAGAGCTGGGAATAACTCCCAAGGAATACAGAAAGGACACATCTCCGTCAAATCACAGCTGATTTGACATATATATCGGCGATATCCTTGTGAAAGACAACACGACAGAGTATTTGTTAAATTTCATCTCTTGCGAAAAATTGTGTGTCTATTGTATTCAAATCACAAATGGTATATTATCCGCTTCAGGAAAAAGAGAGGCGGGCTGAAATGGATAATCACCTGATGAACACAAAGCGGTGGATAATAGAAAACATTGCAGGGGCTTTTTGGAGCGATAATTTCAGGCAGGGAGTAAAAAAACTGCCATTTAAACGCATTCCCGTGGGTTCTGATGCTAAATATCGCTGCTGCGTATATAAAGAAAGAGCCATAATCAGAAACAGAGTCCTCGCCGGCCTCGGCTTCAGCGTGGAAGAAGATGACGAAATGACATCGCTTCTCGAATACGCCGATGCAGCTCTCGAAAGAGAAACAATACAGGGGCCGCCCCTCACAATAATAGACATAGCCTGCAAAGGCTGTGCCAATACCAGGTACTATGTCACGGAACTCTGCCAGGGCTGCCTCGCACGTCCATGCGAAACGACATGCCCCTTCGGTGCGATAAATGTAATAAACGGCTGCTCACATATAAACAAAGCGAAATGCAAAAACTGCGGCAAATGCAAAACAGTATGCCCCTATGGGGCGATAGCAAAGATATCCGTTCCGTGCGAGGAAAACTGCCCCGTAGATGCCATATCCAAAGACGAGCACGGAGCCGCAAAAATAAACTACGACAAATGCATAAGCTGTGGATGCTGTGTAATGGCGTGTCCCTTTGGAGCTGTACTTGAAAGAAGCCAGGTTGTGGACATACTTCGTGCCCTCAAAGGTTCTGTCCCGGTGTACGCAATGACCGCTCCCGCATTTGCGGGGCAGTTTGACGTATCACACGGCAAACTAATCACTGCAATCAAAAAACTCGGATTTGCCGAAGTTGTGGAAGTAGCCCTCGGCGCGGAGAGAACGGCCAAGGAAGAATCAGAAGAGTTGCTCGAACGCATGGCAAAAAACGAACCCTTCATGACAACTTCTTGCTGCCCTGCATATATACAGACAGTCAGACGGCACATCCCTGAAATGCTTCCGCACGTCTCTGACACTCCTACTCCGATGCACTACACGGCTGAGATGATAAAGTCAAAAAATCCGGCAATACTTACCGTCTTTATAGGCCCGTGCGTGGCAAAGAGAAAAGAAGCGCTGGAAGATTCCTGCGTGGACTTCATAATGACATTTGAAGAGCTGCATTCCATACTGATAGCGGCAGGCATAGACCCCGAAAACTGCGAAGAAGCCAAAATCAAAAATGAAGCATCCGCAGAAGGAAGAGGCTTCGGCTCAAGCGGAGGAGTGGCAAAAGCGGTCGTATCCGTATCGGCAGGCAAAGAGATACGCACTTCCTGCATAAACGGTACAAGCAAAGCGGAAATAGCAAAAATGAGAGCCTACGCCAGAAACGGAGCGCCATTCGACCTAATAGAAGTAATGACCTGCCCCGGAGGCTGCTCACACGGTGCCGGAGTCTACTGCCACGACAAATCAGCCAAAGAAAGGCTGGAAAAATTTGTAGCCGAAAGCAAACCTCTGGAGAAAAAGAAAGTGTAGTTTTATATACGATACTCCGATTTAAATTTATGTATTAATAGATTGATGGTTTATATAGCCGAATATAATCAATGCAATGTTAAGCGGCGGTTTGCGCGGGATATTCGACTGCATGTCTGATATTTCTCGATTTTGGATGCTTTTTCACATGATAAAATCCTCCCGATTGATGGTAACTCAAAAGCATCAAACGGGAGGACAGATATTTTAGAATTGGATTGCGTTAAGCTATTTTTTCTTTTCTTTTGCTACTTCCTGAGAAATTTTCTTCATCTCTTTCTTAAATTCATCCATGAGCTCTTTGCCTTTGCTTTCATCAAGCTGGCTCCATGTGGCTGCAAAAGCGTCCATCAGAGGCTGGAGTTCTTCTGTCGTATACATATGAACTTTTACGCCTTTCTTCTTCATAAGCTCAAGATATTTGCGGTCATTGGCTTTTGCGTTGGTTATGCTGAGAGCCGCCTGTTTGCTTACAGCTGCCTGAAGAATTTTTCTATCCTCAGGTGTCAGCTTCTCCCATGTTTTGTTGCTTATCATGATTCCAAGGCATTCTGTATTTTTGTTGAAATTGTACCAATGCTTTATTACATCACTGAGGGCAGTGTAGGCCGCTACGATGGAGTAGCCTGTGTCACCGTCACAGACACCTGTTTGAAGGGACTGGTAGACATCGGCGAAAGGTATGGATATAGTTCTGAACTTTGCTCCTTCAAGAGCGGTTTTGAATACGTCCATATTTGGTATGCGGAGCAGAATCCCTTTATCCTTTTTGGGGTCAAGAGGGTTTTTCATCTCTTTAACTGTGCATGTTCCGACCATTCCTTCAAGGTACATTCCGAGAAGTTTGACTCCGAGCCTTGAGTTAAATTCATTCATTTTTTTGAAGAACCAACCATTCGGGTTGTAAACTTTGGCTACTTGTTCGTAGCTGCTTGTATATCCCTGAACGTAGATGAGGTCCATTCTGTTGTCAAACTGGCTTGGAAAAGATATACACGCCATTTCTATTGTTCCGCGGATAAGTTCTTCATAGACAAGAGAGTAGTCTCCAAGCTGATTTGCGGGATAGACTTTAATTTCCACTCTGCCGTTGGTTTTCTGTTTTACTTCTTTTGCTATCTGTCTCATTGATTCTGTTGCAAAGTGATCCGGTGGATTTTGTCCAGCAAATTTCAGCACGACCGGGGCTGCGTCGGCGCACTGTACCGCAGTTAGAAGCAAAATAGCCGCAAATACAGCCGATATGCCTGAAAAGCAATGATTCATTCCTTTTTTAAACATGACCTACCACTCCGTCTCTTTTAATATTTTAATAGAATCAGTGTGAAAACAATTTTGCCGCGCGTTCTGGCAGCATAGATAAATCTGTTACAATGGCTATGCCCATATCTTCAAGAAGTGAACTTACATCAACGGGCACTGTCCCTTCTTCGGTGTTCTGGTTTAGAACGCCGCCCATGCAGACAGGGACATTAAAGTTCTGCTCTTCCATCTCATCAATGAGATTTCGTGCATACTCAAGAGCCATTCCGTTATGGGTGCTTATGAATACGGCCTCCGCACTTGAAGAGGCAGCTTCAAGTATGACCTCATCAGGGTTGCGTTCTGCTCCGATTGTTGAAACATGGCATCCCGCCTGCTGCAGCAGTTTATTGATAAGAAGCAGTCCATGTTCGTGTACATCTGTTGATGCTGTAAGCACTCTGCGTCCAGAGAGCTTGTCTGTAACTTCCTTGCTTTTGTAAAAAGGAGCCCAAATTTTCACTTGATCAAGTGTCTTTGTAAAAATATCATTCGGAATTGGCTTTGTTTCTTTATTGGTACTGATTTCGTCTTTTGCAGAAGGATTGAAAGCGTCCTCAAAGGCTCTGGGCCCTATGCACTTAAGAAGATAGAGCATTTCAACGGCATCTTTGGTATTTACTCCACAGTCTGCAAAATATTCAATCGCTTTATTGAAAACTTCTTTGCCCCTGGCGCAGATTAAGGAAGCAAATTTTCTGGGCTCAGTAAAATCAAAGTGCGGGTGCATCCTTCTTGCGATTTTTTCTATTTCTCGTCCCCATAGCTGCACTTCGCATATTTCGTCAAGGGAAGGAGCTCTCTGTGCTTCCGTAAAAGGCACCGGGAGAAGGGCGTGCCCCGTTGGGCACTCTATCTGTGTCATTATGTCCCACATAAGGTATTCTGCAGTAAGAGCTCTATTTTTCTCAGGGTTCATATCCGATGATATCGTATCTCCGTAGAACATTGAACCAACGCAGTCATGCTCGTGTATTTCGTCAAGAGCGAAAATCCAGCCGGAGCGTTTGATCGGATCCGAGACGAGACCGCCGACACAGTGTGCCAGTTTTGCTCCCAACAGATTTTCGACGATATATTTTTCCATGTAAGCCCATGCGGCACTTGTACTGCAGTCCAGGAATAAAGCACCAAAACCGTCGTCAAGGTATGAATGCATTAAGGTTCCTTTGTCGCGCAGACAACCCATAATGCCTATGGCTCTAACTGTTTCCACTGTAGTTATATCTCTTCTTTTCCACATAGGCGCCTCGTGAGCAAAGAACTGGGAAAGATTTCCTACTGTTGTAACCCCGGCTCTCAGTGCGGAGACAGCATTTTCTGTCGATGCTGGAAATCCGATGATAAAGTCTCCCATGTGGGGCTGTATCGGGGCACTCTGCCCGACCTGCATCCAATCCGCTTCTGTTTCAAGGTATGGGCCGCTCTCCTGAGGGACAGACTTTCTCATGCTGAGAGGCAAGGACATTCTTCTGTCCAGACATATTCCCGCTCGGTCGAGGCGGAAAGAATTTGCTTCGGCAAATTTGTATACTTCATTTAAGGCGCAGGCTGTTTCCTGCCACGTGTTCATGCCGATGTGGGCGTGGTACATTATGCGTCCTTCTTTTACGCACCTCTTTTTGTATTCAAGTTCTGAAGTGACATCATATTTTTTCATAAAAGACGAAGGGGTTATCGTGATAGACTTTGCTATATCATTCGACTCATTGAGCACATCAGCCATCTTTGGCAGGCTTGCGCCGCGGAGAATCTCCGTAATTTTGTCTCTTAAAATGTGTTCCATCTTTAACGCCTCCGATGAATGGCAATGCTGAATATAGTTTTGTTCTTTTTTGTATCTTCTTACTATTTGCTAAGATAATAGTTTAAAAATATAGAATAGTCATTGTTTGCAATATATAAAAAATTTTGTTTACAGGGTGATTTTTTATGCAATATGCATAAAGGGCGCGAAGCTGCGTATCAGTATGATTTTGCGGAGCAAATAAGAAGCACACTCAATATATGATCCTTTTCGTTATTTTTGCCGATATATGTGAACTCTTTTCTTATGGAAACAGTTATTTTATCGGCGCCCATTTTTTTTGCCTGACTTTGCAGGTAAGGAATAATTTTTGCTTCAGCCATTTCCAGGCACTTATCCAGACTCTCATCAGCAACAGCAGAATCGGGAAGAAATGCTGTGTATGTCTCATTACTGAAGGAGTGAGCCGCTAATATGGTGCATTCAAGCTCAAGAGAACTTACCGCGGCCCCAATAGCTCCCGCAACACCGCCGTCACGCGGTATAAGAATTTCTCCTGATATAGGTTCCCTAGGTACGAAGTGCCTTGAAGGATTTCCGACGTACACCGACATTTCCGTTTTATGCTTTTTATTAATTTTTACAAATTCCGCATTCAGCGATTCACATGTTTTTAAGTTGATAATCTCTGCTAAATCATGAGGTGATGTATTAAGACGTGCTGCCCAAACGCTCAGGGCCGTCTTTGACAGGTCGGGACCGCCCACCTTCGTCACTCCGATTACATTCAGAGAATCCGTAGGGGTGCATGAAGATATAGTCAGAAGGTTACTCATTAAGAGCTCTTTAACGTGACTTTCTGCGGATAAAATTTCCGGATGAGCAAATGTAATATATTCAACGAGCTCGTTTTTTGTGTGGGGGTATTTAAGAGCTTTCTCGTATATATCTTTGTCTGTTTCAGACTTTGGCTCAGCCGACAGAGACGGAACCACAAACATAAGCTCACAATAATTTTCTTCAATTTTTCTGATTCTCTCTTCTACCAAGCCGGGACTGTACAAATTGTCTTCGCAAAGCCTGCATATAGGCAAGACACGCTCCGGCCCTACAGAGATGAGCCCGAGTGAGTCAATTTGTACCATACTGTCTCCGCCGAGTGCTATAGATTGTATCTCAAGCGACGGTATCATAGTGTTGTATGAAGCTATTGAAGCGCCTTTGTCCGAGAACACGGTTTTTCCATTTATGATGGTTCCGAAATCGGTAGAAGTGCCTCCCATGTCTATGACTGTCATGGATGCAGTACTGTGACTGTCTGCAAGACGCGCCGCACCCTTTATGCTTGCGGCAGGGCCTGAAAATATGGTCTCTATCGGGAATTGCCTGCACCAATCGGAAGATACGAGAGAACCGTCGCTTCTTATAAACATAATGGAAGATGTTACTCCGTGATTTCTTACCGCTGATGCAGTGTCCTCTATCAGCCTTTCCGTAATAGGAATTAAAGATGCGTTAAGGTAGGCGGTAACGCTTCTTTTCACGGAATTGAGCTTCGCATGGGCAAGTTCATAACCGCATGTGACAGAGTGAGCCCCAATTTCTTCAAGCATGTTTTTAGCGGCAATTTCGTGTTCCGGGTTTCGCGGCGAATACATGGCCGATACGGCAAAGAGCTCTCCCCTGTGTGCCAAAGCAAAAGCTTCCAAGGCGCGCAGATCAAGACTTTCTCTTTCGCGCCCCCACGATGTATGCCCTCCTTTGATATATAGTATTGATTTCGGAGATATGATTTTTTTTATATCTTCTGTAATGTGAGGATATTTTTCAAATCCTATCAATACCATATTTACGGGAGAACCTTTATGTTCCAGTATCGCATTTGTAGACAGTGTGGTTGATACATTGCACGATAATATGTTCTCACAGATATTTTTATTGTTTTCCAAGAGAATAGACAGAACTTTGTCTATAGATTTTTTATAGTCGCAGTGCAAAGTTCTTGTCTTTGCGGAAGATATTACAGATTGTAAGGTCACATCAAACAAAGCAGCATCTGTGTTTGTGCCCCCGACATCAATACCGAGTGTAAAAGCTGAAGTCATGATTTTTTCTCCTTATCTGAGAAACGGATATAAAGCATGTACATATTACCGATTTATTCAATGAGTGTCACTGTAAGTAGAGCACAAAACACTTCCGATCGCTTTGCCCTGCTTTGTGCATAATGCATATTTGGAGATATTCCAGGAAAGTAGAAGAAAAAGGCATCTTACTTATATGTCTTTAACGCGCTATACTATATCATTCGTTCTGCTTTACGGCGGATAAGAATTGGTGTCTAACCTTGTCTGATACTATATTTATATTAAGGGAGGGCTGTTTTTATGAATGAGGAAACTGTCAGGAAGTATATTTCTCTCACAGATGAAGAAAATTATAAGAACGTCCGAAGTGCTCTGGATAATTTAAGCGGTGTCATTAAACAGACTTCGCTTATACGCAGTGATTTTTACAGCAATGAGTATGGCTGTGATATCTACATAAAGCCGGAAAATTTGCAGGTTACAGGCTCTTTTAAAATCAGGGGTGCGTACAATAAGATTTTCAATCTGAGCGACGAGGAGGCCGCAAAGGGAGTTATCTGTTCTTCTGCGGGAAATCATGCACAAGGTGTCGCTTTCTCCGCTCAGAGACGCGGCATAAAGGCTACTATCGTGATGCCCAATGTTACCCCCCTTCTGAAGGTTAATGCGACTAAGGCTTACGGTGCGGATGTCGTTATTCACGGAGATGTCTATGATGACGCTTATTTGAAGGCGCAGGAACTTGCTGCCGAGAACAATTATACTTTTGTCCATCCCTTTGACGATTATGATGTCATTTGCGGACAGGGAACAATCGGACTTGAGATACTCAGCGAGCTTGAAGATGTGGACGAGATACTTGTTCCTATCGGCGGAGGAGGGCTTATAAGCGGCATAGCTATGGCTGTGAAGTCTGTACGCCCCGATATTAAAGTCATAGGAGTTTCACCGATAGGAGCTATGGCAATGAAGATATCTCTTGACGAAAAGTGCATAACAAGGCTCTCCTCTATAAAGACGAGCGCCGAAGGAGTTGCCGTGCGCCAGCCGGGAGACCTGACTTATGCCCTTACCCGAAAGTATGTGGATGAGATTATCACTGTCACAGAGAAGGATATTATGGACGCGGTGCTTGTCGTTCTCGAAAAACACAAGCTTATAGCCGAAACAGCGGGAGTTGTGCCTCTTGCCGGCGTTAAGAAACGCGCGGCCAAGGGTAAAAAAATTGTCTGTCTTATGAGCGGAGGCAACATCGATGTTGTCACTATATCGTCAATAATAAATCAGGGGCTTATAAGCAGAGGAAGGATTATGTGTTTCAGTGTGGAACTGCCTGACAAACCGGGGCAGCTTGTGAAGGTAGCTCAGATTTTGGCAGGCAGTATGGCAAATGTCATAGAGCTTCAGCACAACCAGTTCAAGGCCATAGACAGGTATTCAAACAAAGTGGTGCTTGAAGTCACTGTCGAGACAAACGGACATGAGCACATTAAGCGTGTTATCGAAGAACTTGAGGATAACAACTTTACAGTGAACAGAATATATTAAATTAACATATATACTTTATAAAATTTGTACGCAGCCTCTTGTGAGATAAACGGACTCACAAGAGGTTATTTTTTTTGAAGATAAAATAAAAACTTTACTGTGTATATCTGTGACAAAAGGGAACTTTATCTTCTATATATGAGCAATAACTTGATGTGCCACTCTGTAAAATGTATGATTTGTATAGAAAATTTACTACAATTTGCAACTTAGTTGCAAAACCCCGAGTCTGCAGCCTAAGGATGATTCTAAGGCACAGGACCTGTCAGTTTCGAGCCACATTCGAAGCTGCAAGGGCTTTCGCGGAAACGCGAAAACCTCCCGGAGCACTCACAGTGCTCAGCTTGGAAAGGGGACAGGATTATGCCGCAGTTGTGCGAGTGTAGCTCTGTATCTTTCCTTTTCGCTGAATCCGGAATCCAAGACAGGGGAGCGGTATTGCTGTCATCATGATGACGAGAAGAGAAAGGGGATGTTTTGTAATGGCAGAATCAATGTACCATGTAAAAAATATCACAATCAACGGGGTGCCGCGCAGGGTAATAGGCAAGCCCGAAACAACGCTCCTTACCGTAATAAGAGACCAGCTTAAGCTGACAGGCACAAAACGCGGCTGCGACTGCGGGCAGTGCGGAGTGTGCAATGTTATCCTCAACGGCAAGGTTGTCCGCGGCTGTATCACACGCTGGAAGAATGTTCCCGAATTTTCGGAAATAGTTACGGTTGAAGGAATAGGAACTCCCGACAATATCCACGCCATTCAGTGGGCCTTTATCGTTACGGGAGCCATTCAGTGCGGTTTCTGCACCCCGGGGTTTGTTGTCTGCACAAAAGCGTTGCTTGACTCAAATCCGAATCCGACAAGAGAAGAGGCGCGCTACTGGTTTGCAAAGAACTGGATGGCATGCCGCTGCACGGGATATGTGCAGATTGTCGACGCTGTAATGAAAGCAGCCGCAATTTTGCGCGGCGAGGAGCAGATTGAGGACTTGGCAAAGATGTACAAGCCGGGCGACTCGGTGTGGAATTCAAAATATCCCCGTCCCAATGCAGTATATAAGGCAACCGGAACATGGGACTTCGGCGATGACGACAGAGTGAAGCTTCCCGAAGAATTCCTATTCGCATATCCGTACTCACTTGACGGAGTACGCCACGCAAAGGTCAACAAGATTGACACAAGCGAGGCGGAGAAGTGCGAAGGTGTATTCAAGGTAGTAACATACAAAGATGCTAAAGCGAACAAGGGAACAAACCGAATCAGAGGTCAGGTGGGATGTGCTTCCGCCCTTACGGACGGATGGGACCGCCGCATAATGGTAGAAGAGGGAGACAAAATACGCCAGTGGGGCGAGGTAATAGCCATTGTCTGCGCCGATACAGAAGAGCACGCGCGCGCAGCATCGCAGAAAATCAAAGTTGATTACGAGGCTCTGCCCGAACTGCTCGACATATACCAGGCGAAGGCTCCCGACGCAATCAAAGTCTATGACGAATTTGAAGGCTACGACGGAATGCCGAACGCATGGAACAAGCGTTCCTTCATTAAAGGCAAAGACCCCAAAGAGGATATTGAAAACGCACCATACTCGATTGATGTGGAGCTTTTAAGCTCACGTCAGCCACACATGGTGCTTGAAGCAGACTGCGGATATTCATACTATGACGAGAACGGACTTCTAACAATAGCGTCAAAGTCCTGCTGCGTCTACCGCCATCAGATGATGATAGCGCGCGGAGTCGGAGTTGCCCCCTCAAAGATAAGAGTTATTCAGAACAACATGGGCGCCTCTTTCGGATATAAGGTTGCTCCCACAAACGAACCATACCTCGCCTTGGCACTGATAGCATGTCAGCGTCCGGTCTATATGAGAGTAAATATGAAGGAGCACAATGTCCGTACACCAAAGCGTTCGCCCTTCCTTATGCACATAAAGGCGGCCGCTGACAAGAATGGCAAGCTCGTAGGCCTCGACCAAACATACTGGGTCGACCACGGACCTTACAGCGAATCCGCAAACGACCTGACCAACAAGGGCGGTCAGTTCTTCTTCTCACCCTATGCTTACGAGAATATGAGAGCAGTAGGCTACACATGCTGGAGCAACCACCGCTGGAGCGCCGCTTTCCGCGCATACGGAGCGCCTCAGACATATTGGGGATGCGAGACAGCTATGGACATGCTTGCGAATAAGTGCGGCATTGACCCGTTTGACTTCCGTGAGATGAACCTCCTTGAGTGGAAGCCATTCACAACAGATCCCAAGGGAATATTCCCCTCAGGCTACGCCCCCGAAGTATTTCCCCTGCCCGAGATGATGAAGAAAGCCCGCCCCTACTACGAAGAAATGAAGAAAGAAGCGGCGGAGAAGAGCAATGACAAGTTTAAGTTCGGAGTCGGAGTATCAGTCAGCATTTACAACTCAAACGACGACGGAGCGGACGAAGCAGCAAGCAATGTCGAGCTTACAAAAGAGGGCGTCACAATCTACAACACATGGGAAGACCACGGACAGGGCGCGGACATAGGCTGTGTCGGCACAGCGCACGAAGCGTTAAAACCGCTTGGGCTTCATCCCTCTCAGATTAAGCTTGTGCTGAGCGACACGGCTAAAGCCCCCAACAGCGGAGCGGCCGCGGCAAGCCGTTCACAGGTAATGGTTGGAAACGCCATAGTGGACAGCTGCAAAAAACTTCTTGATGCCATGCGCAAAGAAGACGGCACATACCGTACATACGATGAAATGACAGCGGAAGGAATTCCGACATTCTACGAAGGCTATACGCAAGCGATGGTTCAGAATGCCGACGGCAGCACGGAAGTCTGCTCGGGCAATGACAAAGACACAGGACTTGGAAAGCCTTTCGGCTTCCACATGTTCGCAGTCAACCTTGCCATGGTCTCCGTAAACCTTGAAACAGGCAAGGCTCACTGCGAGAAGTTCGTGCTCGTGGGAGATGTGGGCGTCATAAACAACTACCTTGTAGTTGACGGACAGCAGATAGGCGGAGTCGCTCAGGGAATAGGCCTCGCTCTTACAGAGGACTTCCTTGACGAAAGCAAGTACAACAACTTTGTGACAATGGGCTTCCCCTACATTAAGGATATTCCCGATGACATAAAGCTTATCCATGTCGAGACACCGCGTCCCCTCGGGCCGTTCGGTGCTTCGGGAACGGGTGAAATGCCGCTTTCCGCACCTCACGTTGCAGTCTGCAATGCGATACATGACGCTTGCGGCGTGCGCATAACATCCATACCGGCCAAACCCGAAAAGATTCTTGCGGGGCTGAAAGAAACGAAGTAAGTATTGACGGGGCGAGCGATATCTCATCATTCGCCCCAAAAAATAAAATAAAAATTATTTTCCCTCTCTTCCTTACGGCAGAGAGGTTTTTTGGCAGGGAACCGTCTTACGAAAACAGAAGAGCTTATAAAGGAGGATATAAAAATGTCAAACTGTGAAGAAAAAAACTTTGGAAGCATATACGAGCTTCCTCTGCAGAACGCTTCCGCTCTGGCCCCTAACATTCAAAAGAGAACGGTATACGGCCCGGGCCGTTTCTGGGATGACTATGTAATGCGCCACTTCATACTTCCCGCCCATGAGACAATACCCGAACACTCGCACGAGTGGGATCACCTAATGTTCACCCTTTCGGGAGACGGCGTTGTTGTTGTCGAAGGCGAGCCTTATGAGATGAAAAAAGGATATTGGACAAGAGTGCCCGGAGGCATGAAGCATGTTTACAGCAACACGGGAGACGAACCTCTCGAATTTTTCTGCATCGTGCCGTCCTGCGGTGATCCCCACGCTAAAAAAACCGTGATGAGAGAGGCGCGCGCTGCACGGAAAAACGGAGCGGAGCAGTAGAATCTTGAAGCGCTTTATCTCGGAGCGGTACAAAAATATAACTCCTTCATCGATGATGAGAATGGCGGCTCTTGCCTCGTCTGTCGAAGGAGCGATTGACCTCACTCTAGGAGAACCTGATATTTCCACTCCGGAGGTGATATGCGAAGCTCTGGCACAGAGTGCAGAGAGGGGCGAAACTCACTACGCTCCCGGTATGGGGCTTGCCGGCTTGCGCAAAGCAGTATCTGATTATTGGAAACGCAAATACGGTCTGATGTACGGAGCTGACGAAATATTTGTCACAGTCGGAGGCAGTCAGGCTTCATCTCTTGTCTTTCAGGTTACGCTCGAGCGCGGCGATGAGGTCATAATACCGGAGCCGTTCTTTACATTCTATGAACAGCAGGTACTTCAGGCAGGCGGTGTGCCGATTTACTGTATGAGCACTTTTGAAGAGGGGTTTGTACCGAATCCCAAGCGGCTGGAATCACTGATTACCCCTAAGACAAAGGCGGTAATCATAAACTCCCCCTGCAATCCTACGGGAGCGGTCTTTCCGAAGAATGTGCTGCTGGAGATAGCATCGGCAGTAAAGAGACACGACCTTCTTGTAATATCCGATGAACTCTACGAAGGTTTTTCCTACACCGTCCCTCACACTCCCTTCGCATCCCTTCCCGATATGAAGGAGAGAACTGTGACAATAGGCGGGCTCTCAAAGAGCTATGCCATGACAGGGTGGAGAATAGGCTATGCAATGGCGGATGCCGCTTTGCTTAAAACAATGCAGAATGTCGGTGTCGTGCAGACGTTGAGCGTCAACACAATGGTACAGAGAGCTGCGGAGTATGCCCTGAATAACTGTGACTGCGAAGCGGAAAGAATATCGGCAATATTCAGGAAGAGAGTGACTAGAGGCTATGAGCTTTTCTCAGATATTCCCGGCATAAAGTGCTCCCGTCCCTGCGGCAGTTTTTACCTATTCTTGGATGTATCTGGCACAGGCATGAGCGGGGAAGAGTTTGGCGTAAAAATGCTGAATGAAGGGAAGGTTGTGCTCATCCCCGGAGACTCATTCGGCCCTCACTGCGGCTGCTATGTCAGAATAGCCTGCACTGTCTCGGAGAAGCAGATGGAAGAGGCGGCAAGGAGAATCAGGAGAGTTCTTCAGCAGATTTCTTAAAGCCGCGGCATGCTACGATGCACACGTCGTTTTCTATGTCCCAATCGGCAGGAATAGAGCATGCTTTTCTGTCATTATCTCCGGAGTTGAGCAGGGGGCATTCAGGGCAAGGCAGAGAGCGTCCGAAGAGATAAGAGAAGCACTTCGTCTCTTCCGGTTCTCTGCCCGCTGTTTTAATGGCCTCTTTATTGGCGTATAGCAGCTCAAATGTATCCGACTTAACGGCGCACATAGGGACTGTTACGGAATCCATTGCGTTTTTGTATATAGATACCCTAAGGTCTCTGCTGTTACGGTGAAACTCCCTTTTTACAAACAGCACAATAACTTTGGCTATGAGTGACAGATTTTCAACATCCTCGGGACTCAGAGGCCTTTCTGAATCACAGATATCAAAGCCTATAAATCCACGGAATATACCCTCATCGTATATGGCGGTTTGGAGCATATAGTGTATCGACTGAGGCTCGAAAATACGAATTTGCTCATAGTCGGCGTTGTTAATATCCATGATAAACAGGCCGTTGTCGTCAAAATTCTTCTCGTAGTTCGGGCGCCAGTAAGCATATTCCTTGTTCTTAAACCTGTCCATCATAGTCGGAACATCATAGACAGATATTTCCAATATCTCGGTAAATCTCTTCCTGTCCAGTGAATTCTCGAAAATATATCCGCGCGACAATTTGAAATGACTGATTACAAGCTCAAAAACTCCTGTCAGAGCTACAGAGAGATTCTTTGCGCCGTAGAGCATACGGAATACATACCTTGCCGGCTCATCAGTGAAGCTGCCCTCAGTTTTGTTTTCTATGGGAATGATCGCATTGTCTTTCTTGAGCACAGAAAGTCCCATGCTGTCGTCATACACTGTCACTTTGCCCTTGCCTTTGTCTTTTGAATAATAGAGGGCGATGTCGGCTTTATTGTACATCTCGTTGAAAGTTGTATCCGCTCCGTGTGAAAAAGATATTCCTATGCAGGCAGAAATATGGATATCCTCCGTGCCCCCCTTACTCATTGTCTCGATTGACTTTGCAAGCTGATAGGCCTTCTTTACAGTGAGTTCTCTGTCCTGTATGTCTTTCATAAATACTACAAACTCATCTCCGCCTATTCGGCCTATGATATCTGTCGTCTTGAAAGTATCCGATATTTTTTTTGCCGATTCTGTTATTACGGCATCACCAAACATGTGCCCCATGGAATCATTTATATCTTTAAAGTGATCCAAATCTATTATTATAAAAGCGCTTTTCGTATTTTCAGTGTCGCCAGAGTGATTTTTCAGGTGTTCACTGATTAATGTTTCCGCAGTAACTTTGTTGTAAAGCTGGGTAAGCCTGTCTCTCTTGGCCCTGTTTTCCAGCTCTTCTTCTTTAATCATAAGAGTATTAATATCCTTGGTAAACCACATAGTCCTTAAAGACGAATCGGACGCTTCTCTGAATATGGTTATATGGGCATCCTTCCATCTATAGCTGCCGTCTTTCTCAATAACTCTGTATTTAATATTTGAATCTGTGATGCCGTCTGCCCATAGCTGTTTTATACCGTATGGTGTGGCAAAAGGAGCATATGTTATCCTGTCATCGGGGTGAAGGTCGTGCGCCATAAATTGCGCCTCCATCTCAAAATAACCTTTGCTGACAGTTTTTTGAGCATCCGACATTGTGTCATATCCGGCTATTACGGCATCGTTGGTTATGTCAAATTCGTAATAGCGTTCATAGAGCTTGGAAAGAGTATTTTTGTACCGTTCTCTCTCTTGGCACTTCATCTGTATTTTTTTATGCTCTGTTATGTCTTCGATAATTCCCATTACATTGAGCAATTTGTCAATATGCTCAAAAATCGCCGTAAGTGTTGCCTTTACGTAAACAACTTCGCCTTCGGCGGAACGGAGTTCATATTCGTCAGAGAAGGTGTTTTCTGTGCCTGTCAGTGAGTGTATAGCATAAAGGAACGGATATTCCGAAAGGTCTCCGCTGAGGGCATTGTGCAATACAGGCGGATATCCGAACTTCTTGGATGTATTTTCACTGAAAGTAACTGTGTCATCTTGGGGATTATATTCAAATATCAAAAGATTTGCCTGGGAAGTGGCTATCTTGTAACGTTTTTCACTGACACGGAGATCAGATATGGCTTTCTGCATATCGGTCACATCAACAATGACCCCGTATGCGGTGTCTTTCTCTCCGCTGTCTTCATGGGCTAAACCACCCCTATTCATCACGTATATGGACTCTCCGTCCTTTCTGTTCATTCTGTACGTGACATTTATGCTCTTACTCTCATTGAGCTGGGCTTTTATGGTGGCAGAAGCGGTCTCCCTGTCCTGTTCCGCTATGCTGTTCCACAGACTGTTTTTGTAGAAAGCCACAGTATCTTTGACAGATTCGCATGATGCAAGCTTTGCAAATCCGTCGCTCATATATTCAAAAGGATAGTCTCCGCTTATCCTACACTTAACAAAACCGCCCGGAGTGCTGCGGATCAAGCTCTCCGTAACAGCAGCGGCGGCCGCTGTCTTTTTGGCCAGAGACCTCTCTCTCCAAATAATGCATGAGAGCATTGCCGTGAAGAGCAGGAATATCTGAATCACGAGGTAGCCCGCCTTGTTCACCACAGGGAATACCGCTTCGTCAATATAGCTCTGAGGCAGCACTACCGCGACACACCAATCTCCGATGTCCAGAGGTTTTATAAAAAATATTCTTTGTAAATTTTTACAGTTTGGTTTGAATAAAACATCCTTGCCGAGTGCAAGCATATTCTTTGCCTTAGTGGATTCATTCTTGTGGTCAAGACATTTTTTATTTTCGTTCCATGCAAATATATTGGCCGGCAGCTTTTCCTGAGTACCTTTTTCGGAAGGCGGATAGAGCATAACATCGCCGTTCTTATTGAGCAGGCAGGCGGATGCGCCCTTTTCAAAGACAGTGCGTGATACTATCCTCTCGATGTATGAGGCAGGAAGCAGTCCTCTTATGTTCATATCCGTGCTTCTGCCGTTTTTTGTCACGGCAGCGTTTATCACTAAATATTTCTTGCCGTCGATGGTCTTTATGTGCATGCCTGTACCGGATATATTGGGGACGGAGGGTGACGGAGGAGGAATCTTTAACCCATTTTCGACAGCCATAATGTATGTACCGTCGCTAAAAGTGACTGATGCGGAGATGAAGTCTGTATTATCAACCATATTCTCTAAGAAATTGTGTGCCGTTTCTTGGTTTATTCCCCCGGATGTGCTGATGGCTGCGGCCGCTGATGATGTGAAGTCGATATAGATTTTAATGGATTTTTTTATATTATCTCCATAGACATCCGCAATTTCCGACATCCTGTCATACTCATAGTTGAGTTTGCTCTCTCTTACATCTGCCGTAAATAGCTTCATATAGTTAAGAGCGACAGCAAAAGCCAACAGCAGTGTAATTAAGTACACTGCATATTTTTTCATATGAGGTTTTGTCTTTAGGTATAAAGCAATTTTGTTCAAGACAGCAGTCTTCTGTAGCCGATCAGGTAATTCAAAAATGACAATTGAACTATTCCTCCGTCTGTATAAAATTACTTTTGTCAGTACGTAATATTATACAACAAAAAGAGAATAAATGAATAAATGCTATGAACTTAAATTTATATTCAAGAGGGAAAATTGGGGAAGTTGTGTAAGTAATATGTTGTTGTCGCCCCACGGCACCGGTTCATAGGAAAGTTTGGGTTGTTTTATTCCTCATGAACCTGTGCTTGTATGTGAATCTTTAAAACTGCTTTTTAAAAACCCCGGTGGTGCTTGTTTGTCATGCTATCTCGTTTCGCCGCGCATAATGACATGTTCTACGGGCATTCCGTCCATGATTTCAACGTTCATGAAACGTCCTTCGGGAGTCATCCAGTAGGGAATTCCCGAAATATAAACCAGTTTATTGCTCATTAAATCACCTCCATTTAAAAATTTGCGAACCTACGCCGCCAAATAAAACATTATACACGAAAAAAGAATAAAGTCAAACCTCCGTCATCATAGCTGCGGAGATTTGACTTTATGTATATTTTCTACATATTGATAATAGGAGGAATAAAGGATGTTGCGGATGCCGTATCCCATGGGAAGAGGACCCAAGTGTCCTGGCTTACTTCCGTAACAAACGTGTCAACCATGGGGCGCCCTTCCGGTTTGGCGTAGACTGTGGCGAAGTGTGCTCCCACAAACATGTCTCTTACAATCTGAGCTGTTTTTCCCGTGTCGACGAGATCGTCGATTATAAGCCATGAGTCGTCTACTCCGGCGAGGTCCGGTCTCTTAAGTATGCTGGCGTTTTTTTGCTCTCTTATTGTGTAGCTGGAGATGCAGACAGTGTCGACCAGATGTATATCAAGCTCTCTTGCTATTATTGCGGCCGGAACAAGTCCTCCTCTCGCTACGGCAACGAGCCTGCTCCAATCTTTTCTTATGTCCAAAAGCTTCCATGCCAGAGCTCTGCAGTCGCGCTGGAGCTGTTCCCAAGGTACCGGGTAGTTCTTGTTGTATCTGGCTGTTGTGTCTGTCATAATATCTTCCTCTCGGGTTTTATTTAGCGTCAATTATTGTTATGAAATATGTATTTTTTCCGTTATAAAATTCGAACGGTACAGCAAAAAGAAGACCTTTTTCGTCTTTTGACACAGCTATATTTTCCGATGAAGCGGCTGTTTCATCAAGACGTTTTTTTAGTATACAGTCGGTGCATTGTGAATCAAATCCATATATTGCAAGATAGCACGGAAGATGTTTTCTCTCCCCCTGACTCTCCGCAGTCTCCTGCATATTTGAGAAGAGTACTTCGTGTGTGTCTGCATCGACTATATAAATCTTTTCCTTCGACTTCTGTATTGATTTTTTGAGTCTGTCGATCTTTGCATCTCGTTTTTTATAATAGTCTTCCTTAATCAGAAATACGGCAATAGTCTGAGCCGATAGAGTTAGATCCCTTATTTCGTCCGAAGTGCAGAGGGATTTGTTCTCGCCTCCGCCTATGCTTATGAAGCCCTTTATCTCTCCGTTGTCCTTAATTGGTGTAATAATACTTCCAATAATTGATGCCGCGTTTTCATAGTTGGGAGGGAAGTCGTCCTCTCTTGCTATGTGCGAATGTGTATGCCCCATTGCATCAAGAAGGTGTTTCGAAGCATTTTTCAAAGCACTTCCGTACACATCGCTGCTATGTTGCCCCTGCGCATTCCATTCAAAAATTTTAGTACATGTGCCGTCTTTCTCTGCTTTCAAAAAGACGTGTAACCTTGTAAATCCATAATTATCAGCAAGAGCCTTCAGAGATGATTCTACAGCCGCCGTTATGTCTTTTGCTCTGCAAAGCGTCTTAAAAACATCCTGTGATGTATACGCGGCTAGGTGTCTGTTCTCTTTTTTCAGTGTGAATGTTTTTCTCCCGTCCATGGACTCTCCCATGGACTTCGTATAGGTGCTTACACAGTTTTTCCCGCAGTCTTTGGAATGATAGAGTGCGATGTCGGCCTTGTTGTAAAGTGTCTCGAAAGTTTGTCCGTCAGAAGGATAGTATGATATGCCGCAGCTTATGGAAAGATTTATCTGTGAATCTTCATCGTTATAAACTTTTCTCAGCGCATCATAGAGAGCCGCCGTCTTGATTTGGCTCTGAGAGAGGCTGCATTCTTCTGCAAATATTATAAATTCGTCCCCTCCGGTCCTTCCTTTAATATCGTTTGTTTTGAAAATTTCCGATATTTTTTTTGCGCATTCTATGATGACAGTATCTCCGTACAAGTGCCCCATCGTATCGTTCACCGATTTGAAGTTATCGATATCCGCCATTATCAGTGCATAGTGCCCTTCAGGGTTGCTCCGGATTGTTTCTCTTATTTTTTCCTCTGTACTGGTTTTATTGTACAGACCGGTCAGCAGATCCCTCTCTGCCTGATAAAGAAGCTGTTTTTTGTGGGTCATTGTCTCTGTGATATCTTTTACGAACCATGTTGTATGGACAGATTTGTCGGATGGGTCAACAAAAATCGAAATATGTGATGCTTTCCATGTGTAAATCTCCGAATCCAATGCCGCTTTGCAGCGATAATCGTAATCAAATTCAGACATGCCTTTTTTTAGATACTCTTCCGCTCCCTGCAATGAAAGCATGTTGAGGATAAAAGGTCTGTCATCGGGGTGTACATACTGTTTTACGAAGCTGCCGCGGATATCATCCAAATCCATCTGCTTTGGCACAGCATAGTTTGAATAATTTTCTCCTCCAAGTATCACAGTGCCTTTTGTCAGATTATACTCATATATGCGCTCATACAGCTTTGCTATAGTGTCTTTGTATTTCTGCGTTTCTATATATTTTAATTCCGCATTTTTTAATGCCGTGATATCCTCCGATATTCCTATTATTTTTAAGAGTCCGCCCCTGTCGTCCTCAACGTGAGTAAATATTGTCTTCAAATAGTGTTTTTTGCCGTCAAGAGATGTCAGGGAGTAGAAACAAACCGTCTGCTCCTTTGTCTGAACAGCTTTGAACAGAGTGTCCCCGTATATTTTGACACCTTCGGAGTCAGGATATTTTTTTATGACTTCCGACAGATAATTTTTAAAATTATTTATAACATGCGGTGTTGCAAACATCTCGGAAGCTTTGTCGGAAGATATCAGTACATCTGTTGCAGTGTCGTATTCAGAGACATATATATCTGCCTGAGCTATCGCCGCTTTGTACTTGCCTTCGCTTATAATTAACTTTTCGATAGTTTTCTGAGTTTCTGTTATATCTATGATTACGGCGCATACAGATTCATCTCCGCTGTTCTCCTGTATTGTTCCTCCCTTGCACAGTACATAGATAATCTCCCCGTCATGTTTTTTCATGCGGTAGATTGTCTCAAAACGCCCCTCTCTGCGCAGTCTGCTCATAATAGTGGCGCGTGTCAGTATTCTGTCTTCCGTTAGAATGCTGTTCCAAAAACTGCTTCCCTGCTGTTCTATAAGTTCCGCGGGGGTGCTGTATCCCGTTGTATCGGCAAGCCCCTGGCTTACAAGCTCATAGGTAAAATCCTTGTCGGCTCTGCATTTGAAAACTCCTCCGGGAATGCCGGCAATGAGATTCTCAGCCGTTTTATTTGCGTTTTGTATTGCTTTGAGAGACTTTCTTTCGATATATATGATATATAGAATAAATAAAAACAGAATGATGCCTATGTTGCTGAGCAGTTTGACAGTATCTTCTTTTATAGATTTAACTTTGTTTTCTAATATGCCCGCCGGAAGAAAAATACCTACATACCAGTCCTCCACGCCTACAGGCTCTATATGGGCAAGGCGCGTCTCGGAGGTTGTTTTGAATTTGAGCGAGAGGCTCTGCCTGCTGGATATCGCGTTCAAAACATGTTCTAAAGGCACGGACATTTCATTTTTTTTGCCCTGTATAAAGTCCAGTACATTTGTGCCGTTTCTAAGTTTCGCTATGCTATTCTGCGCGAATAGATACTCCCCGTTTGAGCGAAAATAAATAATTTCTGTTTTTCCGAGAACGATGTTCTTGCTGCTTGTGTCAAGCGATTCATGAGCGTCTACATAACCGTTTATCTGTGCCTTTACTGTGCCGTTTTCAATGATAGGGTATGAGAAGTGCAAATAGTCTTTGCCTTTTATCGTAATTGTTCCTATTCTTGGCGTGGCGTATATTTTGGAACTCCCGGAAGGAAAGACATTATCCGCAGAAGGTGTTGGATTGTCATCGGGGAAGATAATATCCATATATTTGAAGTCTGTGCTTTGAGATACATTGCGCAGAAAGTTCGCCGATTTCTCTTTGTTAAAGCCGATGGAAACAATGTGCCCTGCCGTGGTTCTCATAAATCGGCCGTACTGTTCTATTCTGCTGCGAACAACATTAACCGAAAAATTGGAAACATAGAACATCTGCCGCTCTTCCTCTTTAATTGCGGTGAGACGAAGTGTCTCGGAAAAATATTGGAAGAAGAAAAGCATAAGTATAATAATAGCCATGATTGCGGCTATGTATATTTTAATGTTTGTCGGTAATCGTTTTATCATCAACAAAACCTCGATGTTATTCTATGTGGGAAAAATAGATAACCGTATTTTGAGGCGGCAACGCCTGTTGTAAATTTTACACTATTTTACGGCATTTATTATTTATTTTTCATCAAAATAACGCAATAAATTTTCAATTTCATCTAGGGCATTATGTTTTGCGTCGGGAGCAGGAGAAAAGCAGAGCCTCATATAGTCCCCCTCGTGCAGCTTGGCAGGAATAAATTTAGAAGGAATAGTTATTGGGAAACTTTCTTCTCCCAGAAGCAGAGTGCACATTCCAAATTCCATGGAGTCTATAAATGCCGAAGTAGATTTTTCTTCCATACTAATACACCTGCCTATCTTTAGGGAATGTGACGGTCTTGCCGTCAGATCGGAAGCAGAAGCTCCCGTCCGCAGTGTCAAAGCGCCTGATTCCCGCCTTTTTAACG
The DNA here is from genome assembly GCA_964577295.1 of uncultured Synergistaceae bacterium. Taxonomy (GTDB): domain Bacteria; phylum Synergistota; class Synergistia; order Synergistales; family Synergistaceae; genus CAZNYN01. The sequence goes on along the minus strand of CAZNYN010000006.1, from coordinate 8,850 downwards.
GTGCTTGCGGTCTCTTTGTGGGGATGTCCGTATGAGTTGCCCTTTGCATAGCTTATAACGGCAAATTCAGGCATTGTCTGCCCCAAAAAACGTCTGTCGGTTCCGTTTGAGCTTCCGTGGTGAGCCAGCTTGAGAACCGTACATTTGGGAAAGCGTCCCGCCGACATTCTCTCTTCCTTCTCCATATCTCCCGTCATCAGAAAGCTAACATTGCCGTATTTAACGAGGAAAACCAGAGAATTATTATTCGCATCGCTCCCGATACTCTTTTTTCCGCTCAGCGGAGCAATGAATTCTATTACAGCCCCGTCGATATTCTCGCGAAAGCCACTTTTGGGTCTTCCGAAAGGAATGTTTTCGGCTTTTATCCGTTTGTAGAAATCTATCTGGAGTTTTGAGCCGTGGTTATAGCCCGAATCCCAAACTTTGCCTATGGAAAAATTATCCATAACCTCCTGCATTCCGCCAATGTGATCCGAATGCGGATGGGACGCTACAAGTATATCTATCTTCCTGACACCTGTTTTTTTCAAGTAACGCACTATTTTAGGACCGGAATCTTCCGGTCCGGCATCCACAAGCATTGTTGAACCTTCGGGAAATGTGAAGAGGAAGGAATCTCCCTGTCCGACATCAATGGCGTGGAATGTAAGAATTCCCTTCTCAATTTCTCCGGTGTTTTCAATATAGGGAGCTGCGAACTTGAATAAAGCAGCGCAGAGAAGAATAATCAGGATTGTGTAAGGAGATTTATATTTCAGTCTGTTTTTTGAATATTTTTTCAAATGATCTCCTCCGTATTTTTGTTCATATAGCATGTATAATTATACATGCTATCAGTATTTTGAGAGGGTGTTTTTATGTTCGGCTTTTTTCTTGTTCTGCCTTTGATGTCCATTATTGCCGCAGGCAATCTGCTGCGTGCGTTTGGCTTTTACAATAAGGATGATATAAAAACTCTTACAAAAACTCTGTATTGGGTTATATTGCCCCCTCTGCTCTTCCGCACGACCTTCATATCGGGAAGGGAAGTTCTCTCTCAGCCCAACCTTCTGCTATCGCTGAATATCTGCTACATATTGACAATAGCCGCATCTTGGGCCGGAGCCGCGTTCTTTTTTCACAAAGGCGACGGCAGGCGCATATCCGTATCGGCCTTTGCCTGCATTCGTTCAAACAATATATATCTCGGGTTTCCTGTAATGTACCTTGCCATGGGAGATGCCGGGCTTCACAACGCCTCTGTCTACTTGGCAGTCAGCACGATATCATTTCAGCTCTTTTCCGTAATGGCAGGAGAGACTGCCAGTTTTGGAAAACTGAGCAGCGATGCTCTGAGGAAGATACTGAAAAAACTTGCGCTTAATCCCCTCATAATCTCATGCTGCGCAGGGATAGCACTTGCTTTGACCGGGCTTGACAAGCTCCCGGGTTTTGCAGATGAAGCCATGAAGCTTATGGGCAATGCCGCCACGGCAGTAGCCCTTCTTGCTTTGGGAGGTACACTTGATCTTTCAAGGATAGGCAAGGTGCTTAAAATGCTTAAGTCCACATTTGCCGATTCTGTCATAAAGCTGCTCGTTCATCCAGCGATAATGTTTTTTATGCTGATGATTTTCCCTGTGCCTCGACCTCTTATGCAGGCTACTGTCATGCTCAGCTCCATGCCTTCCGCCGTCAACTGCTTCATTTTGGCAAAAGAGATGGATATGGATGCCGAATATGCGGCTGACCTTGTCGCTGCGACAACGGTTCTGGGAGTCTTATCCATACCGTTTTGGACATACGTGCTCGGCATAGCTCCGTAAATTTTGCGGCTATACAAAAATCGGCGGAAGAAAATCATTTAACTGCGATTTTCTTCCGCCGATTTTTTATTTTATGTTTTTTTCTATGCCATTGTTATTACTGTTCCGGCATCTCCTTCAAGCGCGTCCACTGCTTTGTAGAGCGATGTGATGATTGCTTTTTTGCCGGGGAAGCGGCGCGCAAATTTCACTGCCGCCATAATCTTCGGAAGCATGCTCCCGGGGGCGAAGTGTCCCTCTTCTATATACTGTATGGCTTCGGATACCGTGATATGGTCGAGCACTTTCTGGTCGGGCTTGTTGAAGTTGAGGCAGACTTTGTCGACTTCCGTAAGAATGAGAAGTACATCGGTCTCCATGTCTTCCGCCAAACGCTCCGCTGCGAGGTCTTTATCGATAACAGCCGCCACACCGGTCAGAGATCCGTCCATATTTTCGATTACAGGAATACCGCCGCCGCCCGCTGTTATGACTATTGTGGAATCCCACAGACGTTTTACGGAGTCTATTTCTGCTATTCTTTTGGGTTTCGGCGAGGCTACGACACGGCGCCATCCGCGGCCCGCATCTTCCTTCATTGTATAGCCTTTTTCTTCTGCGATTTGCTTAGCTTCTTCTTCGGAGTAGAAGGGGCCTATAGGCTTTGTCGGATTCTTGAAAGCGCTGTCGTCTTCATCGACAACAACCTGAGAAACGAGAGTTACGACCGGAACATTGCGGTTTCTGTTTCTGAGTGCGTCGCGAAGACACTGCTGAATCTGGTAGCCGATGTATCCCTGGCTCATCGCTCCGCAGACGTCAAACGGCATTGCCGGAAGTTTGGGGTCGTGTTTGGCTGCAAGCTCCTGTCCAAGGGCAATGCGTCCGACCTGAGGGCCGTTGCCGTGGACTATGGCCATTTCATATCCCTTTAAATTAATGTCCGCAAGGAATTCGCATGTCTTGCGTACAACCTCAAGCTGAGCTTCCGCTGTTGCCGGTGATCCGGATTCCTGAAGCGCATTGCCTCCAAGTGCCACTACAACCTTTGTGTCCTTTGAACCCATGAGAAAGCACTCTCCTTATATTTTTGATTTTCATACAAAATGGCAAAATTAGCTTTTACTATTATAAACTATCCTCTGCGAAAAGTTCAATATCTAAAATTAAAAATTTTGTAAAATCAAAATATTCCGGATACGGAAAGTGCGCACCATGCAAGAGCCATTCCCATAACTACGCCCATTGCTCTGCTCTGTCCGCCTGGGGCACGGCCCTGAGCTGTGCCGAGGAGAGCCCATAAAGTAAAGGCTACGGCACAGTTTACGGTAAGGAATAGCCCGCACAGAAAGAAGGGCGCGCGTGACGATGCCCATGGGGCTATGAAAGTCGACATTGATGTAAGTCCGAATAATATGACTTTGGGGTTTAGAAATTGCAGTGTGAATCCGTCTGCTATTTTTGGAACTCTGCTGTCAAGGCAGGTTTCATTTGCGGCTTTTTTGCTTGGGAACGCCATCTTCCACGCCAAATAGAGAAGGTACACCGAGCCTATTGTCCTAAGAGCTGGCAGAAGGCTCGGTATATATTTTCCTATGAAGATATTTGCAAAAGCATTAAGCGTCATTACAACAAAGAGTCCGCCTGTCATGCCGACCATGAGAGGGAGAGTTTTTTTAAAGCCGAAGAGCCTCGCCGTATTCATCGCCAGTATGATATTGGGGCCGGGTGTATAGCAGGCTGTAAGGACGAATGTGAGAAACGCGGCCCACTGCATTTTATGCCAAAAGTTTTTCTGTCTCGGTCAATGTTTCTTCGAATATGCGGATAACTTTTTCGACGGGCTCCGGTGTGCTCATATCGACTCCGGCATCTCTCAAAAGATTTATCGGATAGTCAGAGCCGCCCTTTGTTAGGAAATGCAGATATTTTTCGCGGGCGCTCTCGCCTTTTTCCAAGATTCCCGAGGCAAGGGCCGTCGCTGCCGAGAATCCGGTTGCATACTGGTAGACATAGAACGGACTGTAAAAATGGGGAATCCTCGCCCACTCCATTTTCAGAGCATCGTCAATTACGATATCTTCTCCGTAATACTTTCTGTTCAGTTCATACCAGAGAGTGCAGAGAGCGTCAGGAGTCGTATCCTCTCCCGATGCCGCGCGCCTGTGGACTTCTCTTTCAAACGAGGCGAACATTGTCTGTCTGTAGACTGTTGTTCTGATATTTTCAAGCCTTCTGTTGAGGAGATAGAGTCTTTTCTTTTTGTTCTCGGTTTGTGATATCAAGTGGTTCAGGAATAGCACTTCGTTCGTTGTGGAGGCCACTTCCGCCGTGAATATGCAGTAGTCCGCCGTGGCATAGGGCTGATTTTCTCTTGAATAGAAGCTGTGCATTGAGTGTCCCATTTCGTGAACGAGAGTGGATACATCGTTTAAACTGTTTGTGTAATTCATAAATATGTAAGGATGTGTGGCGTAGCTGCCCCATGAATATGCACCGCTTCGTTTGCCCTTATTGGGGAATACGTCTGCCCATCCTTCGTCCAGTCCCTTTTTTATCTGTTCGATATATTTTTCTCCCAGAGGTGCGAGAGCTTCATACATCATGCCTTTAGCGTCTGTCCATGAAATATCCTTGTAAGGGTCTGATGTAAGAGGTGTGTACAGGTCATACATGTGCAGCTCTTTTACCTTTAAGACTCTTTTGCGGATAGCCATGTATCTGTGCATAGGCTCCAAGCTGCTCTCAAGTGTATCAACAAGTCTGTCATATACGGAAGTCGGTATGTTGTCTCCGTCCAGTGCCGCTTCGAGAGGGGAAGAGTAATTCCTTACTTCGGCATAAAATTTGGCTGATTTCAGCATTCCGTCAAATGTTGCGCCAAGCGTGTTTTTCATCTCCGCATAGGGTTTATAAAGAGAGTCAAACGCGGCCTTGCGCACTTTTCTCTTTGGTGAGCGCAGATAGGATACGGCCCTTTCCTCGGACATATCTACAGTCTGTCCATTTTCATCCTTTATGGATTCAAACTTCATGTCGGCGTTTGTAAGCATTGAAAAAGCATTGTCCGCAGTGCCTGCCATGTCGCCAGTCTTTGCAAGTATAGCTTCTTCCTTCTGTGTGAGAATGTGAGCACGCTGACGTAACAGTTCTTTAAGGGCAAAGGCGTGATCCGAAAGAGCGGGATTAGCTATATAGTCTGCAAGTGTTTCTTCGGATAGAGCCAACAATTCTGGAGTTATAAAGCTGGCTGCCGCTGAAAACTCCACAGCCAGGGATGAGGCTTTGCTCGCCGGTCCCTGATATTTTGACTTTGTCGTATCTTCGTGGCTCTTCATGTGAGCATAGACAATCAGCTTGCCGAGGAATATAGAGAGGCTGTCACGCAGTGTGAGGCATTCCAGCAGCACATCGGCGCCTTCACCGAGCCTGCCCATGTATGATGATATTTCCGAGGTGCGGCTTTTGAGGAGTTTAAATCCCTCTTCCCAGGACTCTTCGGTTTCGTAAATATCACTTAACTTCCATTTGTACGCATCCGGTACACTTTCTCTTTCGGGAAGCACAGCCCCACTTCCAAGTTCAAGTTCGGCGCTGCTTTTATCTGCTTTATTATTTGTCATGTATGTTCCTCCCAATTTTAAAAAACATAGTTGCTTTTTAGTTATTTTCCCGTCATGGAATGCAATGTGCAAGGGTATTTATGCAAATCTACGCAAACATCATATTAAATGTCGGCCTGCTGATATATATGGCAAATAGGCACAAAATAACGCTTAACAGTGCGTAGGAGACACCGGCAACGATACGTCCGCTTCCTATCAGATCCATGGTCTCCAATGAGAAAGTAGAAAAAGTAGTGAATCCGCCGCAGAGCCCGGTCTTTAAAAACAATACAGTGAGAGCCCCTGTGTTATCAAAATGTTCCGACCATGCCGTCACCATACCAATCATCAAAGCACCGGAAAAATTTATCAGTAATGTTGCCGCCGGAAAGTTGATAAGAGAAAAGAGCGGAATGAAGTTCATTGCGTAGCGCATTGAGGCTCCGATAAAGCCGCCCATGCCGACAGCCAAAAAACTCAGCATAAAGGATGACTCCTCCCGAAAATAAAGTGTTTACAAAAGTCAAGTATAACATGTATGAAGCGTAAAATGCAGAGATTTGATCATGGTATTTTTTGTACAAATACGGTTTGTATTTTTCAACTTTTGAAATTACAATGTAAAAGCATTTTCAACTGACATAATCGGCGAGACCTGATTTTGTTTTATTTCACGGGAGGTATATAGAAATGAAGTATAACTTTGACGAATACATCGACAGACGCGGCACGGACTGCGAGAAATGGGACGGACTGGAGGAAGAATTCGGACGCGGTGACATCGCAGCCCTTTGGGTTGCGGATATGGACTTCAAGGCTCCGCCCGAAGTTTTGGATGCCCTTCACAAAAAACTTGATGAAGGTGCTCTGGGCTATCCCAGAATAAGGGAGTCTCTGCTCAAAGCCATACAGAATTGGGAAAAGACACGCCATAACTGGGAATTCGGCACAGAAGCCATTACATGGGCTCCCGGTGTTGTTGCGGGACTGTCCTTCGCGGTGATGGCCTTCACAAAGCCCGGAGACGGAGTAATAATACAGACTCCAGTCTACCCTCCCTTCTACCGCACTGTGCGCGAGGCAGGCAGAATAATCAACGAAAATCCCCTCAAGTATGAAAACGGGCGATATGTCATGGACATAGAAGCGCTTGAAAAGCTCGTGACACCCACATGCCGCACTCTCATACTGTGCAGTCCTCATAACCCTGTGGCCAGAGTATGGAGCAGAGAAGAACTGGAAGCCTTGGCGGATCTTGCAAAACGCAAGGACATGCTCATAATTTCGGACGAAATACATCAGGACCTTGTCTACAGCGATGCAAAACATATATGCTTAGCCTCTCTTGAAGGAATGAAAGAGCGTACAGTGACATTTGTCGCGCCGAGCAAGACATTCAACATAGCGGGAATGAAAGCCTCTGTAGCCATAATCCCCGACGAAAGCCTGCGCGCAAGATACATCTCTGTCATAGAACGCTTCCACCTCAATTCCGTAAATATTCTTGGACTGACGGCGATGGAGACAGCGTATGCACAGTGCGGAGAGTGGCTGGATCAGCTCATGGCATATCTTGAAGTCAATAGAAACTACACGGAGGAATTTATCCGTGAGCGTATGCCGAAAGCAAAACTGGATCATCCCGAAGGAACATACATATTCTGGATAGACTTCAGGGGATATGGCTTTAACAGCGAAACACTTCAGGATTTCCTTGTAAACAAGGCGAAAGTAGGATTCAACAAAGGCACAAACTTCGGCATAGCCGGAGACGGTTTTGCCCGTGTCAACATAGGAACAACTCACGCTCAGCTTGCGGCGGCACTCGAGCAAGTTGCGGAAGCACTCGAAAAAATATAGGGGGCGTTATAGAGATGGACAAAGCTGCCGATGTTTCGACAAGATACTGCCGTTTCATGGTTGACGGACGATCCTACTCCGGCGTTATAAGGGCAAACTCCGTGGATATTGTTGAAGGAGATCCGTTTGCCAAGACACTCTCTCCTGTTCGCCTAAGTTATCCGACAGATAGGGTTCGATTCCTGCCTCCCTTCACGCCGAAAAAAATATGGTGCATCGGGCGCAACTACCTTGGCCACGTTAAAGAACTTAACAACGAAATACCCAAAGAGCCGCTGGTATTTATGAAATCAGTATCAGCCCTGATCGGCAGTGAGGAAATAATAAGGATACCCTCATGGGCAGGCGTTATTCACTATGAGGGAGAACTGGCAGTAGTTATAGGCAAAGGCGGAAAAAACATCGAGGAAGAAAATGCTTTGGATCATGTCCTTGGCTATTCGATAATGAATGATGTGACAGCCAGAGAGATGCAAAAAGCCGACGGTCAGTGGACTAGGGCAAAGAGCTTTGACACATTCGCTCCATTCGGCCCAGCTCTGCTTCTTGTCAAAGAGATGCCGAACGATGCTGTTATCAGAACAAAAGTAAACGGCCTTGTAAAACAGGAAGCAACCTTTTCGCAGATGATATTTCCCATAAAGCGGCTCATATCTCACATAAGCCGCTTTGCCACGCTTGAAGAGGGAGACGTAATAGCCACGGGCACACCCGAAGGAGTAGGACCAATAAAAGCCGGAGACATAGTGGAAATTGAAATTGACGGAATAGGAAAATTAAGAAACATCTGCAGCAACTAATCGCAGAACGATAGATGGGGGAAAAACTATGAATGCTGTCGAAGCGGCTGACAAAAATTTCAGATCCGGCTGCAACTGCTGTCAGGCAGTTGTGATGGCTTATGCGGATGAATTGGGGCTGGACAGAAAAACAACGATGAGACTGGCCTCCAACTTCGGTGCCGGCTACGGAAAACTTCGATCCGTATGCGGTGCGGTATCGGGAATGACAATCGTGGCGGGGCTTGCAAAAGGCTACGATGACACAGAAGACAAGGAAGGCAAAGTCCTTTCCTATGCTCTTGAGCGAAAAATAGTTGAAGAGTTTAAAAAACGCAATGAGACAATAATGTGTTTTGAGCTTCTGGGCATCAAAGAAGGGGAGGATCTTCCCGAACCTGCTGTGCGCGACGAAAATTACTATGAAAGCCGCCCATGTGAAGGTTTGGTAAAAGATGCGGCCGAGATTTTGGAGCAGGAAATTTTTTGCCGTTCGGATGAGAACAAAAAATAATAGACAAAAAGTTTTTTACGGCACTGCCAAAAGGTATTGACGAATCGCCGATTGCTGGTATAATAACTTCTTGTCAGCCGGGGTGGCGGAAAGGTAGACGCACGGGACTTAAAATCCTGCGAACGCAAGTTCGTGCGGGTTCAAATCCCGCTCTCGGCACCAAACATTTATCGCGGGGTGGAGCAGCACGGCAGCTCGTCGGGCTCATAACCCGAAGGTCATAGGTTCAAATCCTATCCCCGCAACCAACTTTTGGCGCTGTAGCTCAGTTGGCTAGAGCATTCGGTTCATACCCGACAGGTCAC